>CAUUQE010000120.1:0-7436 GCA_963547065.1 uncultured Prevotella sp. | reverse complement strand
AAAGATTTATCTTTCGTGCCGAACCTAAGTGGCTCGGTTTGCTTCGCGAGTATGGTTTTACGCATTTAAACCTTGCAAACAATCACAGTATAGACCAAGGACGCCGCGGCTTGATGGACACTTGGCAGAATGTTATTGCCGAAGGAATGGTGCCGATCGGTGCGGGTAAGAACATGAAAGAGGCGTCCCAACCCGTTTGTATTGCAACAAAACCGCGAAAGGTATATGTTTTGGCATCGTTGAGGCTACCACTTGAAAACTATGCATATCTGCCAGATCTGCCGTGCGTAAGTCAAGAAGATATGGACTCTCTGCTGTTTCGTATTGCCGATTTAAGAAAACAAGATCCCGATTGCTATATTATAGTAAGCCTACACTGGGGCATAGAGCACACTGTTTCTCCCACTTTGCAGCAAAAGATAGAAGCCCGGCGCATCATAGATGCTGGTGCCGACTGCATGATATGCCACCATACACATACTTTACAGACAGTAGAAACCTATAAAAACAGTATGATTTATTATAGCATCGGCAACTTTATATTCGACCAAAATAAATCGCTGAACACTGCTGCATGTATGGTGAAACTGAAGATAAGCAGGCACTCGGCGCAATTAGAGACCATTCCTATAAAGTCGGGCCTATGCGTAAAACTGGTTAAAGAATAACAACTTGCAGGAGTATCTTTCTTATATGAACGATATAGAAGCCTTTTCTCTCCATGAAATTGCTATCTATAAAGATTGGCGGGCCCGTTTCTCGAAGTTCTTCTTGATAATCTCTTTTGTTTTTAAATGAGCATTTTTCTGGCTCAAGACAAAAGGAGAGAGTAAGTTTGGATATATTGTTTTCTTAAAAATTCTGTAACCATGATTTCAGATCAAGTAGCATTTCGACGTGGTATTTGAATGAGTTTTTTATGCCATAACCATGTCCACCGGAGGGATATACGTGGAGCGATGCCGGTACATCGTGGCGATATAGTTCAATATAGTAGTTTACACCGTTGATGGGCTGCACTATGTGGTCATCATCTGATAAGGCTATGAATGCCCGAGGAGTCTTACGTGTCACCTGCATATCGTTGCTATAGAAATTTTCATCTTTCTTTTTTGCGTTTTTTCCCAAAAGCTGGTCGTGTGATCCTTGATGTGTAAAGCCCGATTGCATGGTAATTACTGGATAAAATAGTATCTGAAAGGCGGGCTTGGCATCGCCTGTGCTATGGGTGGCAATCGTGGATGCGAGGTGACCACCCGCGGAAGAGCCCATTATACCCACATCGTTGGGGTTGATATGCCATGCAACTGCATTTTGTTTCACCAATTTGATAGCCTGTTCGGCATCGCTGATAGGAGCCATAGTTACGCCGTGCGGCAGCCGGTACTTGAGCACTATTGCGGCTATTCCCATATTATTGAAGAACGAAGACCACTCGGTTCCCTCTTGTGCCATGGCTATACCCTCGTATCCTCCGCCCGGGCAAATGACCACAGCACGCCCCGTTGCTTTCTTTGCATCTGGCAGGAATACTTTCATTTTGGGCGTATCGTTGTTGAAACCAGTATCGTATGGAGCTTTCCCATTCCATATATTTGTATCGAAAGTACGCTGTGCGTCGACGGTAAGTGTCAGCACTGACAAGCAGAGAACTACGGATAGTCTTGATAACTTCATTTTTGTTTTCTCGTTAGTTTATTGTTATTTCGGGCGCAAAGATAGTGTAATTTGTTGTGAAAAATGCAGAAATCAGGAAATATTCATATAATCTGACCAAAACGGGATGTTGATAACAGGAATGAAAGTAAGATGAAATAGAAAATTAGATAGGCAATGTAAGCGGATTAGACAGCAGGCATAGTCGAGACAGAGGGCACGTTTGTTGAAATTAGATATATGGTGTATTGAGGCGACGGCAATGTTCTGTCGAAAATATGCTACATTAAAGATAAGCGAAGATGGAGATCCACTCTTTGAAATAGGTATGTTTTTCGGAGTTGCTTTTATATAATGAAAGGCTGTTTTTATCCGAATATTCGCAAAAAGATGTATCTTTGCATTAGAAAGGCTACCCTTTGGCAATTTGAAATAAGACTCTATAATGCTTGTTCGCGTTATTTTTATCATTATAAAAACAGAAACCTGTCATGGATCTATTAGAAAAATTTAAGTATTGTCCGGCATGTGGAAGCCATCATTTTGAAGTGTCTACCGAGAAAAGCAAGAAGTGCAATAACTGTGGTTTCGAGTTTTTTCTCAATCCGGGTGCAGCTAATGTTGCCTTTATCCTGAACAGTAGGGGAGAACTCCTTGTGGAACTTCGGAAGAATGAGCCTGCAAAAGGTACGTATGACTTGCCGGGCGGTTTTGCCGATGTGGGCGAGACAAGCGAAGAAAGTATGCGGAGAGAGGTAAGAGAAGAGACAGGTCTTGAGGTTACGAGTGCAAAATATTTGTTCAGTTTGCCTAATAAATATCGCTATAGCGATATGGATATTCCTACGCTTGATATGTTTTATCTTTGCGAGGTGGCTGATACATCGGAGCTGCAAGCTGGTGATGATGCTGCCGAATGTATGTGGATGAAGTTCGAAGATATCCATACAGAGCAGTTTGGTTTGCGTTCTGTCCGTCAAGGACTCTATCAATTTTTGGAACTTAGGAAAAAATAAAATTATTTGTGTTATGAATTTAGTGAAAGTGTATAGCTTGTGTTGAAGTTCGACAGACGTGTTTATATGGTGAGTAGTAATGTCAATAAGGAGACACTTAATGTGAGATAGGTGAGTAAAGTGTTACGGCACGGGATCGGAAAATGCTCTTACTGTCGAGACAAATTTTGCTGCCGATGCTGCCGACAGACAGATATTCTCTACAGGAAAAGAGCAGTATTATGCGGTTACGGATGCAGCCTCAAGGTTTGTTTTAGCAAAGGCCGAAGTGGGAGATAAGATATTTGTAAGGTATCAGGATGCCAAGAAGAATGCTCATGAAGACTTGTTTGCTGCTGAAATACACCTCTTCAAGATGGTAGCGGAACGACATATAATCGTATTTCGGTGGGTGGCTCACGGGATCAGGTAGGTAGAATAAAGTGTGATGCCACCGCTTTCAGTATGAAATTAGACACCACCATGATTGAGCAGGTATGCCGAGGTGTTGTCATATCAGGACAAGGTTATACTGTTATGGGGTCGAATTTTCCTAAAAAAAAGTACTATTTTTCAGAAATAATTTGATAAAAAGATTGAATTGACAGGAATGTGCCAATTTAATCTTTTCTGTTGTTTGGATAAAATAAGTGCGATCCCTTTCATTTCCACATGTTACATGATGTGGAATTAAAAGCTTCTGTTAGCTTACTCTAAATAAGTGTATCCGTAAAGTCCGGAGCGGTAGTTGGAGAGAAATTCCTTACCTTCTTCAAGAGAGATTTTACCTTGTTTCACACTTTTGGTTACCCAAATTTCAAGTTGACGTACTAATTTTTTTGGATTATACTGTACATAGTCGAGCACTTCTTCTACAGTTTCGCCGTCAAATATCTGATCTACATGATACTTATCGTCTTTCACCGAAATATGAACGGCATTGGTATCTCCGAAGAGATTATGCATATCACCGAGGATTTCCTGATAAGCTCCCACTAGAAAAACACCCAGATAGTAAGGCTCATTGCGCCGTAAAATATGCAAAGGTAGTACATGAGACACATTCCGATTGGTTACGAAGTTACTTATTTTCCCGTCGCTGTCGCATGTAATATCCTGTAAAGTGGCATTACGTGTAGGACGTTCATCGAGTCGTTGTATCGGTACGATGGGAAAAAGCTGATCTATTGCCCAGCTATCAGGTAGGGATTGAAAGAGTGAAAAATTGCAGAAATACTTGTCAGCCAGCAATTTGTCGAGGTTCTTCAGTTCATCCGGCACATGTTTTATCGACTTTGCGATGCTGTTGATCTCATGGCAAACGCTCCAATACATGCTCTCTATCTCTGCTCTTGTCTTTAAGTTTACCAATCCGTGGCTGAAGAGATCAAGTGCTTCTTCACGTATTTGCTCGGCATCATGCCAGTCTTCCATCATCGAGCGCGGGTTCAAGTTGTCCCATATCTCGTACAGGTCTTTCACCAACTGATGGTCTGTTTCTTTTGCTTCGAACTCTTCGGGCATTTCTGGCAACGAAGCGGTTTCCAACACATCGATTATAAGCACGCTGTGATGGGCAGCTAACGATCTTCCGCTCTCGGTAATGATATTAGGATGGGGTATTCCATTCTTATCGGCAGCATCGACAAAGGTGTATATACAGTCGTTTACATACTCTTGAATGGAGTAGTTGACGGAACTTTCGCTGTGTGATGAACGTGTTCCGTCATAGTCCACACCCAATCCTCCGCCGCAATCAACGAAGTCAACATTGTATCCCATCTTATGTAAATTGGTATAGAATTGGGCTGCTTCGCGCAGTGCAGTCTGAATACGGCGTATCTTCGTAATCTGGCTTCCTATGTGGAAGTGGATCAATTTCAGCGAGTCGTGCAGTCCTTTCTCATCAAGAATGTGCAATGCCTCAAGCAATTCCGAACTCGTTAGACCGAATTTAGAGGCATCGCCCCCGCTGTCTTCCCACTTTCCCGAACCACTTGATGCCAGTTTAATACGTATGCCGAGATTAGGTTTTACATTGAGTTTCTTCGACGCCTTGGCAATGATATCCAGTTCGTTGAGCTTTTCAACCACGATAAAAATCCGTTTACCCATCTTCTGTGCCAATAGAGCCAATTCTATATAACTCTGATCTTTATATCCGTTGCAGATAATAAGCGAATCACTCTGGCACTGTACGGCAATTACAGCGTGTAGTTCGGGTTTTGAACCAGCTTCAAGACCGAGATTGAACTTACGTCCGTGAGAGATAATCTCTTCTACCACAGGTTGCATTTGGTTTACTTTAATAGGATAGATAATAAAATTCTCTCCCTTAAAATCATATTCTTCTTTAGCTCTTTTAAAGCAACTTGATGTTTTCTCGATACGATTATCGAGAATATCGGGAAAGCGGAGTAATATCGGAGGAGTAACATCGCGTAGCGAAAGCTCATCCATAACTTCACGTAAATCTATCTGTACATCGTTTTTACAGGGGGAAACGTAGACATTGCCCTTATCGTTAATGCCGAAATACGAGGTTCCCCAGCCGTTTATGTTATAGAGTTCCTTTGAATCTTCGATGGTCCATTTTTTCATAATGGGAATGAAAGAAATAAGAAGTTATTAGTTTTATTATTATAATTTGAGTAGTTTTTTTACCCCATTTACCGAGAGATGTATCTTTTCATAGGTATCCAAGAGATTGACATCAAGTGTATGTTTTGCCTTAGTATAATGGCATTCACGCATTGTAAGTTGTCTATTGATGAATTCCTGTATCTCTTCACTTGTTTTATTGAGCAAAAGTGGACGCACTGTTTTACCCATCTTCAGGTGTCCATAAAGTACTTCGGGCGTAGCTTTAAGGTAAACCGTCTCGCCTTGACGATTCATATAGTCCATATTATCGAAGAAACAAGGTGTGCCACCCCCGCAGCTTATGACCGTATCTTCGAACTCAGCGACCTCATGGAGCATATTATGTTCTATCTTTCTGAAGCCATCTTCGCCCGTTTCATCGAAAAGTTGTTTTACTGTTTTGTGCATCCTGCTCTCGATATACCAGTCAAGATCATAGAACGTCAGGTTCAATTCCTTGGCCAATGCCCTTCCGACGGTCGTCTTGCCTGAGCCCATATAGCCAATAATGATTATTCTCTTCATTTACGTTTCGGTGCCTTTACCGATGTTGTATCCACAATTTCCTTACATTGTTCATAAGTAAGTTCGGCCGCTTTGGCATGCAATGCTTTCGGTAGATGATAATTTTTTCCATTGTAGGCGATATATGGGCCATAACGACCATTGAGCACTTCCATTTTCATATCCTCACTGAAAGTCTTAATATGGCGTGTTTTTTCCTGC
The DNA here is from genome assembly GCA_963547065.1 of uncultured Prevotella sp. GTDB lineage: Bacteria > Bacteroidota > Bacteroidia > Bacteroidales > Bacteroidaceae > Prevotella. The sequence goes on along the minus strand of CAUUQE010000120.1, from coordinate 1,416 downwards.
TTGCGTTTTTCTTCTATCAGTGTTATTGCTGCTTCATAGCTCATACTCATGGGGTCTTCGTCTTTAGGAAGTGATACATATTTCTTATTATGAAGTACATAAGGACCGAATCGGCCAGTACCAATAATAACTGGGGTTCCCTCAAATTCGCCTATGGTGCGTGGCAGTTTAAACAATTCCAACGCCTCTTCGAGCGTTATGGATTCCATACTTTTAGCAGATGGGAGTTGCGAAAAACGTGGCTTGTCGTTGTCATCAGCCGAACCAATCTGTACCACTGGTCCAAATCTTCCTATCTTTACGAACACGGGCTTACCGCTTGTGGGATCGGTACCAAGCAGGCGTTCACCCGCTTTATGCTCGCTGCGAGAATTCATCACTTTATCTACAATGGGTTCGAAATCTTTATCGAAGTTTCTCATCATATCTTTCCATTCGGTTTTGCCTTCGGCTATGCGGTCGAATTTTTCCTCTACATTCGCCGTAAAGTTATAGTCCATGATCTCTGGAAAGTTCTTCATAAGAAAATCGTTTACCACGGTTCCTATATCTGTAGGCAAGAGTTTTCCTTTCTCATTACCCGTCATTTCCTTTTTGTTACGCGTGGTTATTTTCGTTCCTTTAAGCGAGTCGATGGTATAAGCACGCTCCTCACCTTTCTTATCGCCTTTTTGTACGTATTTTCTTTGCTGGATAGTACTGATCGTGGGAGCATATGTAGACGGACGACCAATGCCGAGTTCTTCTAATTTATGTACCAAACTGGCTTCGGTATAACGTATAGGACCTTGTGAAAAGCGTTGGATTGAGATGATTTCACGGCGGTTGAGACAATCGCCCTTTGCCAATTTAGGCAATATGTGACTAAAATCATCCTGCGGATTATTGTCATCTTCGTCGGTAGATTCGCGGTATACTTTCAAGAAACCGTCGAACACCGTCACCTCTCCATTGGCAATAAATTTTTCGTCGGCACCGCTTACGTCAATGGTAACCGTAGTTTTTTCAATTTCTGCATCAGCCATCTGCGAGGCTGCTGTGCGCTTCCAAATAAGCTCATAGAGTCGGCGTTCCTGTGCCGTTCCTTCTATCGAAGTCTCGCTTATATAGGTGGGACGGATAGCTTCGTGCGCCTCTTGTGCTCCTTTTGCACGAGTATGATAGTTACGAGGATGGCTGTATTCAGTGCCAAAAAGCTGTGTAATTTCTGTTTTGCTTGTATTCAATGCTAACGAAGACAGGTTTACGCTGTCGGTACGCATATAAGTAATACGACCGTTTTCGTAAAGATGTTGCGCTACCATCATGGTCTGCGAAACCGTGAAGCCGAGCTTACGGGCTGCCTCTTGCTGAAGTGTAGACGTTGTAAAGGGGGGGGGGGGCATACGTTTTAGTGGCTTTTTAGCAATAGATGCA
>CAUUQE010000119.1:0-7516 GCA_963547065.1 uncultured Prevotella sp. | reverse complement strand
GAACCTAAAGACGAGGCACACTTCGAATATTCGTGGCAATGGGCCTATAAAGATCGCTTCAAGGAAGCCGGTCTGACCGCCATACTCGGCTGTGGATTCGATCCGGGAGTTAGTGGTGTCTACACTGCATATGCCGCCAAGCATCACTTCGATGAAATTCAATACCTCGATATTGTAGACTGTAACGCCGGTAACCACCACAAATCGTTCGCTACAAACTTTAATCCAGAAATCAATATTCGCGAAATAACGCAAAAAGGTCTGTACTACAAAAACGGCAAATGGATAGAAACCGAGCCGTTAGAAATACACAAACCGCTGACATACCCCAACATCGGCCCACGTGAAAGCTACCTCATGCATCACGAGGAGCTCGAAAGTCTCGTAAAAAACTACCCCTCTATCAGACAAGCACGGTTCTGGATGACCTTCGGGCAAGAGTATCTAACCTATTTACGCGTTATTCAAGGCATCGGTATGGCAAGCATCAAGCCCATCAACTACAACGGTATGGAAATCGTACCTCTACAGTTTCTCAAGGCTGTATTGCCGAATCCGCAAGACTTGGGCGCCAACTACGAGGGCGAGACCAGCATCGGATGTCGCATACGTGGCACGAAAGACGGCAAAGAACAGACTTACTACGTTTACAACAACTGCAAACATCAAGACGCATACAGAGAAACAGGCATGCAAGGGGTAAGCTATACCACCGGTGTACCGGCCATGATCGGCGCCATGATGTTCTTTAAAGGTCTTTGGAAAAAACCGGGCGTGTGGAACGTAGAGGACTTCGATCCCGATCCGTTTATGGAACAACTCAACAAACAGGGGCTGCCTTGGCACGAAATATTCAACGGAGACCTAGAATTATAAGCACAAACAGCGACCCTCAAAGGGCAAAACAATCACAATAAATATACACAACGCTATTAAATTATTCACGATATGGTAAAAAAAGAATTAGAAGATAACGCTGCCAATAGCACGCAGGAAGGCAAACTGAAGGCCCTCCAAGCAGCAATGTCGAAGATTGAAAAGGACTTCGGAAAGGGTTCTATCATGCGTATGGGCGATGAACAGATAGAGAATGTAGAAGTTATTCCTACGGGAAGCATAGGACTTGACGCCGCTCTTGGTGTAGGCGGTTACCCGCGAGGCCGCATCATAGAGATCTATGGCCCCGAGTCTTCCGGTAAAACAACGCTCGCTCTGCACGCCATTGCAGAGGCCCAAAAGGCTGGAGGCATAGCCGCTTTCATCGATGCGGAACATGCTTTCGACCGTTTCTATGCAGCAAAACTCGGCGTAGACGTAGATAATCTATGGATTTCGCAGCCCGACAACGGCGAACAGGCACTCGAAATAGCCGACCAATTGATACGCTCTTCGGCCATAGACATATTAGTTGTAGACTCGGTAGCCGCACTAACTCCCAAGAAAGAAATAGAGGGAGATATGGGCGACAGTGCCGTTGGATTACAAGCACGCCTGATGAGTCAGGCGCTTAGAAAGCTCACCGGAACCATCAGCAAGACCAATACAACATGCATATTCATTAATCAATTACGCGAAAAGATTGGCGTTATGTTCGGCAGCCCCGAAACAACAACGGGCGGAAACGCATTGAAATTCTATGCTTCAGTGCGCTTGGATATTCGCAAGGTTACATCCCTCAAAGACGGAGATCAAATCATTGGCAACCTCGTTCGCGTAAAAGTAGTGAAAAATAAGGTAGCTCCACCGTTCCGAAAGGCCGAGTTCGAGATACCTTTCGGTGAGGGAATAAGCAAAGTGGGAGAGCTTTTAGACCTCGGAGTAGAGTTCAATATCATTCAAAAGAGTGGCAGTTGGTTCTCATACAACGGCTCTAAATTGGCACAAGGTCGCGATGCAACGAAAACATTGCTCAAAGATAATCCCGAGCTTTGCGAAGAATTGGAAGGCCTGATCAAGCAGGCAATTGCCGATAAGGCCTAATGCGTGAGAATGACCGGTGCCATATATCTTATGATATCGGTCATTCTTGTTTCCACACAAACTCAAAATAAAGCTGACATATCGGGTTATGAAGCCATACAAGACGTTATCGTAGAGCCCGATTTGCATCATCCGTAAAACTGTTAAACAAACACTTAAAGAACATGAAAACAAATTCTTCCTACCGTTACTCCCGTCGGTTAACGACAATAGTCGTTCTTTTTCTCGGCATCGCTATGGGTACCTATGCCCAGAATTATATCTCAGAGTATTCGGTAAGAGGCGGCATTGCCTATTATCACGACTACCCCTTACGCGGTGCAGATGCCCATACATTCATGGTATTAGGTTACGGTTATGCCAAAGACCGGTTCAATGTTTACCTAAACGGGCAAGTTCTGGCATACGTAGATCCGGCGTCTTTCCGACTCAAGATGCCTGCCTATCAACCTTATCCCGACGACTATCCGCCTTATGACGAGTATTACGGCCCGATAAACTACATTATTACGAGCAATACCGTGATATTCCGAGGCAAAAAGGTGAAGGGCGCATGGGCCGAAAATTTTAAGGATCTGGGCGACGGATATGCCCGCGACACCTTTCATGCCTACTTCATGGGCGAACAAATCGACGTGTCTAACTCCGATTCTTTTCAAAATATAGGCGACGGTTACGCCAAAGACACGTTCCATGTGTACTATCTCGGCAGGCGAATAGACGGTGCCAACCCCGATAGCTTTAAGCTCTTGGGCAACGGTTATGCTGAAGATACTTTCCATACTTACGCATATGGGAAACGTGTAGAGTAATAATATCAACGCCCGATGCTGCATCATTGTGCCACATCAGGCGTTGACGTTATTTTTGTGCCGCTTGCTTTACTCCGCAAGCAAGCCCACACTACTCCTCTGTTTCCAAAAACTCGTCTATCTGCAGCTGCAACCTACGGTAGCCGTATTGCCACCTTAACGTCATGTAAACACCCATACCGACGCCCAGCAAACAGCAAATAACACCTGCCCACAATGCTCTAAACTCGGCTACCTGCGGCAAACATTCCGCAAAGAGCCATACAATCCAGCCTATCCACAGCACTATTCGCAACGGAAGCAATTGCATGTTCCGCTTACGAATGAGAGCTATTCTTCGGCCAACCTCTAAAAGTGTGCCCTCCTGAGCTGCATGCAAACTCCGTCGAAAATAGTATCCGTCGGCAATGCCCAATACTATCATCGCTACAAAAGCAACGGTCAATCCCATGGAAAAGCCGGTGCTACGAAGCATAAATACCACAAACGGCGTAGTAAAAACTGCCACAAAAGTCCACACGACAGAGTGTCTTGCATCGTTGGAAAGCAACCCCCGCACCATTTCGCGCAACGTTTTATCGGTCACGATTGTCTGTCTGTCGAGTTTCTCTTTTAACAACGTCATTTGTCGACGCATGGTTTCCAATTCGTTTTCCATCATTTCAACTTGTATTTAATCGTTAGACATACGTTTTAATTGTTCTTTGATACGGTAAAGACGCACCGAAACATTCTTCACGCTGATGTCCACTATAGCGGCTATTTCTTCATAACTCATACTTTCGAGCCACAATAGAACGACGGCACGATCGAAAGGTTGCAGCTTTCCGATGCGCTTATGCAACAGGTTTATCTGGCGGGTATCGGCGTCATCATCAGCATATAGGTCTACATTCATGTCCAAAGAAACCGGCTGCATGTGCCTTTTCTTACGGTCGAACGAGATACATGTGTTCAAGCTAACACGGTAAATCCATGTGCGTACATTACTTCTGCCACCGAAAGAGGCAAATCCTTTCCACAGTCTTACCAGCACCTCTTGGAACAAGTCGTTCACTTCGTCACGATTATTCGAGAACATATAACACACTGTATAGATGGTGCTCTTGTGCTTTTTTACCAACAGAGTAAATCTGTCTTGTGCTGTATTCGTTGCCATTCCATATTATCTTATTCGTTATTCTACACATTAGACGCAATCGTCTGCGATAAACTACATGAAAATAAGAATATTTTTCAAACCTGCTCCTCTAACTCATAGGGATTTCTATACACATTTATAGGGAAAACCCTGTACAAACAAAAGATTTTCGGTATATCTTTGCGATAAATAAACTAAAAAAATACGATGATGAAAACTAAAATTTTTTCTTTCTTTATAGTCCTGACGATTGCCTTATCCTTTTCTTCTTGCGTAACTTCCGGCATGATGTCGGGTAAGACTCTCGATAAAATAGAGTTAGGACAAACCAAGGATGAAGTGCGTGCCATTATGAAGGGATCGCCCGATAACAAGCGTTTTACAGAAACAACCGAGCAATGGGAATATCAAAGATACGTAAACTTGGAATATAAGATTATCCTAATAGACTTCTATCAAGGCAAGGTTGTAGGCTTCAACATGCTCGCCGACCGGCTGATACCAGCTCCTCCGGTTGTGACAATCAATGCCGCTTGCTCAAACTAACGGTCAGGTTACCTGCATTTTAAGCCAATTACCGCGGAATAATCTGTATAAAAATAGGCAACCACGGAAAGTAAGTTCTGCCGCCATAGCGATCCATACACCCTTTAGACCATAGCAGGGAGCGAGTGCGGCGGCCATTGTAAGGCGTACAAGCCACATGGAACCAAGATTTATCAACGCAGGTTTCAGCGCATCGCCGGCACCTACACAAACACTGTAGGCAACGATCGAGGCAGCAAAGAAAGGCTCGGCAAAGGCTTCGATGCGCAGACTTTGCACGCCGAGCGTACGTATTTCTTCTACCGGAGTAAGCACTCCGATCATTTCGGGGGCAAAGATATACATGATAAATCCCATTATAGCCATCACAGCCATACCGAGGAACACCGTCATACGGGCAAAACTTCGACAGAGGTCGTACCTGCCGGCACCGCAACTCTGCCCTACCAGCGTGGTTGCAGCATCGCCAATACCGTAGCCGGGCATATAACAAAGGCTTTCGGCCGTAATAGCAAACGTATTCGCGGCTATGGCATAGTTGCCTAAAGGGGCCACAATAATGGTGCTGACTATCTGTGCTCCACTCATCAGCATAGACTGCAAAGCCATCGGGGTACCTATTTTAAAGGCATTACGCACATAATCCCACACCCATCGGAAGCGTTCCTTGTCGAGCCGAAGGGCAAGTATCTTGCTCTGACACATGGCAAACCATGCCAACAGCAATGCCGTGAGAATATACGAAAAAGATGTACCGAGAGCGGCGCCTACCACACCTAAGTTAGCTCCGGGCATTGTAAATGAGAAATCCAGTACCGATATTTCACGCGTAGGAAATATCAACAAGAAGTTAAAAACGACATCCAGCACACACATAAGCACGCTCACAACACTCGGAATGCGCATATTACCGGTGCTCTTCAGCATGGATGACGACAGATTTCCTATCTGCAAAAAAGGAATGGTAAGGGCAACAATAAGAAAATATAGCGAAGCGTCATGGGCAATGTCAGCACCTCCGCCGAGCCAGAACGGCAGCGAATGATGAATAAGCACGCCGATAAGGGCCACCACAAGACTTAACAGCAATGAACAAACAATGCCATGACGAAACACTTCACGGGCTTTAACGAAGTTATTTGCACCGATAAAGTGGGCTACTTGTACGGAAAATCCCATAGAAGTGGCCATTGTAATGCTTCCGAATAGCCATGAAGAAGACTCTACCAAGCCGATTGCTGCCGATGCCTGTGTTCCCAAAGAGCCTACCATAGAGGCATCAATGAAAAACATCAGCACACTTGTTACCTGTGCCAACATCGAAGGAATACTCAATCCGATAATAAGATTAAGCTTTTCGGCACCCGTCATGGGCTTTCCATCACGAATCTGCACCAATAATCTGTCACTATTTTTGCTCGAAAACATATATTTTATGAATGGTACAAAGTTACTGCTTTTAATTTATATAGTATGTATGTCTATTATTTTTTTAGTAACCTAACATCCGTCTTTCGCAATTATAAGAACACAAAAAAAGCGGTTCCGAATTGCTTGGAATCGCCATTGAATGTAATTTTTCTATACCTTTTCTCTAAAAAAGTGGGGCACACATGAACACTCTTTCTTACCCCCACCCACATTGCCAGTGCAGCTAATGCTGCGACATGGCTTTTTCATCATACTTAAACCTAAAAACTTTTACCTTTAGAACTTGATTCTGTCTCTCACCTATTGAACTTCTCTCGTCGGTGTTTGTCATCCTTATTACAATCTTTTCATACACCTTAAACTAACACCTTTCTCTCTCATCCTGATCTTTTTGCCTTACTAATACTTTCAACACCTAACAATAACTCTCTTAATTTCTCTCTAACGTCTGACTATTATCCTAATCTTTCTGCCTTATTAATACCTATTGTGTTATCTCTCAAACTCCTCTTTCTCCTCAAGTTCTAATATCTATCGGTGTCGCCTTTTATCTTTTCGACAATGCAAAGATATGACTGTTTACGCACACACACAAGAAATTCACCGGAAAATATATATTATATTCTTATTTTTTTGATATAAATCAACGATATTGTGTCCGCACACAATAAACAAAAAGCACATCGTGCAGAGTATATACTCTTACATAATGTACTTACATTTTGTTTATATTACGTATACGTGCTTACCTGTCTCACCTACTCCTCATGCCATAAATTATTCGCCTTGGCACTCACATCCGGTACATCTACTCCCGCGCGGTAGAAACTGATGAGTGCCATGTCGAAAATAAGCGTGGAATAAGCCGGTACAGTGCCCGAAGTTTTAGTTTGATAACCCAACTGATAAGGAATATAAACCTCCCATCGGTCGCCTATTTTCATATTCTGAAGCGCTGTAGAAAACCCATCAACCACACTTTTCACAGCGATTGTCGCAGCCATAGCTGTCCGTGGATTGTAGGTACCACTATATGTTTGGTCGAAAACATAACCATCCGCATAACTTACAGAAGGCACCAGTCTTCCACGATAATTCACTTTCACTGAATCGGAATACAGAGGACTCCCCGATGTACTCGTACTTTTCTTAAGTACGTGCACAATGATATGATCCGTAGGCGATGCCTTAAACGCAGTTGTATCTTCGGGTGTAGACCAGTTGCGTATAATCTTCCAACTCGTATCTCCGCCCTTTATCTTCTCTTGAGTAGCCGTATAGAGCTTTTGAAAATACGCTTCGTTAACATTTTGCCAGTCGGCAAACTCCTCCACTTTGTTATCGTTTTCGCTGCAAGATGCCATCGATAATGCGACTGCAAACAGCAACGACACATGTAATATGACCTTATTTTTCATTATTGTAGTTTCTTCAATAGACTTGTAATGCTCACTTTATCCTCAATGATGCCACGAAGTTGCGAAATATCCACACGCTCTTGCTCCATTGAATCGCGAAAACGCAGCGTTATTTTATTGTCGTTCAACGTGTCATGATCCACTGTAACGCAGAAAGGCGTACCGATTGCGTCTTGTCGGCGATAGCG
>CAUUQE010000118.1:0-7663 GCA_963547065.1 uncultured Prevotella sp. | reverse complement strand
ACTGGTTTTATGCATGAGAGCTTTAATGTCAATGCCCCAAATCATTATACACGTCCATGGTTTGCATGGCAGAATGGACTTTTTGCCGAACTTGTGATGAAATTGATTGCAGATGGGAAGGCACCTCTGTTAAATAGCTTGCATTAATCAAAGTATTCACGACATAAATTGACTTCATTGGTGTGGTAATTCATATCATGAAGTCAGCAATAGTCAGTAGTTTATACATGAATCATGAAGCACGTTTTTAAGAAATTTATGTTGTTGGCAGGCTTCTTTTATGCATTTGGCGTAATGTCTGCTACTACATCAAACGATTATGTGTCGTTTGTCAATCCACTTGTTGGCACACAATCATCTTATGAATTGTCTGCTGGTAACACCTATCCTGCTATAGCTTTGCCTTGGGGAATGAACTTTTGGACACCTCAAACAGGAAAGAATGGCGATGGATGGCAGTATGTTTATACTGCACATAAAATCAGAGGACTGAAGCAAACCCATCAACCGAGCCCGTGGATAAACGACTATGGTATATTTTCGCTTATGCCTGAGACCGGAAAACCAGTCTTTGATGAAGACAAACGTGCTTCATGGTTCTCGCACATGGGTGAAGTTGTCAAGCCTTATTATTATGAAGTGTATCTTGCCGACTATGATGTTAGAGCCGAACTCGCACCGACAGAGCGCGCTTGTATGATGCGTTTCACTTATCCAAAGACTGATAGTGCCAGCGTAGTCATTGATGCTTTCGACGAGAAATCAGAGCTTGCAGTGCTTCCAGAATTAAATATGGTAGTGGGATATACAACAAAGAATAATGGAGGAGTACCTGAAAATTTCCGCAATTACTTTGTTATTCAGTTTGATCATCCCATTGCTTACATGCTCGACTCTGAGGGAAAGCAACTAAAAGCTAATGAAAAGGTGAAGCGTGGTTGTATTGTTGGTTTTAAGACTTCGCACAGAAGTGAGCAAGTTATCGCCAGTGTAGCCTCGTCGTTTGTGAGTTATGACCAGGCGCTTTTGAATTTTAACGAACTTCAGATGGCTGGAAAAACGATGGAAAATATCGTAGCTCATGGTCAAAAACGATGGAATGAGGTGCTTGGACGAATAGAAGTTAACGACGATAACATCAACCATAAGCGTACCTTCTATTCGTGTTTGTATCGTTGTTTGTTATTCCCACGTATGCTATGGGAGCGAGATGGTAATAACAACGTTATTCATTATAGTCCCTACAACGGTAAAGTGTTGCCAGGATACATGTATACAGACTCTGGCTTTTGGGATACTTTCCGTGCACTTTTCCCTCTATTGAATTTGCTTTACCCTGAAGTTAATTCTCAAATCCAACAAGGTCTTGCCAATGCCTATCGTGAGTCAGGCTTTTTACCTGAATGGCAGTCGCCCGGCCATCGTGACTGTATGGTAGGCAATAACTCTGCTTCTGTTGTGGCAGATGCCTGGTTGTCGGGCGTGAAGACGAGAGATGCAGAAACACTTTGGCAAGCAGTGGTGCATGGAGCTTCGGCAGTTCATCCGAAAGTTGGTTCTTCAGGACGAAAAGGATTTGATTATTATAATCGGTTAGGCTATGTGCCTTATGACGTAAAAATCAATGAAAATGTAGCCCGTACACTTGAGTATGCCTATGATGATTGGTGTATTTATGAACTGGGTAAAGCCATGGGTAAGCCTAAAAAAGAGCTTGCGCCATTCAAGAAGCGTGCAATGAACTATCGCAATGTATTCGATTCGTCGGTTAAAATGATGCGAGGAAGACTGCAAAATGGTAAGTTTCAGTCACCGTTTTCACCCTATAAATGGGGCGATGCATTTACAGAGGGAAACTCATGGCATTGGACTTGGTGTGTGTTCCATGATCCTCAAGGCTTAATCAACCTCATGGGTGGGGATAAAGTGTTTAATCAGATGCTGGATTCTGTGTTTATTGTTCCACCAATCTTTGACGATAGTTATTACGGATCAGTGATTCATGAAATACGAGAAATGCAAGTTATGGACATGGGGAACTACGCTCATGGCAATCAACCGATTCAACACATGCCTTATCTCTATGATTGGTCGGGGCAACCTTGGAAGACTCAGTTGCATGTTCGCAATATTATGGATCGGTTATATACAGCAAATCCCGACGGATATTGTGGCGATGAAGACAATGGACAAACGTCAGCTTGGTATGTATTCTCTGCCCTTGGATTCTATCCAGTATGTCCTGGAAGTAGTGAATATGCTATCGGAATACCCTATTTTAAACATATCACGTTGCACATGCCAGCTGGGAATACAACAACAATTGATGCACCACAAAACTCTTCTGCAAACAAATACATTTCTTCAATGACACTGAATGGCCAGCCGTGGGATAAAAATTATCTCAAGATCAGTGACATAAAGAAAGGTGCAAAACTTATTTTTAATCTATCTTCTCAACCTAATACCACACGAGGTTGCACAATGAGTGACGCTCCTTATTCATTTTCGAGAAAAGAAGGGAAATGAAAGAGGTTGGAAGATGAAGAGATAGAGAGATTATTAGATAAATTTAATATTTTATTAAGATATGAAAATAAGAGTAAGAATACAGCATTGTAATCCCTTCGATAATATTTAATTATAATCTAATTTTCATTATATAATTTGATTTCTTGATCCGAAGTTTATATAGTTCTTAGATAATATCTAATACAATTTCTTTTATAATAGTTTCTGTAATACCATTCAAAATTCTATTCCTTAATTAATATTCACTTAAACAATCAACCTATGATTAAACAAAAAGAAAAGGTAATGAAATTAACGAGATATTCGTTAGCTTTCATTTTTGCTTATTTTGGAGGTCTGTCTTCTGTAAAGGCAGAAGATTTTCCTAATCATGAAAATAGGCTTCATGTTACATCTGTCCAACAACAACAAAAGTACATGATTTCTGTTGTTGACGAAAAAGGTGAACCAATTATTGGTGCTAGTGTTGTCTCTCTAACAGATAAGACAGGTAGTGCTACTAATGTTGATGGAAAATGTTCTATCATTGCGAAAGCTGGTGAACAAATTCGAGTATCCTATATTGGGTATAAAGACCGAGTATTAACTTTAGGTTCGAAATCAAACTTACTAGTCTCTTTAGTTTCTGATAATGAATCTCTTGATGAAGTTATCGTAGTAGGATATGGTACAATGAGGAAAAATGATGTTACTGGGTCCATTTCGGTAGCAAAGGGAACAGATTTAATAAGGAATCAAAACTTCTCTGCTCTTGATAATTTGCGTGGAAAAGCTTCAGGTGTAACTGTTTTTTCTAATTCAGAAGATCTTGGAGCGTCTGCACCACGTGTTATAATTCGAGGGATTTCAACGATAAACGCAAGCTCAGATCCTTTATATGTAGTTGATGGAGTAGTAATGACGAATTTTGCTTTAGTTAATCCTAATGATATAGAGTCAATAGAAGTATTGAAAGATGCATCTGCAACAGCAATTTATGGTGCTCGAGGTGCGAATGGTGTTATAATGGTAACAACGAAGCGAGGATTGAAAGGTGAAACTGGTACTAAAGTAAGTTACCAAGGTTCTTTGAGACTTAGTACAATGGCACGTAAGATGAAAACACTGAATGCGCATGAGTGGTGTGATGCATTTATGAAAGGGCTTGAAAACGAAAATACTTATAATGGAATGCATTGGTCCCTAAATCGAACGGATTGGTTTAATGACAATCGTTATTTTGATACTCAAGGAAATCCTTTGTATGATACAGATTGGCAATCTGAGGCGACAAGAAATGCATTGTCACATAATCATCAAATTAATATTCAACAAGGGAGTAAGGAGTCGAATGTTGGAGCCTTCCTTAATTATTCAGATTATCAGGGATTGCTAAAAAACACTTGGAATAAGCGTGTAAGTGGAAAATTAACTTATGATGCAAATCCTTACAAATGGTTATCTACTGGAGTTAATATTGCAGTGAATCATATGTGGGGAAGATACACTGATTTTGATGGGGGTGGACAAGAAGCACGTCGAACGATGATAGAAATGCTGCCATGGCTCCCTCTACGTGAACCAGATACAGGAAATTATACGACTTCAACTTCACCTTCAAAGATGTCAGACAAATTCGGATTTGAAGGTATGTCTAACCCAATAATGATTTTAGAGCAGCAAAAACGTATGTATTATAATACACAAATCTTTGGTAATGCTGCTTTAACCTTCCATATTTTACCAGGATTAGACCTGAAGACACAATATGGAATTGATTGGCATGGTATAGAAAGACGGCGTTATGCGGCAACTACATTGAACAACATATCTATGCCTAATGGTCGTGCAGAATATTATCATACAAACAGACTTTATTGGCAGGAAGAAACATATCTCACTTATCAAAAAAATATAGAAGATCATCGTCTAAATGGAATGTTCGGACTTTCATGGACAGAACAAACTACAAGGAGTAACGGTATTGTTACAGAGGGCTTTTCTAATGATTTTTATGAAGATAAGAATATGGGGGTTGGTACAAATCCACAAGCACCATCATCTAATATAGATAAATGGCGTATGAATTCCTATTTTCTTCGTTTTGCATATACATATAAAGATCGTTATTCTATTACAGCAACAGGCCGTTATGATGGCTCTTCCAAATTTGGAAAGAATAATAAATATGCTTTTTTCCCATCAACAGGTTTAGCATGGATTGTATCAGAAGAACAATTTATGAAGCCATTAACCTGGATTAGTAATATGAAATTCCATACTAGCTATGGATTAACAGGTAACTCTGAAATTGGAACTTATAACTCTTTAGCACGCACGGGAGCAGGTACACTCCTTTTAGATGGTAAGCGTGCACCCTATATGTATTTAAGTTCTCTAGAAAATCCGGATCTAAAATGGGAAAAAACCGGAATGTGGGATGTTGGTCTTGAACTTGGTCTATTTCAAAATCGTGTTAATATAGATTTATCGTTCTATAATAAAAAGACGATAAATTTATTACTTGATTGCCCTGTTCCACATTCAACAGGTTTTAGAAGTCAGTATAAAAACATCGGCTCAGTAAAGAATCAAGGTTTAGATTTGATGATTACAGCCTATCCTATTCGTTCTAAATCTTTTTCTTGGCAGATGTCTTTAAATATGAACTATAATAAGAATAAAATTCTTCACTTGGGAAAAAATGATGAAGATATCGAACTTATGGGTTGGGTAGGAGGCTCAGAAGCAATCTTACGTGTAGGTGAAAGTATGGGTAGTTTCTATGGTTATCGTCGTTATGGTGTTATAACTAAAGAAATGCAGCAGACTGAGAAATGGTCTCAGCAAGATGTTGATAATGGACTTTGTTCGGCCACACAAATAGGGACTTCTAAATATAGTGTACATCAGATAGGGCGGCCTAATCGTTCTGCTAAGAAAGAAATTATAGGGAAAGGTCTCCCTGATTGGACAGGAGACTTCTCTAATACTTTTAATTATAAAGGTTTTGATATAACAATGGATTGGCAATTTGTTATGGGAGTTCAAACTATGCAGCAATTCTATCATCCAACTTATGATAGATTTGGTATTACAAATGGTCTAAAGAATATACTTTATGACGCTTATGATGGAACTAATCCTAAGACGATGGAACAAATGATTCGACTATGTAACTCTGGACATGCAGGACAGGATACAACAATCGATTCTAGTTGGATATGTAGTGGTTCATACCTTAGATTGAATATGTTGCAATTGGGTTATACGTTCTCTTCTGATATATGTCGTAATTTAGGTGTTCATGGGCTGCGTGTTTATATTAGTGGAAATAATTTAGCACTTATGACTTCCAGTAAGTTTAATGGCTTTGATCCAGAATCATCTTCTCATGGTGATCAGTTTGGTCAGAATATGACTTTCTATTCTTATCCCCGTTCTCGGACATATACATTTGGAGTCAATGTTACATTTTGATTTAATAACTTTATAGAATTACATATATGAAAAAATTATATATATTATCGATTAGTTTAGGATTGTTTTTCTGTTCTTGCGATAGTTGGCTTGAAGAAAAACCTGAATCAATGCTAACAAGGAACGATTTTAATAAGACGGAGCAGCATTTTAGTGGACAAGTAAATCTCCTCTATCGGTCAGGGTTCGTTAATCAATATACGAATGCAGGGAGTGCATACATCGGCCCTTTTGCCTCAATTTCGTCAATGCTAACAGGATATTTCCGAAATTCATATGAAGGACAGGAACAAGTTTGTAAATTTGCACGTGAACTTACACGACAAGCTGAAACAAATACAGTCTCCGGTACTATGGATGGTGTTTGGGATGGCTGTTATAACGCTATCAATATTGCTAATAGTGTGATAAATAATATTAATGCAAATGGAGTTAAAATTTCAGATTCTGCAAAAAAACAACTTGAGGCTGAAGCTAAATTCTTTCGAGGAATGAATTATTTCTTCCTTGTAAAAGTGTTTGGGGACGTTCCGTTGTCTACAGAAGCTTATTATAGTGCTTCCCAAAATATGCAATTAGAACGTACATCTAAAACAAAGGTTCTTGCTTTGGTAGAGCAAGATTTGACAGACGCTGTAAATAATCTGACAGTAGGAACATGGCAGAACAATTCTCATCGAATAACAAAATATGTTGCAGAAATGGCTCTTACAGACATGTATATGTTTATAGGAAATTATGAAAAGGCAGCTTTTTGTGCTAAAGACATTATTCAATCTGGTCTTTATCAATTAACCAAGAATGATGATAGAGCACTTAAAAGTGCATATAACAAACTCAGAACGTTAGACGATCTTCCTGAAGTTATATATGCAGAGGAATTTGATAACGCTGTCTCTACTTCAGGATGGCGCCCAACTTATGCTTTCACTTCATCCGCAACAGGAGTCTTTGATAAGTATTCTATTTTTGAACGTGTGTTTGGCCCTACAGGGCGTTTCTTAAATATCTATACTGATGATGATTTAAGAGGACAAGAAAAGCAATTTTTTGCAACGTCATATACGAATCCTAATAATGGAAAGAGTTGGAATATGCCTGTTTTTGGCAATGTAACTTCATCAGATCCTGCTTATTATGATCAAATAGGTTGTTGGTATTTTTTTGATGAAGAGGCTGATTTATATACAAGTAGAGGTACAAAAGATTGGAATATTTATCGTTATGCAGAGACATTGTTAGATGCGGCAGAAGCTTTGACTCATATTCAGGGAGTAACAGCAGAAGCTGCAGATTATTTAGCTCAAGTGCAGTCCCGAGCACTTGGTCAAAGTGTGTCTACACTTAAAGCTAATTTGATGAATCTTTCTAAAGAGAAGTTTATTGAACTATGCTGGACCGAAAGATTACGTGAATTCCCTCTGGAAATGAAAATCTGGGATGATTGCGTGCGTACGGGTAAATTCCCTATTATTTCTAATACTCTTCGTAGTGGAGAAGTTGTCTATGTTGATCTCGTTGGTGCTAATAATGGAGCGGGTGCTAAGATTAAACAAACTGATCTCCTGTGGCCTATATCTCTCAATGAGATGCAACGAAATTTGAAACTTACACAAAATGAAGGGTATCAAAAATCTAATAAGGCTGAATAATTGATCTTCATAGTCTAATG
>CAUUQE010000117.1:0-7707 GCA_963547065.1 uncultured Prevotella sp. | reverse complement strand
TATAACTAAAATGACATGAAACTACATTTAAACATCATTATACTCGCTTTTACCTGTCTCATACTCTCTAGCTGCCAATCCAAGACAGAGTCAAATCAGAAATCACAATTTCAGAATACTGAAAATACATTGCCCAATTTCAAGATGAACGATATCAATGGAAATACAGTTTCTGTACAAGAAGAAATTAGTAAACATAAGATTACAATCATTGATTTTTGGGCAAGTTGGTGCGGTCCATGCATGCAAGAGGTACCATTCATGGTCGAGTTGTACAGTAAATATAAGGATAAGGGACTAGGCATCATCGGAATTTCACTTGACAAAGATGAACAGAAGTGGAAGAACACCGTAAAGCGTATGCGTATGGACTGGACTCATATCTCAGACCTACAAGGGTGGCACAATACCGCAGCACAGATGTTAGGAGTAGATTCCATCCCTTTTACCATTGTCGTGGATGACAAAGGGAATATCCTTATAACTGGACTACGTGGCGAAGATCTTGTAGCTTTTGTAGCAAATCAACTATAGCAAACTTAACAAACGCAGCTACCTAAAAAAATAAATAACTACACTCATAATGCTTTACAAATTCATGTAACCTAATAAGAATTGTGTATATGTAGCATAGATAAAATTCTATACTATATACTATATATTATATATATTTACCATGCCTTTCTATCACCTTACCATACGAACCATTGTTTGATAATTCCATTTCCTATATCAACATATCAACTCCTGTTAAGAAATAAAAGACCTATCCAAATTAATCTGCCAAATAAATTCCACTGTATATTCTATTGTAACAGTATAATATCTTTTAGCACGGAAACTTTCCTTTCTTGATCGAGAACCCTATATACCTAAAAGTAAGGAACATATTTTTCATTACTTTTAAGTATTGCAGCAATACCATAAATAACGTATCTTTGCAATAAGAATAAGTGCAGTGACAGTTACCACTCTCGATCAGCAATAGTCATAATCCAATTCAATTATTATTATGTTAATAACAAGATTATTGAAGACGGGAACGCAACTGAAAACCTGCACTTACCTTTTATATTCTATCGTCATAAATAGGTATTTCTTCTAAATTATTTCTTCATTATGCACCACCTTAGATACTATACAGTTTACAATAAATCTCTTGATTACAAATACTTTATACCTGATATAATTAGATAATCTGTCTAAAATGACAATATTACCTATCTAACGAACATATATAATATATTTAAGCGATATAAACATTTCATCTAAGAAGTGCATCTTATATTGGAAACCTATTTAAATTTATCATCCCTCACTCTCAATGATATCAAAAAGACCACTATATCAATTTACTGTGACGTGAAAACAACCCTGATGTACTTCATACTTGATCAGACAACGCTTATTACTCCGCATATCATTTAGTACTTCACTGAGCACCCACTTCAATGTATCATTACGGACTTGTCGGCGAGAAAGACCAGCCGGATCTTCTATCGTCTTATAACGATTATAACAAATATCAAAAGTAGTTCCATAAAGATGACAACTATTCTGTGTTGCATTGCCGTTATGGCCACATAACATATTAACATTAGCCTTGCTACGCATCACACTTGTTACAATTATCTTATGTAAAGGAATACCTTTAATTTGCAGACTATCAAAGAAATTACGTCCTATATCTTGAAGTAAGACTGCCGCCTTGGGTACCAAATAAGGGATACTGCTGCGTAAACGATCCACATAAAAATAAGGATTGCTGCCCACATATACAAGTTCCGCCTTACGTTTTTCAGCTTCCTCTCCATCAATTACTGGCTTTACACCATATTTATGGGCTGCCGCCAATTGCACATCATTCTGATCGGGAAAAGCATTTCCAAAATTCGGAATACTATAGATACGATTCTTAACAAGACTTCCATCAGTCCTAAAAAACTTAGATGACAAATACGCTCCTACTCTTTTAAATCCCCCGATTGTTACATCGTCTTGAACACCTGTAAGCATCATCGGTACCAACCCCTCTATATCAATAGCCATAGTATCGGATTCAACAGACGTATCCTCCCTACTTTCTGCTATACAGGGAAACATACATCTCACTACATTCAACATGATGACAACAATACAGAAAACTTGTAAATACCTTCTTTTAGAAACAACCATCGGCACTTTAATTGCTATAGCTATGCAAAGTTACAAAAATAATTCATAAATGGATAAATGATAAATATGATTTATTTGTGGGTTTGAGGTTTTTTTGTAAATTTGCACTTAAAACAACAATAATAATATAGGTTCGGAAACATTGATAGAGAAACATATAATTCTTGAGGATATCGATCCCGTAGTTTTCTACGGTGTAAGCAACCGTCATCTCCAAATGATCAAATCGCTCTTTCCTAAGATACGTATCGTAGCTCGCGACAACGTAATAAGAATACTTGGCGATGAAGAAGAGATAGCAAAGATCGAAGACAACATAGAGACCATACGCAAACATGTGTTGAAATATAACACACTTAACGAAGAAGATATTCTTGATATTATCAAGGGTAAACAGACCAAGGCCGACGCTATTAAAGGAGTACTCGTTTATAGTATATCCGGAAGACCGATAAAGAGTCGTTCTGAAAACCAGCAAAAACTAGTCGAGGTCTACGAGAAAAACGACATGGTATTTGCTGTTGGTCCTGCCGGAACAGGCAAAACCTACCTGAGTATTGCCCTCGCAGTGAAAGCACTTAAGGAAAAAATCGCTAAAAAGATTATTCTGTCGCGCCCCGCAGTGGAGGCCGGAGAGAAATTAGGTTTCCTTCCAGGCGACATGAAAGATAAGATCGATCCTTATTTGCAGCCACTCTACGATGCTCTCGAAGACATGATACCGACCGTAAAATTACAGGATATGATGGAAAAGCACATCATACAAATCGCTCCGTTGGCTTTCATGCGCGGACGAACACTAAGCGATGCGGTTGTAATCCTTGATGAAGCACAGAATACAACTCCCGCCCAAATACGTATGTTTCTCACTCGAATGGGATGGAATACTAAAATGATCATCACAGGCGATATGACTCAGGTGGATCTGCCTCGCGAACAAAAGAGCGGACTGCGCGAGGCATTGCGCATACTCGCCAATATAGAAGGTATAGGCATAGTAACGTTGGGGCAAAAAGATATCGTACGCCATAAACTCGTTACCCGTATCGTGAACGCATACGATGCTTATGATAAGAAAAACAGCGATGAACACAAGCCGAAACTGCAACAAACAACATCTAACAACATACAAGAATGAAGGCATTAACAAAGACTGATTTCCATTTTGAAGGACAAAAGAGTGTTTATCATGGTAAAGTACGCGATGTGTATAACATCAACGATGATCTGATGATAATGGTAGCCACCGACCGTATTTCGGCATTCGATGTTGTTCTGCCCAAAGGAATTCCTTTTAAAGGACAGGTACTTAATCAGATTGCAGCCAAGTTTCTCGATGCCACAAAAGACATCTGTCCAAATTGGAAACTGGCGACACCCGATCCGATGGTAACGGTTGGTCTTAAATGCGAGGGGGTTCGTGTAGAAATGATCATCCGATCAATTCTCACAGGTTCGGCTTGGCGCGCATACAAAGATGGCTGCAGAAACCTTTGCGGTGTAAAATTACCCGACGGAATGAGAGAAAATGAACACTTCAAAGAATCGATTATCACTCCTACTACTAAAGCCGACGAGGGACACGACATGAATATATCGCGCGAAGACATCATCTCGCAGGGCATCGTAAGTGCAGAAGACTATGCCATTATCGAAGACTATACCCGTAAACTCTTTAAGCGTGGTCAGGAAATCGCTGCCCAACAAGGACTGATACTCGTAGATACAAAATATGAATTCGGTAAGCGAAACGGAAAAATCTATCTGATAGACGAGATACACACACCGGACTCAAGCCGCTATTTTTATGCAGACGGCTACGAAGAAAAGTTCGAAAAGGGCGAACCGCAGCGACAACTGTCTAAAGAGTTCGTACGCCAATGGCTTATCGAACATAATTTCATGAACGAACCCGGACAGCAAATGCCGGAAATAACAGACGAGTATGCCGAAAGTGTAAGCGAAAGATACATCGAACTATACGAACATATAACTGGAGAAAAATTCGATAAAGCGGCCGAAGAAGGCAATATTGCAGCAAGAATAGAGAGGAACGTGGCCACTTATTTAGCATCGAGATAAGCGACAAATGGACCGGTAAACCTGTATAAGAGCCAAGAAATTCGAACTTGATTATGGAATTTAGGAAAGTTACCGCTCTCTTCTTCATTTTAAAAAGATACGGATGTTTGAACAAGAAAAGATAAAACCATACGGGGAAAATGGTGAAAAAGAGGAGCTCGTCGAACGTATGTTCGACAATATAGCACCTACTTATGACAAACTGAATCATCATCTATCATGGGATATCGACAAAGGCTGGCGTAAAAGGGCTATCAAACAGTTGGTGCCATACCGTCCCGCATCGATTCTTGACATAGCGACCGGAACTGGCGACTTTGCCATCTTAGCTGCCCAAATGCTGCGTCCGGCAGGTCTTACAGGTGTAGACATTTCCGAAGGTATGATGAAAATAGGAAAAGAGAAAGTAAAAAGAGTAGGCCTCGACCATATCATTAACTTCCAAAAAGAAGACTGTCTTCACATGAGTTTTCCCGATAATATATTCGAAGCGGTAATAGCTGCTTTCGGTATAAGGAACTTCCAAGACCTTAACAAAGGACTGAAAGAGATGCACAGAGTATTGAAAACGGGCGGTCATCTTAGTATCGTGGAGCTGACAACTCCGGTTTCGTTCCCGATGAAGCAACTGTTCAAGATATATTCACATACCTTTTTACCTACTTACGGGCAACTGATTTCTAAAGACAGAAGTGCCTATAACTATCTTACAGCAACAATAGAAGCCTTTCCGCAGGGAGAAACGATCGTTGAAGTTCTTAAGAATATAGGATTTGCAAAAGCTTCCTTCAAAAGACTTACTTTCGGTATATGTACGATGTATTTTGCCGAAAAATGATATAAAATATATGCTGTTAGGTAACAAATTGCCTCCAAATAATTGCTGGATAAATAATAAATAACGACTATATGGACAAATACGGACTGATAGGTTATCCACTGGGACATTCTTTTTCGATCGGTTATTTCAACGAAAAGTTCAAGAATGAAGGTATTGATGCCAAGTATATCAATTTCGAAATACCCAGCATAGAGGATTTTCCTGAAATCCTTGCCTCTAATACAGACCTGAAAGGATTGAATGTAACCATTCCCTATAAGGAAAAGGTTATAGACTATTTGGACTCGCTCAGTCCTGAGGCTAAAGCCATCGGGGCAGTTAATGTAATCCGTGTTACCCATAAAGATAATAAAGTGATACTGAAAGGTTTCAACAGCGATGTGATCGGTTTCACTAAGAGCATAGAGCCAATTCTCGAAAGTTACCACAAGAAAGCGCTTATACTCGGAACCGGAGGCGCCTCGAAAGCCATAGACTATGGTTTAAAATCGCTCGGATTAGAGACATTATTTGTAAGCAGAAGCAATAAGCCCAATGCCATTCAGTATAAGGATGTCACTACCGATACGGTAAAAAAACACAACGTCATCGTTAACTGCACTCCTTTAGGCATGTATCCACATGCCGATTCGTGTCCGCAACTACCGTATGAGGTAATGGATAACCACACATTGCTCTACGATCTTATCTATAATCCCGACGAAACCCTATTCATGAAAAAAGGCTTGGAGCATAGTGCAACGGTCAAGAACGGCTTGGAGATGTTGCTTTTACAGGCCTTTGCAAGCTGGGAATTCTGGCACAGAACGGAATAATCAAGATATGACATGTTGAATTTACCTAATTTTTAAATTGCATACAAGTGGACAACAGATACATGATGCGTGGCGTAAGTGCTGCCAAGGAGGATGTACATAATGCCATAAAAAATATAGATAAGGGAATTTTTCCGCAAGCTTTTTGCAAGATTATCCCTGATATTCTCGGCGGAGATCCAGAATATTGCAACATTATGCATGCAGACGGAGCCGGTACGAAGTCGTCTTTAGCGTACATATATTGGAAAGAAACGGGCGATATAAGCGTTTGGAAAGGCATCGCACAGGACGCTATCGTGATGAATACCGATGACCTGTTGTGCGTAGGGGCTGTAGACAATATTCTTGTTTCGAGCACTATCGGAAGAAACAAATTGCTTATTCCGGGCGAAGTAGTATCAGCCATCATCAACGGGACCGACAGTCTGCTCGCTGATATGCGCAAGATGGGAGTAGGAATTTACCCAACCGGCGGAGAAACAGCCGATGTGGGAGACCTTGTACGCACCATTATAGTCGACTCAACCGTAACGTGTCGCATGAAACGTTGCGATGTTATCGATAATTCCAACATACATCCCGGCGACGTTATCGTGGGATTGAGCTCTACCGGACAGGCAACCTACGAGAAACAATACAACGGTGGAATGGGAAGCAACGGTCTTACAAGCGCCCGACACGATGTCTTTGCCAAATATCTGGCCGAGAAATATCCCGAAAGCTACGATCACGTCGTTCCCGACGAACTGGTGTACAGCGGAACAAAGCATCTGACCGATACCATCGAAGATCTCGGACTTAATGCCAGTGAGCTGGTGCTTTCGCCCACTCGAACTTATGCACCCGTCATCCGTAAAGTTCTCGACGAACTGCGTCCTGAAATCCACGGTATGGTGCACTGTACGGGTGGTGCGCAAACCAAGGTGCTCCACTTTGTTAACGACAATTGTCGAGTGGTAAAAGACAACCTCTTCGCTGTTCCTCCCCTTTTCCGTCTTATCCAGAAAGAGAGCGGCACCGACTGGCGAGAAATGTACAAAGTATTCAACATGGGCCACCGCATGGAGCTCTACGTTCGCCCCGACATTGCCCCCCGTATCATCGACATCAATCGTAGCTTCAATATCGATGCGCAAATTATCGGTCACATTGAAGAAGGACCTCGTAGTTTAATAATTCATTCTGATTTAGGCATATTTAAGTACTGAAACATGACCATAAAAGAAGCCATACTTCTCAGCTTAGAAGATTTTCCTCATGGAGCAATTATGAGAGAAGTCTACGAAAATATTCTTAAGAAGAAGATTTTAAAATTCAGTAACGAAGCACAGACACCAGATGCAACAGTCAGTGCTTTGATGGGAAACATGATAAGAAAAGGAGATGTTAGAATTAAGCGCTTTAAAAATGATAAGAATATCTTTTGCTATTATCTTAGTAAATATTCTGAGAATATAGAAAATAATAATTTTGTAACAATAAAGAAAAAGAAATATCCTCTCTCTTTTAATGAAAGAGAGTTGCACCCTCTTCTATGTAGTTATTTAAACTACAATGGGATAACTGCTAAAACCATTTTTCATGAGAAGTCTTACAAAACAGAAGAGCATCAAAAGTGGATACATCCTGATATCGTTGGCGCAGAATTTATAGAACAGAAGAATCTAACTTGCAACTCCTTATACAAAGCTATCAGCAAGAGAGATTCATTACGTCTATATTCATATGAACTAAAAAAGAAGATAGAAAACGATTATGACTTAAAGAAGTGCTTTTTTCAAGCTGTCTCTA
>CAUUQE010000116.1:0-7708 GCA_963547065.1 uncultured Prevotella sp. | reverse complement strand
GAGTATATTGTAATTCTGAGAAAATAAACACACTGCTTTTAATTATATTTAACGTGTCGTGGTAACATTTGTTATCGTTTACATATATTATGATGATATATCTTTGTATCGTTATACATTCGGTGAAGAGATGAAGTATGTGAACGATACTGTGAGGCGACGCGATAGGCTGATGGACGAGCAGCGGGCACGCGAACTGCTCGCCACGTCGGAGTATGGTGTGCTTTCCATGATCGATGAGAAAGGCAAGCCTTACGGCATTCCGGTAAACTTTGTGTGGAATGGCGCGGATGCTATTTATATACACTGTGCGCCCGAGGGTAAGAAACTACGGGCGATAGAACGCCACCCGGCTGTGTCATTCTGTATAGTTGGTCGTATTAATTTATTGCCCGACAGGTTCACAACAGAGTATGAAAGTGTAGTACTCACGGGCAATGCTCGTGCCGACCTTACTCCCGAAGAGCGTATGCACGCACTGGAATTGCTGGTAGACAAGCTGTCACCTGACTTTAAAGAGCTTGGGCGGAAGTATTCCGAGAAGAGTTTTCATCGCGTACAGATCATCCGTGTAGATTTTACGGAGTACAGCGGAAAGAGGAAAAAGGTGCTTTAGGAATGACAGCGGCCTCTCCCAGCCCCTCCGAAAGAAAGGAATGAGGATGAAAGATGAGGGGGTAGGGACGAGTGTTTGAGAGCTGTGTGGTAGCGATATGATTTGTTTAAGTTTTTTCGAAGTGCAGACAAAAGTAGTTTATCAGATTGTCGATCCAATTTCTATTAAACTTCTTCCTCTTTCAGAAAGAGCAGCGAAGGAATACGGATGTGCCGTCTGTCGATTTTAGATATATTGTCTGCGGAATATAGATATAC
Organism: uncultured Prevotella sp.; assembly: GCA_963547065.1. Taxonomy (GTDB): domain Bacteria; phylum Bacteroidota; class Bacteroidia; order Bacteroidales; family Bacteroidaceae; genus Prevotella. The sequence goes on along the minus strand of CAUUQE010000116.1, from coordinate 6,835 downwards.
CGTATATGCAACTTAAACATAGGGAATAAAAACAGGAGCATCCGGTTTCATGCGTGGCTGATCATGTCTGGTAGGTATTTAGGTAATTAGATTGTTGTATTCAAAAGAATGTGTGGAAGGGATGCTCCTTATCCTTTGGCTGCAGTGCAAGGCGTTGCTGGGGATAAAAGATGGAGGATTAGAGAGGAGCGTTATTACAAAATGTTTTTATTAAAAGAGTTTCTTAGGGCCGACAGGCATATTATTTATGCTTCGTTAACATGTGAAATAACATAAATATAAGAACTTGGCGTGTCTAAGTCCTTATACACGTAAAAGAAAAACAATATTGCTGAAATGGATTTAGATAGGCAGAGTCTCGATCGTATCACTATCGAACGCTCATCCCTGCCCCCTCATCTTTCATCCTTATTCTTTTCTTTCGGATCCGGAGAAAAGGCTGCAGACCTTTCGCACCTCTTTACTATTCCGATGCTGACTTCATATAATAGCCAAATCGGAAGCGATACTATGAGCAAGGTAAAAATATCCGAAGTGGGCGTAATAACGGCTGCTACGATGAGTATCACCACAATGGCGTGGCGACGAAACTTGCGCATCCAATCGGCATGCAGCACACCCATCACCGCAAGGAGTCCGCTTACCACGGGTATCTCGAACACCAATCCGAACACGAGCGACATCATGAGCAGCGTGTCGATATACGATTCGAGCGACAGCATGGGCATCACCTCGGCACTCACCTGATAGGTACCGAGGAAATGCACCGTGAGTGGGAAAACCAGAAAATAGTTCGCGGCCACACCCACCATAAACATAACGTAGCTGCACCCCACCGCTCGCACGACATAACGGCGCTCGTTACTGTAAAGAGCGGGCGAAATAAAACGATAAAGTTGGTAGAGTATGTAGGGCGAAGCACACAACACGCCCACACTGAGTGCCGTTTTCATGTGTACGAAAAACTGCTCCGTCAGCCCTATGTTTACCAACTGAATGCTGAAAGGCTCGGTATGGAGCAGTCGATAGGTTATGAAATGGCTGTCTTTCGGTGCCAACAACACGGCAAAAAGCGTGTCTTTCAGGCAAAAGGCAGCAATGCCGAAAGCCACGAAAGCACCGAGTATGCGCAACAGACAGCCGCGCAATACGTCGAGATGTTCCCAAAAACTGAGGTCATCGGTCGTCGTCATTCGGCCTGTTCTGTGTTGGCGTCGTTCTTCTCCGGAGCGTCTGTCTTCTTTGTTTTGTCGGTATTCAGGTCTTCTTCTATACCATTAACGCCCTCTTTGAAACTTTTAACGCCCTTGCCCAGTCCGCGCATAAGCTCCGGAATCTTCTTCCCGCCAAAGAGCAGCAGCACAACGATTACGATGAGTATAATCTCTGGTGTTCCTAACATGTTATTCTCTTTTACGTTGGTTATTCAAAGTTCTGTATTCTCCTGTGCGCCACAGCCGGTCGAACGGTCTGCCTGTAAGCGCATCTGCGCGAAATTACGAATAATATCGGGAATATGCAACAATGATAACAGAAAATAACATTCTGTTCGTAGCGGGGGAGTATAGAAGAGAGGGGAGGGATTGGGGAGAAACGGCTGATAGCTGAATTATTGGAATTTGGCTTGTTTAAATGCTCTTGTGCGAATTTGTTCTCATGCTGTGTGTATGAGGATCTTTGGGAGGAGCATTGTTTTATAAACTTTCTTAAAGTCATATTTTTTCCCTGTGGAAAGGAATTAGTGGGAGAAAAGCCTCTTTCTTATTGTTATGCTTGTAGTTTGTTAGTTGCAAGTGCATTACGAATATCGTTCTTACATTACCTGTCTAACGGTCTTAGACAGGCGATGTAAATGCTTTAGGCAGTATCTCCAAGACGCTTAGGCAGCCTATTTGAAAACACGATGAGAGATACATATGAGTAACAGCAAAACTCCTTTGTCTTTGAAAGAGTGGGGAGTTTTGCCGTTTTTTGTTGCTCTTTACGAGTAATGAACGGGGCTGCAACCCCGCCGGTCAGTCTGTTTTCAGGGGCTTCGACGACATGGTGACTTCGATACGGCGGTGCTGATCGAAGATTTGTTTAGCCATCTGGCGTATCGATTCCGTTGTCAGAGCCTCCACATCTGCCTTAAACGTGGTGTCGAGGTCTATGCCATTGAAGAGTTCGTTGTAGATTACTTGCTCCCAATAGTTATTCATAATCTGCACCTGTCCGTAGGTCTTCAGCTCATATTCCTTCACCTTTGCGAGGTCGTTTGCATCGGGCCCTTTCTCTGCCATTGCCTTTAGCTCGTCGTAAATGATGGGGATGAGCTTGGCGTATTTGTCGGGATCGGTGCGGAAAGCGATTTTTACCATCGCTTCACTGTAGGGATAGCGCTGCAAGTCGCCCCTTACGCTAACGCCGTAGGTACCGCCTTGCTCCTCTCGAACCTTTTCTGTGTAGGCTATGCGCAACAACTGACAGAGTGCATCCAACCTTAAATCGTTCTTGGCCGTATAGGGTATGCGCCCCGTAAGTATGATGGTGGTGAGCGAAGAGGGTGTGTCTTGCGGTTTTACGAAGCGGTACACCTCGTCTGCATCAATGATGTTAGCACCCGTATTGTGCACTGTTTCGCGCTTGCCCGCAGAGGGTAGCGACGCCAGATACTGACATACGAGCGGGCGGAGCGCTTTCAAATCGATGTTTCCGGTGAGAATAACGCTAAAATCCGCCGCATTGCCGAAGCGTTCGCGGTAGATCTGCAGAATACGGTCGTAGTTAACTTCGGACAATCGTTGCTTAGTGATGGGCAGCATACGCGGGTTATGGCCGTAGACAATGGCGCTCAGAGAGTCGTTATAGGCTACCGACGGGTTCGCATCACGGTTGGTCAAGAACTCGCTTTGGCGCGTCATAAGACTGCGGAATGCCGTGGTGTCGCGGCGCGGAGCCGTGAAGTAAAGGTACGTAAGTTCGAACATCGTTTTCATATCCTTTACGTTGCTGCTGCCTTTCATGCCCTCTGTCTCGTCTCCGATGAACGGACTAACGGAAGCAGTTTTGCCGGCCAGCATCTTTTCGAGCGTTAGTTCGTCGAAATCTCCTACGCCTCCGGCCGTGGCGCCTGATATAAGATAGGCGAGGTTGGCCATCTCCTTTGCGGGATAGAGACTCTTTCCGCCTAAGCTGAATATTTTCATATTCACATCGTCATCGTCGAAATTCGTGGGACGAACATACACTTTCATACCGTTAGACAGTATCATTTCGCGGTATCCATGCTTGAAGTTGCGTTCCGAAACAATGCGTCCGGGCTTGGGCAAGTGGCCGATCAGCTGGCTTGGGAGCGCCTTTTCGTGGTAAGGCTCGTATGTTTTATGCTGCGCGGCGAGTATGGCTGTCTCTATTGCCTCGTGCGAGGGCAGGCTGTAGTTGCTCTTTTTGGGGCCGTAAAGTGTTACCACCTGATTGCGGTCGGTAATCATTCCACGCACGAAGTTGTTGATCTCTGCGAGCGTTGTTCGGGCGGTAAGTTGTCGCACGAGCGCCAGTTCAGTGTCGGGACTCAGCATGGGGTCGCCCTGCAAAAAGTTGTTTAGGCACTGCCGAACAAATGTTCTGTTGCGGCGTTTTGCCCGTTCGTTATAGATGTTTTGCTGCATGTTCAGCTGCTCCTGCTTGGCTCTGTCGAACTCGGCTTGTGTAAATCCCGTCTTTCGGGTACGCTCAATCTCGCCCATGAGTGCCGCTATACCGTTCAAAATGCTGTCTTGTTTAAACACGGCTGAGGCCATGAAAGCCTCTTTGGTGTCGGCCAGAAAGAAGTTACCGTCGCGAACCGACGCCGATATGAAAGGCGGATTGTGCCGTTTGCCCAGTTCTGTAAGCCTGTCGTTCAGCATCGATCTCACCAAGTCCGTTTTATAATCGTCGGCATAATAAGCCTCTGTGTTGCGTTTCTCTTTCGGTGTTGCGTCGCGTTTCATGTAGAGTGTAAAGTTCACAGTGGGCTGCTCTTTGTCCGTAGCGGTAAAAACAATCATCTTATCATTATCGGGCACAGGGTAATAAATGCGCTCTGCAGCGTTTTTGGGCATAGGGATAGGCGAGAAAAGCGTCTTGATTTTCTGCTCCATACGGGCTGCATCAATGTCGCCTACCACGATGATAGCCTGCAAATCGGGCCTATACCATTTCTGATAATAGTCTTTCAAATCCTGATAGGGGAAGTGATCCACGATGTCCATCGAACCAATCGGCATGCAATCGGCATACTTTGAGCCCGCGTAGACCACCGGCATGGCCTGCTCCATGAGCCGCTGTACGGCCATTCCTGCGCGCCTCGTGCGCCATTCTTCGTGTATTACGCCGCGCTCCTTGTCTATCTCTGTGTTCGACAGCAACAGATAATGGCTCCAGTCGTGCAGTATCAGAAGGCACGAATCTATCACTCCTTCACGCTTTACAGGGGCCGAAGAGATGTTGTAGACTGTTTCGTCTACGCTGGTATATGCGTTGAGATTGGCGCCGAACTTGATGCCCACGCTCTCACACCACTTCACTATACCGGGGCGCAATGAGTCGCCCGGGAAGTTCAGCGTTCCGTTAAAGGCCATGTGTTCAAGGAAATGAGCAAGTCCGCGCTGCCTTGGTTCCTCCAATATGGAGCCCACCCGTTGGGCGATATAGAACTCTGCAACGCCCGGAGTTTGTGCATTATGGCGCACGTAATAAGTCATTCCGTTTGCCAAAACGCCTTTCTTGATGGTGCTGTCTTGCGGTAGTGGCTGTGCCGACATTATTGTACACCATGCGAAGATGCACAGTATAAAAGTTATTTTTTTCATGAATGTTTCTGTTAAAATAGTATCTGAAAGTGGCGGAGTGGCCGAAATGTGGCCGTTCTGTCCGCTGCCTGTAAAAATCATACGGCACATGTAACAGCCTTACATGTACCGTATGTCTGGCTTATATATGCCGTATGTCGTTGTTATTTGAACAGTGTAGGCTTGGCGTCTGCATTGAAGTCGTTGGTCGAGTTGTTAGTGTCAACCCATTTGTTGCCCGTTTTTTTGCGCACAACCGCCTTGCCATAGCGCGTTTTGTCGTGGTCTACGGAGCCACAGTGCGTCCATCCGGCGTCGAGCGTTGCGGCAACTACGCCCCATTGGTAGTCTGAAGCTACGCTCAAATTTACTGCATCGATGATCCAAGTGTTGGGCAGGAAGTTGGCTTCATCACTCATCGGGTAAGCCTTTCCATTGAAAGTAAATACCCAACTGTACGTGTACAGGTACTTCGAAGTGTAGGTTTCGCGGTCTACTTGCGGCTTTGCAATGGCGTAAGCCTTAAAGCCTCTGTTGTGCATAACGAAGTAGGTAGCGCTCGAGGTAGTCCAACTAAGCAGGTTAGGCACATTGGGATTGTCGTCGTCAGATATGTTCGGATTGCTCGATTTATCATAGAATTCGAAGTCAGCCTTGCTTAAATCTATCGAATTACTATTGATCTCCTTGTGGTTTTTGGCATTTACAGCAAGAACAAGTTCTTCTCCCGGCTTTACCGGATGTTCCTTTCCGCTGCCCGGAATTACGTATAGAGCACTGACAGTCATGGCCTGTTTCATCAGATCAGGCTTATAGTCTTGCTTGATAACCGTAAGAAAATCAGACTCGGCAATGGCAAGTCCGTCTGCATACATCACTGTGTCGCTGTTGTTGGCAATCTTTATGTATTGGTCGTCTATATATTGTTTACCCTTCGGAGTGAGGGTTCCGGTGAAGAATATCTCAGAGATAACGAAGCCGTCTTGCGCATTATAGGTGCTGAGGGCCATGGTTGTATTGCCTATGGCCGAGCTTTCGGGCGCTTGGTTGATATGAACATTCTCTTTTACTGCCTTTACCGGCGTTTTTATGGTATCGCCGTTGAGCTGATAGGTTACGTTTCCGTGCACTTCGATGGTATAGGTTCCCGCCGGCAGAGTCAGCGTGTCGGCGAATTGCTTGCCTTTCATCTCGAACTTAGAGAGCGTGTATGTAGCCTTTGTGTTTACATTGGTAAACACGGCTTTTGCATCGATCAGCGTGTCTGCCTGCACGTTCAACGGTAGGTCGAGCGTAAGGGTGTGCTTGACGAGCACCTCGGGTTCTGTCTTGTCGTCGTCGCTGCAGGCCACGAATACTGTACTCATGGCCACGATGGCCATCATGAATGTTAAAATTTTACTTTTCATTTTCTTTGTTTGTTTAATTGTTTTGTTATGTTGAAATTATATTTCCGTTTCAGAAAGTAATGCCTACTGAGCACTTCAGAGTCGTGTCATGATACATTTTACTGCCCGTGTAGCCGCTCGAAAGCGATACGAATGCACCGTATCCTTTCCACTTCTGCGGGGCGTAGAACAGGCGCAGGTCGGTGTCGACCATGGCATAATCTGCCGTCAGGGCGTCGTAAGTATGGTTCACAAGGTCGGTTCTGGCCGCGTCCATCGTGGCGTATGGCATCGTTATGTCTTTATTCTTATTGGCGTAGAAAGCCGTATGCAGATTCCAAATGAATTGTGTTGTCCTGCCGAAGGGGCGTATCCATTGTGCATCAAGGGCACTGTAAAGCTTCGAGAACGACATTCTGCGTTCGGGAACCACATAGTCTGCCGCATATTTTCGGTATCCTCCGCGCAGCTCTAAGGTGAGAACGTTGCTGCTGCCTATGCTGCATGCACCACCTATGTGGTAGTCGTTTTGCCTGCTGTGATACATGGTGAGCGTGATGATGGTGCGGTATTGCGTGCCTGAAGAGCTGCCCGCGATGTGTTCATCGCCCTTTCTGCCCTCGTGAGAGATAC
>CAUUQE010000115.1:0-7714 GCA_963547065.1 uncultured Prevotella sp. | reverse complement strand
GTTTGACTAACCCATTCAAAACTTTACCCTTATATCGGCAAAACGAAACATACTCTCGATAGAAGCTCCTGTCTCCAGCCTCTATCTTTCGCAGTAGCTTACTCTTTGGGTGCTTACCATATCCAAGCAATCGCCCTACACCCACATTGTAGGCAAGCAAGGTCAGCAGCAGGGCATCCTTACCATACCCTTTGAAGTGTTCAAAGCATTTCCAAAGGTCGGCACGGAGCAGGGAGTCTGCCTGCCGTTCTGTCATATCCGCTGTGAAACGCTCTCCTGGTTGCAACTGATGCTTATCCGAATTTTCGGATAAGCATCATTATCCTAACCTTGATATTATCCTAACTTTATATTGCAAATGGTTGAAATACAGCATATAAATATTTTTATAGTTGTGATATTTTTCTATACCTTTATAGTAGTTGATCACCAACGCTCAACTACCATAACTATGGAAATATTTCTATAAAGTATTTGGTAATATTGCCTGTTTTTATTATATTTGCATCTGATTTTAATTAAATAAAGATGAATGTAAGGCCTCTTAATCGGCTTAAAGTGGTTCTTGTGGAGAAACAGAGAACAAGCAAATGGCTGGCAGAACAATTGGGCGTATCAACTGTTACAGTAAGTAAATGGTGTACCAATATGCACCAGCCGGACTTACAGACGTTAGCTAAGATTGCCGATTTGCTAGGATGTGAAAAACGAGAACTTATCACAGAATAGATATGCCTAAAAGTAAAATACATAAACGACGTGGGAAACTACCTTCAATAGAGGTGGTTGACCTATTTTGCGGAATAGGCGGACTGAGTTATGGAATGAAGTCAAAAGGGCTCAAGATAAAAGCCGGTTTCGATTTGGATTGGACTTGTTTGTATGCATATGAAACCAATAACGAAGCAAAGTTTATTTTTAAGGATATTAGGACAGTTCAAAAAGAGGATATAATACCCTTCTATTCCAAGAAATCAATAAAGGTTTTGGCAGGCTGCGCTCCTTGTCAGCCTTTTTCATCATATGCATTTAAAAACAAGAATAAAGATGAAAAAAAATATAACCTTCTTTATGAATTTGGACGTCTTGTTAAAGACATCCAGCCAGACATCGTTACAATGGAGAATGTTCCAGCTATAGCTTCATTCAAACTTCAGTCAGTTTTAGGAGACTTTGTTAGAACGCTTGAGTTAGAAGGATATTATGTATCTTACCAAGTGGTTTATTGTCCCGATTACGGTATTCCGCAGACACGCAAGCGATTAGTATTGTTAGCCTCAAAATTAGGTGAGATAGAATTGATTCCTCCAACACATCGAAAAGATAATTATGTGACCGTCCGTGATGTAATTAGTAACCTTCCCCCTCTTCAAGCCGGCGAAGAATGTCCTACCGATAAGTTACACCGCTGCCGGGCCTTATCAGCTCTGAATATGAGAAGAATGGAGGCTACGCCATATGGTGGAAGCTGGAGAGACTGGCCTGAGGAACTTTTGTTGAATTGCCATAAGAAAGAGGGAGGTAAGAGTTTTGGTAGTGTTTATGGTCGTATGACTTGGGAAGAACCTGCTCCAACGATGACCACGCTCTGTACAGGTATCGGTAACGGACGTTTCGGACATCCTGTTCAGAATAGAGCTATTTCCGCACGTGAAGCTGCATTGTTCCAGACTTTTCCCACAACATATAAATTCTTTTCTAATGAGCAAGAAGTGTCTTTGACTAAGGCCTCTCGTTATATAGGAAATGCCGTCCCCCCAAGATTGGGTGAAGTAATTGCAGAGAGTATTAAGAAACATATTAGAACTCACAAATAATATGGATGATAATCGTAAACTAAAATGGCGTTTTGACGTTAGCACATTCCGGCTAATCGGACGTGATTTGATAACAGATCGAGTTACTGCGTTATTCGAATTAGTAAAAAACTGTTATGATGCAAATGCCCAAAATGTAAATGTCATTTTTGAAAATGTTGGAGCAGGAAAAAAACAGGCAATTATACGAGTAGAAGATGATGGATATGGAATGTCGTTTGAAGATATCCGAGACAAATGGATGGTCATTGGAACTTCGAGCAAACGCGCTCGTCCATATTCTCCTGAACCTTTCAATAGAAGATGTGTTGGAGAAAAAGGTATCGGGCGTTTTGCTGTAGATAAGCTTGGAGATAAAGTTTCCGTTATCACCAAAAAAGAAGGCACAGAAAAGTGGCTAAGGGTTGATATTGACTGGACTTCCTATTATACAGAGACCGAAGAAGAGACAGATATTCGTCTATTTACCGATGTTGAGAATGGTTATTCGTATGATGATGCCGAAAATCCAGATTCATCAGGAACGAAATTGATAATCACTTCCATCAGAGAGCCTTGGACCAAGAAGGAAATTGAGCATTTAATGCGTGAAATCTCAAAAATCGTCTCACCATTTGCAAATTTGAGTTACCCATTCAAAGTTCGGGTAATTGCGCCTGAATTTAATATAGACCAAGAGTCTATCAGAACATTAGAAGACTTTAATAATGCGACCATTTCCCTGAATATAGATTTTGACAAGAATAAAAAGCTTCAGCAAAGCATTTTCTACGATAAGGAAAAGAACATTTTTAATTACCATCTTATTCCACTCAAATCTTTTGGAGGAATAAGAATTAAGATTTTTTTCTTTGACGAATCTGCTCGTAGAAACTACCGAAAAGCCTTTCCTAATGACCCTATAGATGGATTTAAGGTCTATCGTGATGGTATCATTGCCACGCCTTTTGCAGAAACTAACGAAATTCAAGATTTGAAACGTGACATTTTAGGAATTGATAAAAGAGTATATCAAGATATATTCAATAGAATAAGTACACGTGAGTTTTTAGGGGTCATTGACATCACCAAAAATGGAAATCCTCAAATAATAGATGCGACCAATCGCCAAGACTTTGTGGACAATGACGAGTATCGAGAGATGAAGAAATTCATCATCACTCAACTTAATGCTCTTCAAGATTACAAGGTGGAAATGCGTCAAGCAAAACGAGACAATGCTCAGGAGGGTCTAAAAGCTGCATCAGATGACATCAGTTCTTTAGTAGAAGCCTTTAATGATATTGTCGCCAAAAAGCCAGAATTGAAGCAGACGGTAGAGCCTCTTATCAAACAAGTTCGTAAGACAGGGCGTAGTGTAAAGACGGCTATTAGCGAACAAAAAAAGGCTTTAGAGGATTTTACTCGTAAGGAGAACATCTATATGAGTATTATGTCCCTACAACAGTTTGCGATTAATATCACTCATGCTGTTCGTACCACACTTAATCAGATACGTGATAGGGTGGAGTTCTTCTATCGATATTATCCCGATCCTGAAGAGGAAGAATTATTCATGCTCTATTCTAAAGAGATGTATGAACGCTTCAAAGTACTCAACCGTGTGATTAACTATATGCTCAGTTATTCACAATCGAACTTGACTCCTGAGGAAGTTGATTTAAAAACTACGTTTGAGGAAATATTGGGTGAATACGATGATGTCTTCTCACGTGAAGGGATATCCTTACAGACAGATTTCCCCGATAAGATTGTTCTGAATGCAAATCGACAATTTTTTAGGGATATTCTGCAGAACCTAATAGACAATTCCGTGAAAGCAATGGACAACTCAAAACCCAAAGTGATTCGTTGCTCTTACGAGGTTCAAAACGATATGTTAGAGATACTTGTTTCAGACACAGGCATAGGTATTCCTCAAGAAGACCATGAACAAATTTTTGCGTTGTATTATACAACGACCGAGTTGCAAGGAGGTGCTGGCATTGGATTGTATATTGTGAAAACTCGTGTTCAGTCTCTTGGAGGCTCTGTCGCTGTCGTTGACAGTGAATTTGGTGAAATAGGAACGACAATAAAAATAACAATACCTTTTAAAAAGTAAATAATTATGGATTTTAAGATAGTCTTTATTGACGATAATATGTCGGAGAAAGAGCCGTTTGTTCAAAATATAAGAAAGCATTACAAAGATGCCGACTGTAACCATATTTTTCAAAATCCAGACAAAGGTTTGGAATACGTGTTGGAGAATTTGAATAGTAAAATGATAGTATTCATTGACTGGAATTTCAGTGGTCACCACAAAAAAGGCATTGATTTGTTAAAGGAGATTCGCAAAAAAACGTCTTTGCTTTATATTGTGATAATGTCGGCCAACCAGTTAAGGACTGATATTCCTCTTGAATCCATCGTTGAAATGATGAACGAAGAGAATTTCTTCTATTTAGACAGGAGCAATGATGACTTTGACTCTGTCATTTCCATCATTAACAGGGTTCGTTCTCAGTGGAGTACAAAATTCGACTGCGTCCTTGAACAATGGCTTCTCCGTCATCCAGAAGATAACAACAAAGAAGCCTTTAGCGAAGTCTCCACTGGTAAAACATTTACTTGGGCTGACATCCTTGTTGAGTTGAGACAACAAACGCCTATAGGCAAATCTTTTGAACAAAAGCTTAATGAGTATTATATCTATCAACTAAATCGTTCTAAAAAATAAATATGGGCAAAATATTGATAGCATGTAATAACGATTCTACCACCGTACTTCATGATTTCTTAGAATCATGTGCGGACGAGGCTAAACAAATATGTGCTGATAATAGTATTGAATACTCTCCTGTTTACCCTCCAAATTTGAGTGAACAGAATGTTATTGGTATCATGCCTGAACACCAACTTTGTTTTTTTTCCGGTCATGGTGATACAGATGGAATTTATAATGAGGCCGAAGAAGCTGTGGTCTCAATACATACAACCAACTACAATTTCAAGAATAAAGGTCTTTATTGTGTTGCTTGTTCCTGCGCTCAAAAGCTTCATCCACATTTAAAGGCTCATGATTTACGATTTTTTGTCGGCTATAACAACACGTTTAATGTAAGAGGTGAACATGAACCTTTTATAAATAGTGCCATAGCTGGTTTAAAAAGTTTTTTGAATGGAGATACGTTAAAAGTTGCGAAAGAAAAAATGATTACTACATATGACACTCAAATAGCTGCATTGGATATAACTGATCCGGTGGCTGCTGTTGAATTGGTGCACAATAAAGAGGCTTTAGTTTTTGATGGCAATGATGATTTATTGTTTTCCGACTTACAATAATAGGTATGTAAACGAATTATTATGTAAAAAATATATTGATCAGTTGATTTAAATATATAATTACATGGGGTGTATTGTATTTGATAGGATGAAGAGCTGTAAGTAAACATACTCTTCACTTTATTTTATTCCTCTATACTTTTATGCGACTAAAGCCTTATGCTTCAGTCGCATATTTGCTAAATTATTGTTACACTCAAATTATTTCTTTAGCCCTACATATTCCAAAAGAGATTTTCCTTTTGGAAGTTTCTTCCATTTCTTTTCAAGTTTTAGAGTTGATTTACTTTCTAAAGTGGCCAAAGCCTTATTCTTTTGTTCAACAGAAACAAAGATATACCGCATAGTGGTTCTTATATCCGCGTGTCCCATTAGCCTTTGTATAGCAATAATATTCAGTCCTTGTTCCAGCCAATGGCTGGCACGTGCATGTCTAAGACTATGGCAATGAAGATTGCGAGGTACACATTCGTCAATCTCATTTGCTTTAGCCGCATACATCTTCAAACGTTTGTTGATGGCCTCTTGGGACATTTTTTTCTTCTCTCCATTATAAAAGGAATAGAATAAATAACTATGAGAACCAAAATCATTGTTATGGAACACCTCTATGTATCGTAAAAGAATTTTAGTCACATCCTTCAATATGGGAGGTGTCCTGCATTTATATCCTTTGCCTATAATCGTCAAATAATTCGGATTAGGATACTCATGAAGATGCAAATCACATATTTTGACGGATAGAATCTCGTCTATGCGTGCACCTATGCTATACATAAGATAAAAGATAGCCAAGTCTCTCTTTCCTGTTCGAGTATCTGTTCTGACGGTACTAAAAAGGGATTTGATAGCCTTTTGTGTAATTTCCTCATGAATCACTTTGGCCGTACGCATAGGCTTTATTTCTTTTGAAGATATATATACGGCATTAAATCTTATATCTTTTATGCTTAAAAATTTAATGAAGCTTTTTGCCCCAGACAAACGGTCATTGCATGTTGAATTACTGCACTTACGGGTTTTCTTTAACCATAGTAACCAGTCATTAAGATTGCTTTCGGAATAAGATTCTGCCGAAAGAGTGTTGGGCGTGACTTTTTTTTCTTCTTGCAAAAACTGCATATATTGAGATAAAGCCGTAAAATAAGAACGTTGTGTATGGCTGCTACATCCTCTTGCGATAGGAAGATAACTTGTAAACCATTCATTTACGGCTTGGGATATAACGGTTGATTCAGACTTAATTTTCATCATTATAAAAATCTTCAAGATTAGGTAAAATGTCATGTAGATAAGAACCGGAAACTGTCTCCAACATATCAGGAAACATTGGTGCTAATTGATAGTAATAGCAAGTACTTTGCAGAGTTTTATGCCCCATGCTACGTCCCAGAACGAGAAGTTTATCAAACCATTCTGTACCATCATAATTCCAACGATTTATATTCTTGACTGCATAATTGGAACGAAAATCGTATGGACGAGCATTTGTCCTTGATATTCTCTGCCATATTTCACTAAACGCATATCCCTGCCATTTCATATCATGATACTTGCCATCCGAAGTGGGGAAAAATACTTTTCTCTTCGGTAATAACTTTTCTACAGCATGGTCGTATCGCTTAAGAAGTTCCCAAATAGATGGATGTAGGGCTACTTGATGTTGCGTCCATCCTTTGGTATGCCTGATATCAATTATGCCATTTTTAAGATCAACATCCTCACAATCAAGTAAACGTGCTTCATTGGTACGCATACCTGTACTAAGCAACAGTCTGAAGAAAACAGGTATTTGCATTCTTCTTAGCTTAAAATCGAAATCTGAGATATTAACAGGCTTGCGAACCAATATGGTCGCATTGAAAAAAACGGCAAGTTCGTCTTCTGTGAAAATATGGGGTATGCGTGGTTTGTTTCCTCCTTTGGGTAAAGAGGGGGGAACACTCACTTTAGTCCAATGATGTCTGATTGCATATCTCAAAAATTGAGATATGGGAAGCACTCTTGTATTCCTTGATTTGCTTTTCTCAAAAGGCCTTCTGTCGCACCAAGAATTGACGATTTCCTCAGTCAGATCTTTAGCTTCAGGATAAAACTGGGCACAAAAATTATTAAAACGGATAAGGTTCTTATGTGTAGTATCACATATTCTTGGAGCAAGTGTTTTTAAATATAGAATATATTTTTCAAGCATTTCAGATACAACAGAATTTTGAATGGGCATTTCTGTCATAGGTATTCCCTTTCTTTGTTTCCTTACCTCAGGTAATAATAGTGGTAAAGGAATGTTCGTATATCGTTGTTTGTTAGAGTATGCAATAAAATTCTGCAATTCCGCAATTCGATGGTTGGCAGAGTTAATACTTTCGGTTGGATGCTTTATGCACCATTCATCTATCAAATCCTTTGATAAATAATTACATCCTCTTTTTGTGCAAAAAGAAATGAAAGTCTTTAAGCGGGTGAATTTGTAGGACTTCCCATCACCCCTTAATCCGTTCCGGTATTTTCGATAAAGAAGCTCAAGTTTAATTAAGTCAATCATACGTCAAACACCTCCTCTCTCC
>CAUUQE010000114.1:0-7731 GCA_963547065.1 uncultured Prevotella sp. | reverse complement strand
GTGTTCTTCCTAAAGTGAAAAATCCAATGATGGCCACAATAACGACCACTGCTGCAAATCCTATTACTGCAAGGAGAATGTTGTTATGCTGTGTTTTTGCTGACATAGTTCTTTTATCATTGTAGTATACCAAGCGCCTTATTTAGGTTCACTTGGGCTAGTTTTACTTCTACTTCGGCATCAATCTTCTGACTTTGTGCTTGTTGCCATGCTGTTTGTGCGGCCATTACATCAGTCGTTTCTATTACGCCTTCACTGAAGCCGAGATTAGCACATCGAAGATTTTCTTCAGCACTCTTGATGTTCTCGTTTGCCATGGCGAGACGTTTGTATGCTTCTTTTACCTTAAAACGACTTTGAGATACCTGCAACGCAATTTTTTCTTCGGCATCGTTGAACTCCATCATAGCTATATTGGTGGTAGTTTTTGAAGCTTTAATCTTATATGAACTTTCAAACCAGTTCCATACGGGTATCTGAATGAGTACACCGATATTCCAAACACCAGAGAAGTTGCGTTGGAATCCATTGAAAACATTAGGATTTGAAATCAGATAACCACCTGTAAGAGCTATGTGTGGTAAATACTCTGCACGGATAAGACGTGTGTTCTGTCGGCTGATATCGATTGTATTCTGCAACATCCGTAGTTCTGGGCGGGAAATTGTTATGGAATCTCCGATATTTTCTGCAGAATATGTGGTATGGAGTGTTTCTTTGTGCTCATCGTAAAGGCTGATATCTTCATCTAAAGGTAATCCGCAGAGTTGACATAATAACATTTTGGCGAGCGAAAGTCCATTTTCAACTTGTGTTACTTGCATCTCGGCCTCGTTTACTTTTACGTCTACTTTCAAGCCATCAGCACGAGTTGCTACACCTTCTTTGATCATTTTCTTGATATCAGAATTGAGTTTTTTCACTAAATCCCTATAGCTTATAGCAAGCTTTTCTTTTTCTCGCAATGATACAACCGTCCAATAAGTTTGATCTATATTGTATAATGTAGTCTGAGTCCGCAGGTCCAAGTCGTTTGCAGTCATCTTTTCCGTGATGTCGGCAATCTTGTTGGCTGCGATAATAGCACCTCCCATATAGATCGGTTGACGAAGTAGAAAAGCTCCCGTCCATATCTGTCGGGTATCGGTTCTGAATGCGTCGTTGATGCTTTGTCCCAACTGGTTACCTGCTTGCGCTAAAGGTGTGCTCAAGGAACTGAGCACATTTCCCATCTGTTGGGCCGTTTGGGGTGATATAATTCCTTGTTGTGCCATATTGGTGATGATGCTGCTCAAGTTTGTGCCAATGCTTCCTGACATATTTGTACCCAAATTACCGAGTGCGTTTTTTTGTTTATCATTGAGTAATGATATTTCTTTACTGAACAGTTCGTAGCTTCCCATGGCATCAATTTTTGGAAGATATTTTGTGCGGAGAGCTTTACGGGTATTCATCGCTACATTCTGTTTCAGCCGGGCTACGTTCAACTGCTTGTTATTGCGCAATGCCATAGCTCTACAACTGTCAAGTGTAAGCACATGTTGCTGCGCTTGGATGGGCAAAAATGCACCGATAAGCATGAAAAACGTTAATACTTTCTTCATTTTATTTAAAAGTAAAGCTTTTTGATCCAATCATATTGCCATCGGCAAAAATACTTATTTGGTAGGTACCGCTTACAAGTGCTTGGTCTACATTCCAGTAAGTAGTTACAGAAATCTGTTGCCCATCGTATTCTATGCTCTTTTTCATTGAGCATTGCAGTGTGCGGTTTTCGTATGGGAATGTACCACTATTACCGAGAATAGAGCCGGTTGGCGAGGTTATTCGTACATATAGTGTGCGCATACCGTTGGTTGCAGTGACATTCTTCGCTATACTGAAATTTACCTGAACTATGTTACATTTGTCTATCCTATTAACACTTCTTCCACGTCTATCCTTTAATGACATGTCTATCCCGATGGCATCCAATTGCGAGGCGATGGCTATTTTTTCGGAAAGCGATGCCTTTTCCGTGTTCAGACCTTCAATCTGTCTGGTAGCTTCTGCATATTGACCTTTCACACGCGTGTTCTCTGCCGTCAGATTTTGGTTCAATCGGTTCAGCGAATCTATCTCCATAACATAGCTGCGAAGCACTTTACGCACCGTTGCAAGTTCTTTCTTTAGTCTGGCGATCTCCCGTGCATCAGTACTTTTAACTCTCTTCAATTCATCTAAAAGACGTTGAGTTTTTTCTTGTTCGGCTGTCAATTGCGCTATAATAGAGTCGTTAGAAATCTTTGAACGCATTTCACTGTACTGATTGGCAAACTGCTGATACTCGTTTTCCATTTCTTTTTTATCGAGTTCAGCAAGTTCTTGCATAGCCTTATTAGTTTCCTTTTGCTTGTTCAGGCTAAAAGTAAGATAAATAATACCGGCAATAAGAAGTATTCCGGCAATAATTATAGGGATTAAAATCTTCTTCTTCATCAGGTCCACCTTAAATAATATTAACTGAATGCAAATTTAAAACATTAATCTTAATTGGCAAACATTTTCGGAAAACCAAATCTTTAATAAATTAAATTTTTGCATTTTTATGGAAAAAAAGGACAATACTTTATGTAATAAAATGTAGAGTATGAAGAGAAAGGGATCCGTGTACATCACCAATTATTTATCAATACGGTATACCCTTTCTTATACTGTTCTTTTCGTTCTTAGTGCGTACGTTGCTCAAAGACAGTTATGCATACGATTGTGTAATGGGAGTTATTTCAATGGAGTTGATGAAGTATCTACATAATTTATTCGACATGTAGTACTTAACTGCGATACTTATCGTCGGTATGGCATTCTTACTCTTTGCCATTATCAAAATTGTAATGAACAAAGATTATATGCACGGCATCTGACTGGCGGGTATCGGAGAGGTATTAGTGGTGCTGGTATTGCTGCTTTGTACGGGATGGAACAACACAGTCTACTATCTCTCTTATGCCGATTTGCAGAGCTCATTAACGGTAGCCAATGGTCGCAGCAGCAAATTTACGTTGGGAGTCATAGCCGTTGTGTTACTTTTTATCCCGTTTGTATTGGCATATATCGTTTACGTATGGTGCGCTATGGACAGTAAGAAGGTATATAATGAAGAAATAGAATAAGAAGATGCTTATTAAGAGATTAATTTTAACGGCACTCTCTGCAATGCCTTTCGTGCTCATGGCGCAGGTAGATAGCTTGCGCCATGAAGTGTTGTTACAGACGGACAAGGGTAATATTCGCCTTGTGTTTTATAACGAAATGCCTTGCTATCGCGACAATTTTCTGAAACATGTGCGTTCCGGTTGTTATAATGGTAACTTGTTCCATCGTGTTATAGCCGGTTTTATAATGTAATCGGGCGATTCTATGAGCCGACATGCTATTGCCGGAGCCGTTACAGGCAACTATTCGCCCGACTACACCCTACCTGCCGAAATCGTATTTCCGAAATATTTCCATAAAAGAGGGGCTCTGGTAGCTGCTCACGAGCCCAACCAGACAAATCCGGAATATGCATTTTCGGAAAGCCAGTTCTATATAGTCTACGGAAAGTGCATGAGTGAAGATATGTTCGACCGTGCACAGAGCCGACTTGATATGGCTACCCACGATAAGATAAAACTGACTTCGGAGAGCGGAAAAGCATATTTCGAGTAGGGTGGAACACCATATCTCGACGGCCAGTATATGATTTTCGATGAGGTAGTGGAAGGAATTGATACCATTAAAATATGCAACATGCTGAGACAGAAGCCAATGGTCGACTGATAGAAGATATCAAAATATTGAAAGCTACAGTTGTGAAATAACCGCTTTCGGTGCACTTCCATATACTCGTTTAGCCTCCTTTTCGGCCTCTTCGCCACGTAGTCTCTTGTTCTGCAGATAATCTTTCAGGATGAGAGATTTCTCCTTGAACTGATATTCCTTCTTCAGAGTACCGATAAGGGCACGCAGTTGCATGTTGCGATAGTGCATATTCTCGTCGCCGATACCTATTCTTGAAGAGAAGAATACATTCTCTTTGTTTCGCGGATCGGCGTCGTAGTCAACTTTCTGCAATACTTTTCGATGCTCGATGGCGGGAAATAGTTTCGACAGTTCGAAGGTCCCGGCATGGCGTTCCTTGAAGAAATCGGGCGAAACGGCATGTTCTTGTTCGTTTACTTTACTTGCCAAATACGTGAGAACGTTGTTAGGACCGAATTTCGTCATACCGTCTGCGAACACTGCACTGCGTATCAGTGCCGAATAGTAATAGGTGTCGGCTGCCGAAAGCGATATACCTACGCACACCCGATTATCCATCTTATAGGCATCGTTGGCGCTTTGTCCGCGACGGTGCACGTAGAATTCGCCGAAATGGTTCATCTGTAGCTCGTTGCTATGTACGTAGGGATCTTCGAAAATGCCGGTTCTGTAGAAGTAACTTTCGAGTTCTATCGGGTACAGAGTGATGCCTTTAATGCTAAAACAATAGTGGTTGAGCAAGAGGTTGGTAGTTTCTTGCAGTGACTTAACGATGGTATCACCGTTTTGCAGCGTACCCAGTTTTTCGATAATTTGTTCTAATTCCATGTTTTTATATTTTAAATGTTTTGGTCATCTGTTTCGTTTGTTGCTGTTATTTGGGCGACGTAGCCTTCTTCTACCTTAAAAACACGCCGCATACATATCAATAGATAAGCATTGAACAGCATTTGCAACCAACGTAAGAGAACAAGAAGATCGTCTTGCAGCTGGTCTGTGAGAAACGTTATTAGTAGTACAATAGGGGTAAGGGCGATTGAACAGAGCAGGAAAGCAATGCCCAATTGTCTGATACTACCGCTATGTCGGAATGTAAGAATGCAGCCTATCCAAATCTGGATAATGTAATGAATGAAACTCAACGCTTGGATGATGGTATTTAATTCAAACGAATTTGAAAAGTTATGGATATAAGAGATGTGCATAAATACGGTGCGCAATACATACAGAGCCCCCATTGCGAACCATAGATTGCTCAATGTGTTGCTTATGCTCATGCTGTTTTTCTGCAGCTGATACAGCATCCATAGCCACATAATGGTATTGATGAGCAGAACGGTGTATCGAACTGCCGGCGACAGAATGAGTTCTACCAGTACGTAATAGCCGTTGTAGCCCGTAATGGGTATTGCATCGGGTGCAGGATAATTGCTTAATACGAAAGTTACAAGAGAGAGTATCAGCCACAAATGGAACTGTTTATCTTGTTTCTGATCTACAATGAAGTGTGTCATAATAATTGTTTCGCGCTTTGTTTTTTGTATCTTTTGGGGGCGCCCGATACGTTTATTTACACCTTATTATATATATAGGGCTCGACACCTCTTGTTTTGCATGAGATAGGAACAGTGTGCGTGTTCCTTATTTCTCTTCCGGATCTTGTGTAAGTTCGGTGATTTTATCCATCAGAATCTTCATGCGGGTGAGGAATTTCGACGGTTTATGATGGTCGTAAAGCGACTGTGGTAGGTGTACGGATGGCTCTTGTTGTACTTCTTTTTTAGTTTTAGGCATCGTGGGGGTGTTTTCTACGGCCAATATTGTAGAATCTAATTCTTCTTCTTTGTCTTCACCACCAGTATAAACCGTTACGGGTATGCCTTCTATGTCTGTTGTTACGATGGGGTGCTGCAGAGGGATACTTTGTTTTTTGGTTTCTTCCGCCAATTCTTTCCAGTCGATATGTTGATATGGGCGGTATAATCTGTTGATCATACGCTCAAAGAATTCTTCATTTTGATCTTCTTCTGAAAAATGGTAGTTGTTTGTGAAATCATCGGCAAAGCCCGTGGCAAGAATGGTTACCTTGGCGTCCTCATTAAGGCTGTTATCGTCTGAAACACCCCAAATTACGTCGATATCCGGATCAAGGGCATCCATGAAAGCATCTATTTCTGTCATTTCGCTTACGAAAAGTGGATGCTTTTCACTCGTATAAATATTAAATAACATGCGTTTGGCTTTATCTATATCGTTACCGTAGAGTAGGGGCGAGTCGAGCGCATCGATAATTGCCCGTTCTACTCGGTGCTCCCCGCGCGCACGTCCCATGGCCATAATGGCCCCGCCACCACCGCGCAGTGTCGTTTCTACATCGCAAAAGTCGAGATTGATATCGCCTTCGACGGTGATAAGTTCACTGATCGATTTTGTAGCATCGCAAAGTATTTGGTCTGCATAGTGAAACGCGTTCTTTATGGTTACTTCCGAATCGCTGTAGATGTCGCAGATACGCTCGTTGTTGATGATAAGTAATGCGTCGACATTGCGACGCATTTGCTCTACACCTTTGAGGGCTTTGATGATTTTGCGTTTCTTTTCAAAATAAAATGGTATGGTTACAATGCCAATAGTAAGGATACCCATGGCCTTAGCGGTACCTGCAATAACAGGAGCTGCACCGGTTCCTGTACCTCCCCCCATACCCGCAGTGACGAATACCATTTTGGTACCATCGTCTAATAGGCGTTTGATGCTTTCTATACGAAGTTCTGCAGCGGCCTTGCCTACTTCTGGATTGGCACCGGCCCCAAGACCTGTATCGCCTATAGATAGCTTGACGGGGATTGGAGATCTGGCTAAAGATTGACTATCGGTGTTGCATACGGCAAACGTTATGTTCGCAATGCCTTCGTTGTACATATTTTTGACGGCGTTACATCCGCCTCCGCCCACACCTATTACCTTGATGATGTTTTTCGTTTTGTCCTCTGTATCGTCGAAATCTACTAAAGGCGTCACTTTTGTTTCGAACTCTTCCATACCTATCGTTAGTGTTCTTTCTTTTTAACTTAGGCAAAGTTATAATTTTATTTTCAATTTTCATTTTTTTTGCAAGCCTTGCAAATGTTTTATATATCTGTGGTGTATCGTAGATAGAGACACCATTTAATGCCGATAGACCGTAGAAATGTGAATGATATTTGGCATGTATAATGGGAGAATATTCGTAACTTTTCTGAGGTGTGTTGATGATTTGACAGAAAATGATTATATTTGTATCGTGAATACAGAGGCCGAAAATATAGCTGAAGAATTACGTGAACGTGTATTACAGTTACAACGGATGGGACGTAATGATCTGTTGTTGCAAAGTATAGGCGTACCTTTACTCGAAGAACTTCGTATCGAGGCGGCCAAAGGATCGCTGAGTCAGCTTCGCATAACAGCCGATTATCGTTTCTTTCTTACCGCATATAATAATAAAGAGGTGGAACTTTCACCTGTTCATAAAGCAGTATATCTTCTTTTCCTAAATCATCCGGAAGGTATAGAATTCAAATATTTGTGTAATTATCGTGCTGAATTATTATCGATTTATACTAAGATATGCCGATGGATTGATATTGAAAAGATAGAAGAAACTGTGGACAGGCTTATTGATCCGTTCGATAATGCCATTAATGAAAAATGTTCACGTATCAAGAATACTTTCTTATCGCTGATGGATGAATATAGTGCTTCGTATTATATAATTAGTAGTCGTAATCGTAAGCATATTGTAGGAACATCACATATATGGTTTGAACGACTTAAATTGATAACTTTGCCTCGAAAAATGGTCATATATGGGCAAAAAATATGATGCTTTTCTTCTCTATTTTATTCATAATTTTCTTTTTCGATGATTTTTTTGAAAAAAGTTATTTATTATTTTGCTGTTATATA
>CAUUQE010000113.1:0-7764 GCA_963547065.1 uncultured Prevotella sp. | reverse complement strand
TATGCTGAACACTAAGTATTTCATCCTGCCGTTGCAGGGCGGCCAAACAGTACCTATGCGTAACCCGTATGCCTATGGCAACGCATGGTTTATAGACAAATTGAGCTATGTGAATAATGCTAATCAGGAGTTAGACGCCATTGGGAAACTCGATTTGCGCCACGAAGCTGTGGCCGACATGCGGTTTAAAGAACAGTTAGGCGATGCAGTTGTGCAGGGCAAAACGTCGATCGTTACGCTTAAAGACTATAAACCGAACCTTCTTGTGTACGATGTAAATTCGGATAAAGGGGGCATTATCGTGTTTTCAGAGATATATTATCCCGGGTGGACAGCCACTGTAGACGGCAAATCTGCCGTGCTCGGGCGTGTAGATTATATCTTACGTGCACTCAAGATAGATGCAGGGGCGCACCATGTTGAACTTGATTTCCATCCTACATCTATCAAGAAAACCGAGACGGTGGCCTATCTGTCTTACGCAGTTCTGCTTCTGGTCGCATTTTTCGGTGTATTCGTGGAGTGGAGACGCAGACGGAAAAAGGCATAACCAAATATACTGCATAGAATGAATGCCACAGACGAGTTAATCGTTTGTGGCATTTATTTATACCATATAAATGTTTTTATAGAGATACGGCAGCCCAAAATTTCTGTTACAACCAATATGTTTGTCGACTCAAGCACCTTCAGACAGGACAAATACTCATTGTATATTTTTCCATGACACAACCGGTACGACAAACAGATATACCGTTTAATGCGTATAGGCAATACGCCTATATCGAACAGGCGATATGTCTGATCAGCTTATATTGTTCATCTAATAGGAACAGGAGATGATGGGAGGAATGCCAAATAAGAATTTTGTGAATAAAACATCGTTTTTCTACCGCAACAAAATGATAGAACTATTTCTTGATTTTAAATGAGTTTTCGATGCTTTGTATTTCATCTGAGAACAGATGATCAACTTTCAGACGTTGTTCTATCTGCGAGCAACTGTGGATAACAGTGGAGTGATCGCGCCCCCCAACAAGCTTCCCGATGCGCGAGGCGGGCATCTTGGTATACTTCTGTGCCAGATACATCGACACTTGGCGCGCCACTACGAGGTCGTGCTTACGACTCTTGCTATTGACGGCTGTAGGCGATACGTTGAAATGATTGCATACAGTGTCGAGAATATCATCGATAGTGAGTGGTTTGTCGTCTATCTTTACGGCCTGCTTGATCACTCTCTCGGCCAGTCGCATATCAATGCAACTGTTATAAACCACACTATATGCAAGCAACGAATTGACTACTCCCTGCAGATCGCGCACACTGCCGTTGGCCGTAGAGGCGATGAACTGTACCACATCTTCGGGAATGTTCAGCCCATCACGGTGTATCTTATTGTTTAAAATATCGATACATAACTTTACGTTGGGTTGCTCCAATTCGGCAATAAGACCGCAAGAAAAACGTGTAAGCAGGCGCTCGTTCATACCTTTGAGGTCTACCGGAGGACGATCGCTCGCAAGGATAATACGCTTACCGTTTTTAAATAGGTGATTAAAGATATGAAAAAACGTGTTCTGTGTCTTGACTGCCGTCATCCATTCCTGTATGTCGTCTACAATCAGAACATCGATAGTCTGGTAAAAATTGATGAAATCGTTTACGCTGTTTTGTAGTGTAGCATTGCTGAATTGCACCTGAAAGAGCCTTGCACTGACATATAGCACACGTTTTTGAGGGTAACACTCACGAATCTTCATGCCGATAGCATTGATAAGATGCGTTTTACCGCAGCCCGACGGACCATAAATGAACATCGGATTGAATTGTATCATATCTGGATGCTCTGCAATCGACAATCCGATGGAGCGCGGGAGCTTATTGCTGTCGCCCTCTATATAATTTGTAAATGTCTGGTGCGGATTAAGTTGCGACTCCAAATGCTGCGGTTGCGCAGCATCTAAGGCCGTTGGAGAACGATTGCCGCGCGTTGTCGAACATGGCTTAGGATCGGAATCTCCCGCAGCTCCCTCTACCACAGTAGTAATATTATGTTCTTTATCGGCCACAATACGGTAGCCGAGGTTCACGTTTTCGCAGAAAACACGGCTGAGGACCTTTTTCAGTAAGTCTACATAATTCTCCTCAAGGTACTCGTAAACAAACGGACTCGGCACCTTTACCAAAAGAGTCTTCTTCATTTCATCGTACGATTCGAAGACAATCGGCTTGAACCATGTATTGTATTGCTGCTCCGTAACGTTCTCTCGAATAAGCGCAAGGGCATTTTCCCAACAAGAATTAGGACTTACTTTCATTTATAAAACTAACTTTTTGTTATGCCGTTCGGCATATTTTTCATTGTGACGTATGCAAAATTAAAAAAGAATTTTATATTAGACAAATGGACAGATTTATAAATTTTTAAAGAAAAATGCGTAAGTTGCTTATTTTGCAGACTTTGCGTATTTCTGAAAAACGAGATAGATAAAGATGTGTTTTGTAATTTATAAGATCTTGATTTTTAGATGTTTATGGGGTATTTATTAAACATACGCATAGTTAGAGTGAAACATAGTAAGGATAGAGGTAGTAGCTACAAAAACAACGACTTGGAGCGAATTGCATGATGCTGTGAAACATTGACTGCATTATTTAGACTCATTCTAATTAGTGATATTACCTGTCGGAAATAAAAGAATGGCATAAAATTAATTTTTCTGCCACTCATGCGAAAGGGGGGAAGTAGGTTTGCAAATTGATTGTAACTCGTTGATTATAAAAATATTGCATATATTGCTCTTAGATGTGCAAACTAAGCAGATTAGGTATATGGTCTATGCACAACAGGGGTGCTGTTTAAGCTTAACAGACATAGGATCTATATTGGACCGGTGAATATTCTATGTCAGGCAGACGAATGAAATACTGTGGTATATTTGTTTACTTATCTTTTTTTCCGAACAAGGAGAAGTGAACATAGCGCTTGGGATGCTGACGCAAATTGATTACGAGAGAATCGGCATTGCGCATCACTGCGTTCATGTTATTATACAGTCTGTCATCATTCATCAGCAGTCCAAGCGTCCCTTTATTGCTGTTTAAGCGTGCTGTAAACTCTTTCACGTTAGTAATGGTTTGGTCTATTTGTGCCATTGTTCTTGCAACGTCTACGGTTGCCAAGTTGGCTGTAAACCGCTGGGTATTATCGAGTACACCATTGGCCTTACCGACCATCTTCGGTACATCTCTATTCAGTCCTACCATCAGCGTGTTCAGTTGTGTAGTGGTGGTAGTAAGATTGGCGGTAATAGTTTGTATATTGTGGAGAGATTGCGCTATTGCCGGATCTGCCAACAGGGTATTGAGGCTCCACATGATAGAGTCGAGCTTCGGAAGCATTTTCTCTATCGACGGTACCATGTCCGATATTTTTCCCAAAGCTCCATCGTTGATATTGCCAATGATGGTTTCTCCCGGGGATACGCGTTCTCTCGGATTATTGGCAAGCAGCAGGTTAACTTTCACATTGCCTAACAAATCACTTACGATTTCGGCTGAACTCCCTTTAGGAATACGCATGTCTTTGTCGATATCGATGGCCACACGAGCACCTTTCTGCAAGTTGTAGTCGTATTCGATGCCTCTTACAACGCCCACTTTATAACCGTCTGCATAGATCGGGCTTGAAGCCGAAAGCCCACTGATATCTTTGAAAGCAATGTAATAGGTATTATCTTCTGAAAACAGGGTGAGCCCTTTCAGAAAGTTCATTCCGAAAAAAAGGACGATAATTCCCAAAATGGCAACGATAGCTATCTTTATTTCTTTCGTAAATCTCATTGTCATTGTTATTTATTTAATCTGTATTCCTTGAGTGCAGTACTGATATCAATACGTTTTCCATCTTTGAATGCGACTATGAAAGCTTGGGGGAACTTGTCTGCCAGTTGTTTGCGCAGACCGAGTACGGTGTAATAATCAGTAGCGCCGCCGCAAGTGTACTTGTATAGGCAGTCTTCCTCATAGCAGTTGAAATCGGCAATACCTTTCAGACGGGGATCGCCTATCTTCAGTTTACAACTACTTGCCAATATTTGTACCTTGAATATAAGGCTGTTACTGTCTGTCTGTATGGCCGGTATCTTGACTGTTTCGTCTTCCGTTTTTGCTGCCTTTCCTTCTTGTTTGAATGGTTTTTCTTCTTTTGGGAGTTTCTTTTCCGGCTCGTCTACAGACGAATAAGGCGGCGGAATGACAGTAGGAATGTCGGTCGGCTTTATCTTTTCGGCCTTATAAGGTATCACTATATTGTCATCATACTTGCTTTTGTATTGAATGAAAGCATTGTATATGCCTTTTGCAATATTGTCCACTTGGGGTGAATTGTTGAGAGCTTGTTCTTCGTCTGGCGTTGTTATGAAGCCCAATTCTATCAGACAACTGGGCATAGAGGTCTCTCGCAGCACAAGGAAACCGGCTTGATGCACGCCTTTGTCGGGCCGATTGGCAGCGCTGCACACGTTGCTTTGTATCAGTTTAGCGAGTTCTATGCTTCTTTCCATGTTCTTTCCTTGTATGAATTCGAACATGATATAGCTCTCGGAAGATCGAGGATTGAAGCCTTGATAGGTCTGCTTGTAGTCTTTCTCCATAGATATGACCGAGTTTTCGCGCATAGCCACATCAAGATTATCCTTTGCACGGTGCATACCTAAGGTATATGTTTCGAAACCGCGCGCCACCTTCCCCCCCGGCAGGGCATTCGTATGAATGGAAATGAAGAGGTCGGCTCTGTTGCGATTAGCTATGTTTGCCCTTTCTATCAGTGTGATAAAGATGTCTTTTTTACGTGTATAAATCACCTTAACATCAGGGCAATTACGCTCTACATATTGCCCAAAAGCGAGCGCTACAGTCAGATTGATGTCTTTTTCCTTGGATATTGCACCCATCGCACCGGTGTCATGGCCTCCGTGACCGGGATCTATAACAAGGGTAAAACGCTTATTTGCAGCCATGGATGCGGTTGCAAATACAAAAAGATATATAAAAAAAAATAACGATTTCCTACCCATTTCGTTACAAAAGTAATTAAATAATGTGAGAAAATCGTTATTATCTAAAGGGTTTTATCATTTATTAAGTGTACTTCTATGCCTGCACAGTCACAGTCGGCCCCCATCGGAGGATTGATTTTGGCAATGTCTATATCCAATCTCTCTATACTGGGGAATAGTCGGAACAAATGCTTACCTATTCTGTAAGCCACATTTTCAACGAGATTTGAGACTTCATCCATCTCTATTTTTATAATATTGCAGACATAGGCATAATTTAGTGCGTTGGCAATATCGTCAGATTGCATCGCCAACTCTATATTATAAGTGGCACGTAGATTAATGATGTAATCATTGCCTGTAATACGTTCCTGTGGCATCACACCATGATAGGCGTGACACCGCAGGTTACGAATATAAATATTACTTGAAAGTATTTTCATTACAAATTATCCACATCGCGACGCACCACAGTTTTTACAGATGAGACATCCCTCTTGGTAAACCAATGTCTCATGTCCACAAATTGGACATTTCTGTCCTTTGGCTTCAGTACCATCTACAATATATTTTTTCAGAGCCCGCTCCACGCCATTTTTCCAAGTATTGATACTCTTGTCTTTTAGTTGGAGTGAACTCACAAGTTTAATCACATGATCAATCGGCATGCGGTACCTAAGC
Organism: uncultured Prevotella sp.; assembly: GCA_963547065.1. GTDB lineage: Bacteria > Bacteroidota > Bacteroidia > Bacteroidales > Bacteroidaceae > Prevotella. The sequence goes on along the minus strand of CAUUQE010000113.1, from coordinate 2,020 downwards.
ACGCCGGATATCAACTTTGCATAGTTCCAATACTCAGGATTAAACTTCTCGCTCAGCCCTTCAACAGTAGTTTTATAGCCTCGTTTGTTCTCAAATTGGAAATCATAGCGGTGTGTCCCATCCTCATTGGTCTGCTTGATAATCTTTCCTTTGGTTACATTTTTCGGCAATACAATGCCTTCTTCGTCATCCTGCAATCCTGTAAATATCTCATAAGGATAGCCGTCCAGCAGCCCTACGAAAGCCACCCACTTGTCTTTGTTATTTTGAAAGCGCACCACGTCGCAAGCAAGTTCCTTTGGTCTTACTTCAGTAACCTCTGGCTGATGGCACGGAGGTATACTTAGTTCTTCCATATTATTATCTTTCACTCGCTCCGGCTCTTCTTCCTCTTTCTCATCTTTCTTTGATACAGAGATCATAACCCCTGCACGACTCCCGTCCCGATAGATAGTACACCCTTTGCATCCACACTTCCAAGCTTCTACATACAGACGATTTACCAGCGTCTCATCCACCTCGTTCGGCAGATTAACCGTCACACTAATAGAGTGATCTACCCACTTTTGAATAGCTCCTTGCATGCGAACTTTCATCAACCAGTCCACATCGTTTGCCGTAGCTTTATAATAAGGTGACTTTGCAACGAGTTCATCGATCTCTTCTTGGGTATATTTTTTGGTCGAATCAATGCCGTTTATCCTCATCCACTCAAGAAACTTCTTGTGATAAACAATGTATTCTTCGAACGAATCTCCTACTTCATCTACGAAATCAACATGCACATTAGTATCGTTGGGATTCACTTTTCTACGACGTTTATATACGGGCATGAACACTGGTTCTATGCCACTCGTGGTCTGTGTCATAAGAGAAGTGGTTCCGGTAGGTGCAATTGTCAGACACGCAATGTTGCGACGACCGTATTGCACCATATCTTTGTAAAGTTCGGGGGCTGCATCTTTCAACCGCAGAACGAATGGATTTTCTGCTTCGCGCTTGGCATCGTATATGCTGAACGCCCCTCTTTCTTTCGCCATAACAACCGATGCACGGTATGCATTCAATGCCAAAGTTCGATGAACGTTTACAGAGAAATCCGTAGCCTCCTGTGTTCCATAACGCAGCCCCATAGCTGCGAGCATGTCACCCTCGGCTGTAATGCCCACACCAGTACGCCTTCCTAATCCACTTTTATGCTTGATCTTCTCCCAAAGATGGTATTCAACACCTTTCACTTCGTCATTTTGCGGATCTACTGCGATTTTTTTCATGATCTTGTCTATCTTCTCGAGTTCAAGATCTACAATGTCATCCATAATCCGTTGCGCTATCTGTACATGTTTTTTAAAGGTATCGAAGTCGAAATAAGCCTCTTTTGTGAACGGATTTACTACATAAGAATAAAGGTTGATACACAACAGCCGACAGCTATCGTAGGGACACAACGGGATTTCGCCGCATGGATTGGTGCTCACTGTGCGGAAACCAAGATCGGCATAGCAATCAGGTATGCTCTCCCGAATAATAGTATCCCAGAACAACACTCCGGGTTCGGCGCTTTTCCATGCATTGTGTACGATCTTTTCCCAGAGTTTTTTTGCCGATATACTATTAGTACATTGAGGATTTTTACTATCTATAGGGAATTGTTGCGTATAAGGCTTGTCACTTATAGCGGCATTCATGAACTCGTCGTCTATCTTTACAGACACGTTAGCTCCCGTAACCTTCCCCTCTGTCATCTTGGCATCAACGAATAATTCGCTATCAGGATGCTTGATACTTACACTCAACATCAGTGCTCCACGACGACCATCTTGCGCTACTTCGCGTGTGGAATTACTATATCTCTCCATAAAAGGCACCAATCCTGTACTTGTAAGAGCCGAGTTATTAACAGGTGAACCTTTCGGACGTATGTGACTTAAATCATGGCCCACGCCCCCACGCCGCTTCATCAGTTGCACTTGTTCCTCATCAATACGCATAATAGCGCCATAGGAGTCGGCATCGCCGT
>CAUUQE010000112.1:0-7790 GCA_963547065.1 uncultured Prevotella sp. | reverse complement strand
CCTACCAAGCAGCCCAATTCGGTTATATTGATGACGTGATTGAGCCGAGAAATACCCGCTTCCGTATCTGTCGTGGTTTGGCCCAGCTTGCAACCAAGCGCCAGAGTCTGCCAGCAAAGAAACATGGTTGCATGCCTATGTAGGCCGAATCCATACATTTGATTGTTAAATTGTAAAATCGTTAATTATGGATCAAAATATTTATGCAGCAATTTCAATGGCCATCTTTGAATTTGAAGGAAATAATGTTCACGACAAAGAACCTGGAATTATCACCATCAAACCAAAGTCAACAATGTGGAATGCGAAATTCTTATCTATGACTCAGAAACCATAAAACAAAATAGGATATATAATGAAAGAGTTTAAATATACAATTGACGGAAAAGAATATCAGGTAACTATTGGCGATATCAATAATAATATTGCAGAAGTTACTGTCAATGGTCAAAATTTCCAAGTTGAATTAGAGCAACAAGCTGAACCAGAAAAGAAGAAGGTAGTTTTGGGTGCCCCAACTCAAGAGGCATCTTCGGAAGAAGTTGCAACACCACAAAATGTCAACACAGCCAATGCCGTCAAGGCCCCTCTTCCGGGAACGATTATAAATATCAATGTAGCTGTCGGTGACACGGTCAAGACCGGTGATACCGTATGTGTATTGGAAGCCATGAAGATGGCCAACAACATAGAAGCAGAACGCGATGGTAAAGTCACTGCTGTTTTGGTAAAACAAGGACAAAGCGTAATGGAAGAAGAAGCGTTGGTTGTTATCGAATAAGAAAGTCTTTTCGCAAAACGCACCAAAAGAGCCATATCATAACTCGCTACAAGAGTTGGATATGGCTCTTTTCCTACTATTAACAATCATCATCTGCAACTCGCCGGAATGATTATAACGCCTTATGCTTCAAAAAATCGAAGAGATGAAGGCAAAACAATGTATTTTTTTTGTTCAAATCGCTAAAACGAAGGCAAAAACACAAATATTTTTTACCAAGACGTCACGATTGGTAAAATAAACTTCGGGCAATTTTACCACGACGTTACGATTGGTAAAATAAACTTCGTACAATTTTACCACGACGTCACGATTGGTAAAATAAACTTCGGACAATTTTACCAAGACGTTATGATTGATAAAATAAACTTCGGACAATCTTACCACGACGTTACGATTGGTAAAATAAACTCTGGTTTTGCGCTGTTTCTGTAAAAGTGATAACGTTTGAAAAACTAGATTCAACCCGAAAGAAATTGCTTTTTATGTGCACTCTGTTTCAAGCGACATCCCTATGATAGTTATACTTTAAAATATGCCAATTTCGTCCATTGTTTGTTGATTATAATTAAAAATCAGGGGTATATCAATAATTCTTCGTAACTTTGCATATCCCAAATTTAAACATATATGCCAAAAAAAGTTTTATTTATTAACCAGGAGATTACACCATATGTCCCTGAGTCAGAATTGTCTATCATGGGACGAGACCTTCCTCAGAAGATACAAGAGAATGCTTTTGAAATAAGAACTTTTACTCCCAAATGGGGTACTATTAATGAGCGTAGGGGGCAATTGCATGAGGTGATACGTCTCTCTGGTATGAATTTAATCATAGACGACACCGATCATCCACTGATTATTAAAGTTGCTTCAATTCCACAATCACGTCTACAGATTTACTTCATAGATAATGATGACTATTTTATGAAGCGCCAGATGGATGTTGACGAACAGGGAGAAGAGTATCCTGATAATGGCGAACGCGCTATATTTTTTGCTCGGGGTGTGCTGGAAACTGTGAAGAAACTACGCTGGACACCGGATGTTATTGTATGTCAAGGATGGATGGGAGCAGTGGTTCCTTTATACATCAAGAAAGCATATAATGATGAGCCTTGTTTTGCAAAAACAAAGATTATTACTTCATTATTCCAGAAACATTTGAAGAATGATTTGGGTGGTAATTTTAAGAAATGTGTAGGCTTCAAAGGGGCAGATGCGCAACTCCTCAGTCCCTATAACGAAACGTTTAACTTTGTTGAGTTAGGCAAATTGGCTTTGGACTATAGCGATGGAGTTGTTGTTGCAAGTGAGTCTGTTAATGCAGATTTGCTTGGCTATGCGCACGAGAAGCAATTGCCTATTATGGAATATGCTGGTAATGACTATATTCAGGCATATATAGATTTTATCAATAAAGTTTGTGAATAAAATATTTTAAAAAGAAATATTTCAGATAATGAAAGCTAAAGTTTTGGTCAGCGTTTTGCTTGCTTCTCTCTCTTTAACGGCCTGTGATGAATCTACAGGAGAAATAGGTATATCTCTTGTTCAGCAGTCTGATTTGTTGGATGTATCTACTGATTCGTTTACAGTCGCTTCAAAGTCTATCTTGGTGGACTCAGTGCTCGGCAAAAGCAATATTGGATATTTGGGACGAATTAAAGATCCGGAAACAGGAGCTTTTGTTAGTTCGAGCTTTATGACCCAAGTAGCTACAATTGAGAATTATTCTTTCCCTACACAAGACCTTATACAGAATAAAATTAATGGAGAAGCACAAGCCGATTCTTGTGTTCTGAATTTGTTTTTCAGTGAATTTTATGGAGATTCTTTGGCTCCGCTGAAAGTAAAGATGCAAGAACTTGCTAAGGTCGTACCAGAAACAGCTAAATATTATACTAATTTTGACATAAAAGAGCATGGATATTTAAGAAACGATGGCATTGATAAAGAAAAAGTCTTCACGCTTGCTGATTTAACAAACTCAGATTCTTTACGTGCGTCTACTAATTATGAGAAGCATATTAAGTTTGCGTTGAATGATCCATACACAGATCAAAGTGGAAAAACGTATTCTAATTTTGGAACGTATATCCTTCAGACTTACTATAAGCATCCGGAATATTTTAGGAATTCCCAAATGTTCAGAACGCATGTTGTTCCTGGCTTCAATTTTACAGTTCAGAGTGGCTTAGGGGCAATGATGTATATTGCTAATGTCCAGCTTAACGTTTATTTGACCAGCAAAGAAAAGAACAAAAGCAATAGTAAGCCACAGCGTTATTTGGCTTCATTCCCAGGCACAGGTGAGATTCTACAAATATCTAAAATTAACAATGACAAATCACGCTTGCAGCAGCTGGTAGAAGACAATTCATGCACTTACCTAAAGACACCTGCCGGAATTTTCACAGAATTGACACTCCCAATTGATGACATTTTTAAAGGGCATGAACGAGATTCTATCAATTCGGCTAAGATCGTTTTGCAGCGTATAAATGATAATAGTATTAATAATTATAACCTACCTGTTACTACACAATTATTGATGTTGCCGAAAGACAGTCTCACTTCTTTTTTTGAAAAGGGTTATGTGGGTGACAACATCCATTCGTATGTTATCTCCAGAGATTATTCTGTAGATGGTAATAATAAATTTAGCGGTTATAAGAATACATTTACTTTTAGTAATATTTCCAAACTAATTAAGGTTTTAGCTTCAGCAAAGAAAAGGAATTCTAACCTTTCGGCAGATTGGAATAAGGTCGTGATTATTCCGGTAATAACGACAACCGCAAAAATTAATGAAACCATTTATACGACGAGTGTACGGCATAATATGGCATTAACCAGCACCCGCTTGGTTGGAGGAGCCAATAACACACGTACTCCTTTAAAAATAAGTATTATTTATTCTAAGTTTAAGTAACTTTCATGGCTGATAATTTCTTAGAAACTCACCGAGCAGAATACGAGAAACGTAAAGCACAGTGGTTGAAAAAGAAAAAAAAAGGCTTTGCTTCCAAGATTAGAGTTTCATTAGAAAGGCCTGAGGATGAATCTTTATAAATTCATTTTTTAGAGAGACAAGGCCTATATTCAAAACACAGAATAGTCAAGAGTGTACAACAAACTGCCTCATACTACAAGGATAAGTAGCATGAGGCAGTTTACTTTATACACTTTTTCTTCTTAAGAATTCAGGATATATAAAATCACTAAAACCACAAACAATAAAATGCCTACAAGGCTTTTGAAGAGACAACTCGTTATTTTCTTTACAACAAAAAAACCTACCACAACAGCTATAAGAAGATAGGCGAAATAAGCAAAGCCAGAATTCATATACGGAAAATATTATTTGAATATCTTTTGAAAAGCAGATGGAATTGGAGTTTCAAACTCCATAAGCTCATGTGTCACCGGATGATAGAAACAAAGCACATAAGCGTGAAGACATAACCGTCCGCAAGGATCATCACCATTGCCATATTTAATATCGCCACACACAGGATGCCCCATATCAGCACTGTGCACACGAATCTGATTTTTACGTCCGGTTTCCAAACGGTATTCCACCAAACTATGATAGGCTGTTCGTCGAAGGACATGAAAATGAGTTACGGCATACTTTCCACCATTATCCACAGGAGAAGAAAACGTCATATAAGATCTGTTGTCTTTTAACCAGTTCGCAATCGTACCATCTTCGTCCTCCATTTCACCGGAAACAACGGCCACATAACGACGATCATACACAATATTATGCCAATCATGTTCCAAGATTTGCTCTGTTTGAATATCCTTAGCATAAATCATCAATCCACTTGTATCACGATCAAGACGATGAACGACATGAGCCGTACACTTCTGGCGCGACTGATGAAGATAGTCATCAAGTACAGCTTTCACATTCAAAGAGGCATGGCCACCAGCCATGGAAAGAATGCCGATGTTCTTTTCTACAACAAGTAGATAGCGATCTTCATAAATAATCTTTACATAACGACTCTTGAACGTTTCGTTACGCTTGCTTTTACTGACCATAACCTTTGTTCCTTCGGTCAGTAAATAATCAAAACGAGTAACAACCTTACCATTAACCTTAATGCCCCTACCCTTGAGCGTAGCCTTTATCTTCGATTTACTTTCATGAATATTGGCAAGCAACCATTCTAACAATGGTGCCTGTTGCTTGACAATAAACTGCTCATATTCAGGTGGTTGTGGAGTTCTGTTTGTCTTCATCTATGCAAAGGTAATAAAAGAATATAGATTAGGTAGTAGATTCACGTATTTTTATTATCTTTGCCTTCATGAAACTATCCGTCATCATTCCTGTTTTTAATACAGCTTCGAGCCTTGAAAGATGTATTAAAAGCGTAGCGATACAGGGTATCGATAATATGGAAATTATCGTAATAAATGATGGCTCTACCGATTCTCAATGCGACTTATTATGCAACCAATTATGTCAAGTAATTCCACAGATGATTTACTTGAAACAAAGTCATGCCGGATTAAGTGCTGCAAGAAATCATGGGTTGGACATTGCAACAGGCACTTGGGTTACTTTTGTGGATTCTGACGACTATCTCGAGCCGGGAACTTATGCCGCAGTACTTCCTTTATTTAATAAGGACACAAAAATCGATGTCGTAGAGTTTTCATATATCGACAAGGAAGGACATGAAAAGCTTTCACGAACAATGCAATTCGGCGATTTGGAGTATGAAAGCTTTGCAGATTATTGGCTGAAAGGCAAAGCCTATCGCCATGCTTACATGTGGAATAAGATATTTAAAAAGCAGTTGTTTGACAAGGTTAGATTTCCAATAGCAAAGAACTTTGAGGACGTGGCTATCTTACCTGATATTATAAAACAATGCCGGAAATTTCTGACTACACACCTCGGTTTTTATCATTATACTTGGAACACGAGCGGAATTACCGCCAATGCTTCAGTAATAGATTTGTCCTTTCTTCTAAAAACGAATATTGAAATCCTTAAAGAGACTTCTGACAAAGAATACTATAAAAGTGTTCTGAACATACAATTAGATGCTTACGAACTCGGCAATAAGCATCTCGAACTGCCCATAATGCCTTATTATGGAACTATCAAACTTAATGTATTACACCTACTTGGTCTTAAAAACTTATGCAAGTTGATTCAATTCTATCACAAAGTGATGAAAGCTTTAAGATAAGTTTCATTATCCCCTATTTTAATGAGCCAACAACAATCTTAAAAGAATGTATTGAAAGCATATTAAGATTACAACTCTCGCCGGAAGAACGTGAGATTATTATTGCTGATGACGGAAGTGATATTCCGCCATTAGATGACTTAATAGAATTTCAAGACCACCTTATATATATAAGGTATCCGCACAAGGGAGTTTCCGCGGCTCGAAATATCGGTATGCAAGTGGCTTCAGGCAAATATATTCAGTTTGTTGACGCAGACGACTATCTGATTCCAGCCGCCTACAATCATTGTATTCAAATTGCCAAACACAACGATGCAGACATGGTTAGATTTGACGCAACTGCCAATGAAAACAGCGATTATGCCATGGATATTAATGGGCCGATTACCGGAAGCGACTATATGCGGACACATAATCTGAAATCATCAGTTTGGAGCTGTTGTTTCAGAAAGGTCATAGCTGCAACGTTGTCTTTCTCAGAAGAACTTACCTATGCGGAAGATGAAGAGTTTACGACCCAATTAATGCTACGCACAAAAAAAGTTTTTCATACGGAAGCCAAGGCATACTTCTATAGACAAAGACATGGATCATTGACGCATAAAACTGATACAATGAGTAAAATCCAGCGTCTCAATAACAGCGTAGAAGTGATTCATAGGTTGTCGCAAATGATTTTGACTCTGCCAAACAAGGAGTCGGAAGCACTTCAGAGACGGGTAGCTCAACTTTCTATGGACTATTTATATAATGTAATACGGCTCACCCATAGCAGCAAACATCTAAACCAAGCATTAAACAATCTGAAGAAATACGATCTTTTCCCTCTTCCGGAAAAGAACTATACTAACAAATATGTTATTTTCAGAAAAGCTATCAAAACAAAAATCGGTAGAGCACTATTATTAGCTACCATCAGATAATTGTACAGAAAAAGAAATAAAGGATGCGGATTCTTTTATTAGGCGAATATAGCAATGTCCATGCAACCTTGGCGTTAGGATTCAGAAAGTTAGGCCATGAGGTAACGGTGGCTTCGAATGGTGACTTTTGGAAAAACTATGACCGGGATATTGACTTGGCACGCAACAAGACCCGCTGGGGAGGAATACGGCTTATCATCAAAATAATCACAAAGTTAAAAGCGTTCATGGGATATGACATTGTTCAACTCATCAATCCCATGTTCTTGGAGCTCAAAGCAGAACGATTGTTTTTTGTTTACAAGTTTCTTAGAAAACATAACAAATGCGTTGTCTTAGGCGCATTCGGCATGGATTATTATTGGGTAGAATCCGGTACGTTTCACAAACCACTGCGATACAGCGATTTCAATATAGGAAATCAAAACCGAACGAACAAAGACGCAATCAAAGAGCAAAAAGATTGGCTTGGAACAGCAAAAGAAAAGCTGAACAAAATGATTGCTTCCGACTGCGATGCCATTGTCTGCGGACTTTATGAGTATTGGATTGCCTACAAAGATCATTATCCGCAAAAGATACATTTTGTTCCTTTTCCTATCATTCCTGATTTATCAGAGAGTGCCCCCTACTCTTCCGAGTGCTCAAAATCGTCGCCCGCTACTCCCGCAGACAATAAAACCACCTTCTTCATCGGTATCAATAAAGAGCGAAATGAATATAAAGGTACCGATATCATGCTGCAAGCTGCTTTAGACGCACAAGCGAAGATGCCAGATTGCATTGATTTGCAAATCGTAGAGAGCGTTCCCTTCAAACAATATCGCCAGCTAATGCTTTCGGCAGACGCAATCCTCGACCAATTAT
>CAUUQE010000111.1:0-8014 GCA_963547065.1 uncultured Prevotella sp. | reverse complement strand
GGATATATATATTTTACAAATATTATGACTGTTTGTAAATTTTGTTTAAATAATTTATTCTTCAATTTCAGATAAACTTTTCCTAAAAGTGTATAGAAGATTACTTATCGCTTCTATAGGTGTATATGTGAAGTAATGGAAAGTGTGTGTCAAATTACGTATGAAACCTGATAGATTATTGTGTATGAAACCGATCTTAGTTTGTCGAAAATGCCATTCTACTGATGTAGAATGAAAGTTTGGTTTTAGAGTTTGTAGTATTAGTTTCCATACTTTCTTTTCGATGTTGTGCATGAAAGGAATTTCGTCTCTTGTAAATTCAAAAGACATGATAAGAATACTTCCTTCTAATTGTGCCATGCGTTGAATATGTAGTTGTTGGAGCCATGTTTCTAATTTTATAAAGTCTACTTTATCTCCTTTTTCTCGCAAATATATGCCCAAAGTTATGATTTCTTTGAAAGAAATCCCGCTGTTCAGAATGTGGTTGAGATTTACAATGATAATATTGAGCAATTCCAATGTTTCTATTGAAGTATCGATAGCGTGGCGTTCGTTATAATGTATTTTTTTTAATCGACGATTAAGAATGTAATTACTTAGATGAGCAGTTTCATTAGGATTGCTTTTATTTTCTTTCTTTTTTGTTCTTTCATATGAACAAAACTCGTCTATAATATCTGCTGGCAATAAAACATAACTGTCATGTTGGTAGTTATTTATGCCTTTGATAAAAACAGAAAAAATGTCTTGGGAACTTATCATATTAAATAAAATTCGCCATTTGAAAGTAGACATCGGTTCTAAAGTTTCGTATTCATTGAAAGCACCCGAGCGTAAAAGCCTGAAAAAATTACGTCTTACAATATCCATCATATGCAATCATGTTTATTATTTGTTGATTTCAACTATACCTTTTGGGATACCGGAAGACGATAGACATAACGATAGCAATGCCTATTGCAAAGGGGTAGTATAGATAGGGTAATATCTCTATAGGGTTAACCTTGGATAAACCGGCGGCTATCAGCATTTGTGCACCGTAAGGAATCATGCCTTGCATGCAGCATGAACATGTATCGAGAATGCTTGCTGCTTTTCGGTTATCCACGCCGAAGCGATCGCATATCTGTTTCGAAATGCCTCCTACGGTAATGATTGCTACGGTATTGTTGGCCGTACAAATATCGACCAGCGTAACTAAAATGCCTATGGATAATTCGGCTCCTCGTTTGTTTTTTACGTGCGAAGTCATCTTTTGGATGATATAATCGATACCTCCGTTTTCGCGAATAATCTCTAACAGTCCGCCTGCCAGCATCGTAATGATGATAAGCTCGCCCATGCTGAGAATACCATCTCCCATGGCTTTTAGCCATCCGTAAAAGTCGTATTCGTGACCGGCGATGCCAACAATACCGGTAGACAGTATGCCTACAGTCAATACACCCATAACATTCATGCCACAGATGGCAGAAATAAGAACGATAAAGTATGGGAGTACTTTTATATAGTCAATGCTTGGAAGGGTTGCAGGCAGTTGCATTCCGTATCCTAAGTATATATATATTAGCAAAATAATAAGGGCTGCAGGTATAACGATAAATGAGTTTACCCGAAATTTATCGCGCATCTTACAGCCTTGCGAGCTTGTGGCGGCAACAGTAGTATCAGATATGAACGAAAGATTATCGCCGAAGAAGGCCCCTCCGACTACGGTTGCCGTAATCAAAGGCAGGCCTATTCCTGTGGAATATGATATGCCTGTGGCAATCGGAACGATGGCAACGATAGTACCGACACTTGTTCCGATGGATAAAGAAATAAAGCATGCTGCAACAAACAAGCCTGCAAGAAGCATGTTGCCCGGTAGTATGCAGAGCGTAAGGTTTACGGTAGCATCAATGCTACCCATAACTTTTGCAGAGTTGGCAAAGGCTCCGGCTAATACGAATATCCAAAGCATCAACATCATATTCTGTGTGCTGGCGCCTTTGCTAAATGTTTCAATTCTTCGTGACAATGGATACTTTCCTGATATAGCGACGGCAAAAATGCTCGCGAAAAGGAATGCAACAGAAATGGGTACCTTGTAAAAATCTCTCGCAATGATAGAAGTTACAAGATAAAGTGCAATGAAAAAGATGAGTGGGCTTAGGGCTGCAAGCCCTTTTTTGTTGCTAATCATCAAATAGGTTGTTAAATATGCATACGTGTTTCTTAAAGCTGTGTGCGACGATAGAAGTCTATATTCTCTTTTGAAAGCAGCTCGATAGGCATGTAGTTTACTGGATTGACAACTTTTTTCAGCACTATTGCCTTAAATAAAGTGTCGATACAGCAGAAACCTTGTTGGTATGCATGTTGGGCGATCAGAAAAGATATGCTGCCTTGACGTAGGCATTCTGCATTCTTGGCAACCACATCGTATCCCATAATCTGAATATCTCTTCTGTTTGTTCGCAGCAAGAATTCTCCTACGATATGGGCTTTAGAGCTGAGAGTGATGCAGTGGTGTATGTGCGGATGACTGTTGAAGAATTCTTCGAGGATATGATCGTATTTCTTGCGCGAGCCTTCTATGGGCATATCCAAGTCGATAATATTCACTTCGGGAAAGTGGTCGTGCATGTAATGTCGGAAACCTACTTCACGATTTGCCTGCTGTTTGCTTGTAACATTGCCGTTCATAATGCGCTTCATCAGTACGATTTCTTTTTCATTAGAGGCTATCAACATCAGCATTCTCGCAGCAAAATATCCGCTGACAAAGGAGTCTTGTCCGTAAAATGATAATGGTTTCAAGTCTGGCATGTAAGAGTCGAGCATTACAAAAGGTATCTGTCGTTCGTGCATAACGTCGGTGAACTGTCGCGTAATCTCCAAAGTAGAGGGAACGATGACCACACCGTCGGGATTTGAATCTATGCACGATTGCGATACGGTTATAAAAGAGTTGTCGTTAAAGCGTTCGTAATATAGTATTTTCACGTCGATATTAAAATCCCGCATGGTCTCCATTGCTTTGAGAGTGCCTTCTTCTATCTCTTCCCAATATGCTTCAGAGTCGTGTTCGGGCATAGTGATGTAAAAAGTATACGATTTATTGTAAGCAAGCGCACTGGCATAAACATTAGGTTGATAGTTCGTTTCTTTTAGCGCCAGTTCAACCTTTTCTTTTGCAGGTTTGGATACATTCGGTCGGTTGTGTAGTACCCTGTCTACGGTTCCGACAGAAACACCGGCTCTTAGAGCAATATCCTTAATTCTGATTTTATCTGTCATACATTACATATTATTATATGCAAAATTAATGATAAATTATTAATTGCACATATACACATAGGTCTTATTTTTATAAAATTGACAAAATGTGCGTGAATAATTCGTCTTAAAGGGAAAAATATCCTATCTTTGTCATGTTTATATCGCTAAATCCTGCACTTTTAGAAATGCGAAAAGATTATTTCGGCAGTATTCATATTATCAGGTGGCAAATTATTCTAACTATGTCTTGCCTATTAACGTCATGTTCGCTTCCAAATCGTCATAAAGTCGACGGGCTGAACGAAAAGTCGTATTTCTACCATTATCGTAATCTCGACAGTACGCGTGTTTATGCCGAGAGAGCTTATGCGCTTTCCGGAAGATATGGCGAAGGTAGGGCAGAAGCGCTGAATAATTTGGCTTTTGTTAGTATCGTTAAGATGGATTACGAGCATGCAAAGCAGCAATTAGAAAGGGTTGACGACATAACCAATAACCAAGTGGAACTGTTGGTGGCAGATGTGCAGTTTATGCGATTGTGCCAACGCGAGTCTCGCAATCGTGACTTTTATGATTATCGCGAACAGGCTGTGCGCCGAATGAAGCGTATCGATGAAGAAAGAGAATATCTGGACACGCATCAGAGAAAACGATTGGTGTATGCGCAGACCGAACTGAATATCGTAACTTCTACTTATTACTACTACGTAGGACTGGATAAGGCGTCGGCAGAGGCTATGCTTTCCATCGATCCCAACGGAGAGATCGTGACCGATACGGCCCAAGTGCTGAATTATTACTACAATGTAGGTGCGGGAGGCATTATAACTGCAAAAACTCAAGAAGAGGAAGAACAGACGGAATTCGACTATCTGATGCGGTGTTATCTGCTGTCTCGACAATATGGATATCCGTATTGGGAGGCTAATTCCATGCAGGCGATAAGCGAGCATCTGCAATCGCCGGCGGCGAGAAAGCGGCTGGTTAAAGCTAATCTGCCGGCTATGAAGTTTCTCAACGTGGATAATATGCCCGATTCGTTGCTGGCCGGTAACCTTGCGCAGCGTTCGTTGGAAATATTTACCCGCTATGGAGACGTTTATCAAACGGCGGGAGCTTACAGAACACTTGCTGAATGTTATTGGGAATTAAAAGATTATCAGTCGGCCATTTTCTGTTTAAAGAGTGCATTACAGAAGAATACGGCCATCAATCGTGCTCCCGATTTGGTGGCTTCCATCCGCGAACAACTCTCATTGGCTTATTCTGCCATTGATGACAAAGCGAAAAGCGACTATAACCGCAATGCTTATCTCGATATGCAGGAAATTACGCGTCAGGATCGCCAGTTAGAGGCTCGCGCTCTCCAGCTCGATAAGTCTTCTCGGCAACTCAATATAATGATCATCGGTGTTGTGCTTATGATAGTTATAGTGAGCGCTTTGCTGTTCGTTTTCGATAGCATGCGTAAGAAAAGTAACCGTCGCTTCTCTATGCAGTCTTTGTTGGAACCTTTGAATAAATGGAAACAGCAGAATGAGCAGCATGTTGAGAAGGAAAAGGAACAGTTTGAAGAAATAAACGAGCAGCGCGAGATTGTAAAGTCGCATATTCTGAATAACAAGAAGCGAAATCTTGAACAACGGGCAAAAATATCGTTGGTAATGAGCATAACCCCGTTCATTGATCGAATGCTCAACGAGATACACCGACTGTTGGCGTCCGGTGAAGATGACACAGTGCGCACTGAGCGTTATCAGTACGTTGCCGAACTAACCGATAAAATCAATGAATACAACGAGGTGCTTACCAAGTGGATTCAAATGCGGCAAGGCGAATTCAACCTGCATATAGAGAGCTTTCCGTTGCAGCCATTGTTCGATATCGTGCAGAGAGGCCGGATGGGATTTCAGCTGAAAGGAGTAGAACTGGAGGTGCGACCGGCTACAGAAACCGTGAAAGCCGACCGCACACTCACTCTCTTCATGATTAACACTTTGGCAGACAATGCACGAAAGTTCACACCCGCAGGGGGAAAAGTGGTTATCAGTGCCTGTGCATCCGCAGACTATGTAGAGATTTCCATACAAGACACTGGTATCGGGATGGACGAGGAGCAGAGTAAACATATATTTGATCATAAGCCGATTATCGACGAAGAACTGAATAATGGCCAAAATAAGTCTGCCGACAATCAGCAACGAAGCCACGGGTTCGGCCTGATGAATTGCAAGGGCATTATTGATAAATATCGGAAAATGAGCAAAATATTCTCCGTATGCCAGATAGAGGCGGAGAGCAAAAAAGGAATCGGAAGCCGATTTTACTTCAGATTGCCTAAAGGAATTGCCAGAACCGTTACTCTTATTTTCGCGATAAGTCTCTCTTTCTTGTCCGGCTTGAATGCTCAAGGCAAGAAAGAACGTCTTCATAAGATCGCTTATCAGACATTGAAGAGCGATCTTTTGGGGCGTGCCAACACCTTTGCCGACAGCGCCTATTTCAGCAACATCAACGGAACGTATAGCCGAACTCTTGCTTTTGCCGACAGCTGCCGCCGCTGTTTAAATGAATTTTATAAGACACAGTATCCGAACGGTACTGATACCATGACAGCTGTATCATCGGGTACAGAAGATCCGGCGGAGCTGAAATGGCTGCATCGCGGACTAAAAACCAATTACAACATTATCCTCGACATTCGAAACGAAAGCGCGGTGGCTGCTCTTGCATTGCATGATTGGGATACCTACCGCTTTAACAACAAGGTCTACACGCGGCTCTTCCGTGAGTGCAGTGCCGACACCAACCTCGGCGAGTACGTACGCGTCATGCAGAAGTCGGAAAGCAATAAAAACGTGGCCATCATCCTGCTGATACTCCTGCTGCTGTTTATATTCCCCGCCTACTATCTGTTGTACTACAGATACAGGGTGAACTACCGTTTCTGTGTAGACCGCATCAACGATATAAACGCAGTGTTGCTGACCGCTCTTCCTGCCGAAAAGAAACTCGAGCGTATCAATCAGCTGTGGGATGCGCGCATGTCGGTATTTAACACCCACTCGGCACCCTTATACTCCGTTGTAGGACAGATCAAGCAAGCACTGGCCCAGAGCATTCGTGCCGATAATATTTATCATGCAAACATAGAACTTGCCGAAGACGAACTGCACCGCCTGAACTACGAAAACGACAAACTGCATATCAGCAACAGTGTGCTCGACAATTGCCTCTCCACCCTGAAGCACGAAACCATGTACTATCCATCGCGCATCCGCCTGCTCGTAGACGGGGGCGATGCCAACTTGCAAAGCATCGGCGAGCTGGCCGAATATTACAAAGAACTATATGCCATACTGAGCGCACAGGCCATACGACAGATCGACATCGGAAAAACAGTAGATAACGACATGGTGAAATATCTCTTCGAAATACTGCAGCGACTGAACGGCGAGCAAAAAATAACCTGCGAAGCCGTAGACAAAGGCGATGTTTACATATGCCTGAATGTCAATATGACCGGCCTCGCACTGTCGGAAGAACAATTGGCCGACCTCTTCACACCCAATACCGTCGACATGAACTACCTGCTATGCCGACAAATTGTCAGAGAAATAGGCGAAGCCACCAACGCACGCGGCTGCGGCATTCAAGCCATCGACCGCCAAGGAAGAATAATCATAGAAATATTTTTAACCAAACGAATATGGAAAACTTTAAAGTTATAATCGTAGAAGACGTGCCTTTAGAACTGAAAGGAACAGTAGGCATCTTCCGTAACGACATCCCCGAAGCGCGGATTATAGGAACCGCAGAAAACGAACAGGCATATTGGAAACTCATCAAGCAAGAACTGCCCGAACTCGTTTTGCTCGATCTCGGCTTGGGCGGCTCCACCACCGTCGGGGTAGAAATATGCCGCCACACCAAAGAAACCTACCCCCACGTAAAAGTATTGATATTCACCGGCGAAATACTCAACGAGAAATTATGGGTAGACGTGCTCGATGCAGGCTGCGACGGCATCATACTCAAAAGCGGCGAACTGCTCACCCGAGGCGACGTAGCCAGCGTGATGAGCGGCAAGCGAATGGTATTCAACCAGCCCATATTAGAGAAAATCGTAGACAGATTCAAGCACAGCGTGAGCAGCCAGCTACTCCAGCAAGAAGCATTCGTAAGCTACGAAATCGATGAATACGACGAGCGATTCCTGCGCCACTTAGCCTTAGGCTACACCAAAGAGCAGATCACCAACCTGCGCGGCATGCCCTTCGGCGTAAAAAGTCTGGAGAAACGCCAGAACGAACTCATACAAAAACTCTTCCCCGAGGGCAACAGCGGCATCGGAATCAATGCCACGCGGCTCGTCGTAAAGGCACTGCAGCTGCGAATACTAGACATCGACAACCTGCAACCCGATGAAGAATAAAATCCTCACACTATCAGCCCTAACCCTATGCATCGTGCAAATGCTCGTCATACTCGTGTCGTGGCTCATAACAGCCGCCATGCCCGACGCCCCCCTGCGCTCACTACTGAGCAGCGAAGGCATCAGATGGTTCTTCGGCCACCTCACAGAAAACCAGCTCACCCCCCTGCTCGCATGGATGCTATTCATAGTCATCGCCTACGGCGCCATGCGCAAAAGCGGGCTCCTGCACGCCGTCAGAATGATGGGCAAAGTAGACTTCCGTCAAAAGTTCGCCCTTCGCATCGTAATCATCGAAGTAATCCTCTTTCT
>CAUUQE010000110.1:0-8040 GCA_963547065.1 uncultured Prevotella sp. | reverse complement strand
CTGCCGGCACCGTCATAACGGTGTTCGCCCCAGACAAGATATCCCTATCGGCGACAGGTGGCATACCTATGCCGCATAGGTACATCGTCTATGTTGCTTATCCCTACGCTCTATCGACGACAGACTATAGGAGCAAGGGCACACAAAGCGCACCCTGAATAAAGTAACTCTTGGCACTACGACCGCCCCAATGCGTGGTCAGCGGTGTAAGACCTATGCCTCCTTCCAGCGAAACATTTATTATACCGAAAGCAATGACATCTACTCCTGCAGCTACACCTACCTCGCATCGGTTCAGTTTGTCCAGATAAGCAGCCGTACCATTGGGGGCTTGCAGAGACAGGTTATTGTAATTGTAAGAACGGCTGTAAGGATTGCCGTTTACAGGCAGCCACTCTCCCGCTGCACTCTTCTTCAAACGTCCGCCCAATCCATAACCGATGTAAGGACCAAGTTTCAGTGTTACGAGCGAAGAAACAAAGCCGTAATGGTTTTCGGCATCGCCCATAGGGATGTGATAGGTAAGGAAAAGAGGTGCATATACCCCATGCAAGCGCATACGAAGGCGGACTGCGGTTCCGTCGGGCGCGCCGTTTTCAACAGTCCACAGAGCTCCCTTGTTCATATACGACAGCCCTGTTTGGAACCCGAACGTACGCGATAGCAGGATTTCTACCGTGCCCCCGATCTGCAAAGAGGGCACACCGTCGCCGTCGGAATGTATCCAATCGGATATTCCATATCCCACACGTATCGTCCACATAGGGTGTTTCTGTGCTGCGCAAGTAAGCACTACGACGCTCAAAAGCAATACAAAGGAAAAACGTTTCATACTATTTTATCTTTATTTTAAGCCATATAGCAAACAAAGATACAGAATGTGAACGGAATAACTGAAACGTTGCGCGTTAAAAAAACTGTCGGTTACGGCTGCTCGCCATGCGGTTTCCGCTCGGCATTTGCATAGTATGCCTTTACAAGGGGCACTATGCAGGGTGGCACAAGACCGTCTATAGACTCGCCGCACCTTACGCGTTGCCTTATCATCGTGCTGCTCAAATCGTAGAGTTCTGCATGTACAAGATGCACGCGCGGAGGCAATAGCGCTTCTTCAACCGGTGATTGTTTGCGGGGATAGATAACAATATCGAAATTACGAACGATATCTTCGTGCCTGAACCAGTGCGGAAAAGCCTGCCAATTGTCTGCTCCGATGAGCAAAACAAAGGTTGTATCGGGCATATTCTTACGCATCGACTGCAGCGTATGCCACATGTACGAGGGTTTGGGTAGATGAAATTCGTAGTCGCATGCCGTGAGTTTCGGCTCTTCTTCGAGCGCCAAGCGCACCAATTGCAGCCGTTTATCGTCGGCGAGCAGTTCGGACGATTGCTTAAAAGGATTTTGCGGAGACACCACGAACCACACTTCGTCGAGCCAGCATGCACGGAGCAACTGCTTCGCCAAGGCGATGTGACCGTTATGAATGGGGTTGAAAGAACCGCCGTATATGCCCACCCGTTTCGACATACGTTGCTTTTGTTTGTTTATGATTTATCTTTTTCGGCGTTCAGGAATGCCTCGACAATCGTTAAGGTGTTGCGTTTGGCTTGCTCAAGATCATCGTTTATCACGATTTTATCGAACTTCTGCGCGAACGAAAGCTCATAAGAAGCACGGGCAATACGGTCGTCTATTACCTCCGGAGCATCGGTGGCACGCCTTTCGAGCCGCCGTCTGAGTTCTTCGATCGAAGGTGGTTGTATGAATATGCTCAATGCCTTGTCGCCGTAGAACCGCTTCACGTTGCAGCCACCTTTCACGTCTAAGTCGAACACAACGTTTTGTCCGGACTCCAACTGGCGGTCTACTTGCGCCTTCAGCGTACCGTAGAAGCGGTCGCGATATACCTCCTCGTACTCCAAGAACTCATTGTTGTCGATCCTATGCCTGAACTCTTCGGGTGATACAAAGTAGTACTCAACTCCGTTTTTCTCCGTTCTGCGTGGCTTTCTGCTGGTACAAGAGATGGAAAACGCAAGGTTCAGTTCCGGATGTTCTGCCATCAACCAATTGATGATGGTACTTTTTCCCGAGCCTGACGGAGCAGAGAAGATGATTAACCTCCCTCGCAAAGAGGGCAACAGCCTCCCCCCACCCCTCCCAAGGAGGGGAGCTTCGGTAGCTATACTATGATGATATTCTTTGTGATTATTCTGATTGTCCATTGTTTCCTTTATTTTTTAAAGTACTTGTTCTATATTCCCTATAACTTCCTCATTAGTAAAACGGATAACATGGTAGCCTAATGTTTCAAGATAAGCCGTACGCTGTTCATCATTCATGGGCTGATTACCAACAAAATGATAGCCACCATCCACCTCTACCACGAGCATCTTAGATAAACAAACAAAATCCGGAATATAATCGGCAACAGGATGTTGCCGACGAAAACGGGCCCCCAAACGGCCACCTCTCAAGCATTTCCACAAGATACGTTCCGCCTCTGTGGGAAACTTACGATGCTCCTTTGTATTCTGCTTCAATAAAGAATAAGAAGAAGGCATAGCCGTTTCGTAATGCTTCTTCATAAAATAACTTGTTTATTTCATTCAACTATTATAGATACCCCCTCCTTAGGAGGGGAAAGGGGGAGGCAAATGTGTAAGGTAGCTGGCTTCCCTACAGCACATTCAGCACCTGTTCTTTGATCTGTTCCAGCTCGTCTTTCATCTTTACAACGATATTCTGCATCTCAGCGAGGTTGCTTTTAGAGCCGGTAGTGTTGATCTCTCGGCCCATTTCCTGCGCAATGAAGCCCAATTTCTTGCCGTTGGGACGGGCCTCGTTCATTGTTTCCGTGAAATATTTCAAGTGGTTTGAAAGGCGCTGTTTCTCTTCGCTAATGTCTAATTTCTCTATATAGTAGATCAGTTCTTGCTCCAAACGATTCTTGTCATAGTCCACTCCGGGGATCTGATTCAGTCCCTCTACGATCTTTGCACGTATCTTCTCGACACGCAATTTCTCATAAGTTTCGATGCTAGAAAGCAATATAGCGATGTTATCTATCTTCTCTGTGAACTTTTTATGCAACGCCTCGCCTTCCTGTTTACGGAAAGCAACAAGATTGGCAATGGCCTCTTCGATGGCTTGGCGCGCCACTTTCCATTCTTCTTCGGTAAGCGTTTCTTCTTCGGTGCGTGTGGTTACATCGGGCAGACGCAGCAAAATGGCAAACCAGTCTTGTGGTTCGGGAATACCCGAAGCGGCAGCTATGTCTTTTATCTGCCGGTAGTAATTGTCCACAAGTGCCGTATTGATAGGCGTAGCCGCCACGAGCTCGTCTTTTTCCACCCAAATTGAGAAGTCTACTTTTCCGCGTTCAAGCGCCTTGGCTATAACTTGTCTTATCTCCATTTCCTTCTCTCGATATAGCGGGGCGATACGTGTAGATAAGTCAAGAGCCTTGCTGTTCAATGATTTTATCTCTACATTGATCTTCTTCTCCTTATAAGTTACGACCGCTTTGCCGTAGCCTGTCATTGATTGTATCATCGTATATTGCAAGTTAAATTTATGCAAAAGTAATCAATTTGCGGGAAAAAAAGCGTAAATTTGCACCTTATTTAGTATATATTTGTATCATGTCGTGCATATTAAACATAGAAACAAGTACGGATGTATGCTCGGTTGCCGTAAGTAACGATGGCGAATGTATCTTCAATGAGGAAGACCATAACGGGCCGAACCATGCTGTGAAGCTCGGTATATTCGTAGATCAGGCTCTTTCGTTCATCGACAATCATGCCATACCCCTCGATGCCGTGGCCGTTAGCTGTGGCCCCGGATCGTACACAGGCCTGCGTATAGGCGTAAGTATGGCTAAAGGTATTTGTTACGGACGCAACGTGAAACTCATCGCAGTACCTACTTTAGAGCTACTATGCGTGCCCGTTTTATTGCACGAAATGACCGGAGAAGAAGATAATGCGCTGCTTTGCCCGATGCTCGATGCACGACGTATGGAAGTTTATGTGCAGTTCTTCGACCGTTCACTCAAAGAAATACGTCCGATACATGCCGACATCGTAGACGATACCTCTTATAAGGAACTGCTTGACAAGTATTCTGTTTACTTCTTCGGCAACGGTGCCGACAAGTGTATCGACACCATTCGTCACAAGAATGCGCACTTCATAAAAGACATAGAACCGCTGGCCAAAAACATGTTACCATTGGCCGAAAAGCGCATGGCACAAGGTGTATTCGAAGATGTTGCATACTTCGTGCCGTTTTACCTAAAGGACTTCGTTGCCAAAACACCCAAGAAATTACT
Organism: uncultured Prevotella sp.; assembly: GCA_963547065.1. Classification (GTDB taxonomy): domain Bacteria; phylum Bacteroidota; class Bacteroidia; order Bacteroidales; family Bacteroidaceae; genus Prevotella. The sequence goes on along the minus strand of CAUUQE010000110.1, from coordinate 3,701 downwards.
CTAATATAGATATGAATATAGAAGGATTAGACTATAATACCAAGCGTGAAAGGCTTGTCTTGCCGGAATACGGACGCGAAATACAAAATATGGTTGACTATGCCGTAGCACTTACAGACCGCGAAGAACGCCAGAAATGTGCCGAGGCAATCGTGCAAATCATGGATCGTATGTTCCCTCAAAACCGCGAGAACGAAGATTACATGCAAAAGCTATGGGATCATCTTGCCATTATGAGCGACTTTAAATTGGACATAGACTACCCGTATGACGTATCTCAAGCCAAGGAAATAGATGCGAAACCGGAGCCTTTGAAGTACCCGATGCAGAACATACCCGTACGGCATTATGGCAATATGTTGTTCGAAATCTTCGAACAACTCAAGCACATGGATGCGGGAGAAGAGCGTGACGAGCTCATCAGAGTAACTGCCAATCAGATGAAGCGCAATCTTGTACAGTGGAGTCATGGCTCGTCCGACGATGAAAAAGTGGCATCCGATCTGGCACGTTTTACCGATGGAAAGGTACAATTAGACCTCACTACCTTTCAATTCGATAAGGTAAACATAAAAGAGACAGATAAGAACCGCAAGAAAAAATAAACGTCTATGGAGTCTTTTATTATAGAAGGTGGGTACTATTTGAACGGTACAATCACCCCGCAAGGTGCCAAGAACGAGGCTCTGGAGGTTATCTGTGCTACATTGTTGACACAAGAAGCAGTAACAATTAACAACATTCCCGACATTTTAGACGTAAACAATCTCATAAAATTGTTACAGGATACGGGCGTAAAGGTTATGCGTAATTCGCATAATAGCTATACTTTCCAAGCGGATAATCTGCACTTAGATTACTTACAAAGCGACGATTTCGTTAAAAAAAGCTCGTCATTGCGAGGCAGTGTGCTGATGATAGGTCCGTTACTCGGCCGCTTCGGCAAGGCTACCATTGCTAAACCGGGCGGCGACAAGATAGGTAGACGCCGCTTAGACACCCATTTTCTCGGCTTTAAAAGTCTGGGTGCCAAGTTTATTCGTAACGAAGAACGCAGCATTTACCACATTGAAGCCAAGCAACTTAAGGGATGTTACATGCTTATCGATGAGGCCTCGGTCACAGGAACGGCCAACATAATCATGGCAGCCGTGCTTGCCAAGGGCACTACAACGATATACAACGCGGCTTGCGAGCCCTATATACAGCAACTGTGTCGACTTCTGAACGCGATGGGCGCCAACATCAGCGGCATTGCATCTAATCTGTTGACCATCGAAGGAGTAAAAGAATTGCACGGAGCAAGGCACTCTGTTTTGCCCGACATGATAGAAGTGGGCTCTTTCATCGGTATGGCAGCCATGACAGGCAATGGTATCAGGATTAAAGATGTATCGGTGAAAAACCTCGGTATGATACCTGAAGCCTTCAAAAAACTTGGGGTTAAGATCGATATAGAGGGCGACGACCTGTGGATTTCGCACCAGCCGCACTATCAAATCGAATCGTTTATCGACGGTACCATCATGACTTTGGCGGATGCTCCGTGGCCCGGACTCACGCCAGACCTGCTGTCTGTGTTGCTTGTAGTGGCCACCCAAGCCCGCGGAAGCGTGCTTTTTCACCAGAAGATGTTCGAAAGTAGACTGTTCTTTGTAGATAAACTTATCGATATGGGGGGCCAAATCATCCTTTGCGATCCGCATAGAGCCGTGGTAGTTGGGCATGATCACAAGATCAGATTGCACGCCGGAAACATGACAAGTCCCGACATACGTGCCGGTATTGCACTGCTTATCGCCGCTTTGAGTGCCAATGGAACCAGTCGTATTGCCAATATAGCGCAGATAGACCGCGGCTACGAGGACATTGAAAAGCGACTCAACGCCCTCGGAGCGAAAATAAAACGAGTGAATGATTAAACAAGAAGACGTTTATAAGATAGGGAAACTGGGCAAACCTCACGGGGTGAAAGGTGAAATCAACTTCATATTCGACGACGATGTGTTCGACCGAACGGACGCAGAATACCTTGTTATCGAAATTGAAGGCATCATGATACCTTTCTATATGGAGGAATACCGGTTTCACGGCAACGAAACAGCACTCATAAAATTTTGCGATATCGACACTCAGGAGCAAGCCAAAGAGCTTACGGGCCACGATGTGTATTTCCCGAGAGCACAAGCCGCTGCTGATAGAAGTACCGTATCATGGGCACAGATGCACGGTTTAAGGCTCATAGATGCCATATCTGACAGGGCTATAGGTATCATCTATCGTGTAGACGACAGCACTCCGAACATTCTTTTCGAGGTAAACACGGCTGACGGACACACTGCGCTTATTCCCGCCAACGAACGTTTAATAGAAGAAATCGACATGGATAAGCGGGAAATAAGAATGAAACTGCCGGAAGGCATCTTAGACTTAGAATAAAATGAAACAACAGATATGCATCTTAGGCTCCACCGGTTCGATCGGTACACAGGCACTCGACGTCATCGATCAGCACGCTGATCTTTACGAAGTGTATTGCCTCACGGCCAACAACTGCGTGAAAGAGCTTGCCAAACAGGCCCATAAATTCCGGCCGGCTGCCGTGGTTATCGCCAACGAAGCACACTACAAGGAGCTTTGCACGTTGCTCGAAGACCTCACAGATATTAAGATATATGCCGGAAAAGAGGCACTCGACCAGATAGTAGAAGCCGGTCCGATCGATATGGTGCTTACTGCTATGGTCGGTTTTTCGGGACTTTCGCCCACTATACATGCCATCAAAGCCCGCAAGAAAATATGTCTTGCCAACAAAGAAACACTGGTTGTGGCCGGCGAACTTATCTGTTCCTTGGCACAGGAGTACCATACACCGATACTGCCCGTAGACTCTGAGCACAGTGCAATATTCCAATCGATCGTCGGAGAGGGCGATAATCCGATTGAAAAGATACTGCTCACCGCTTCCGGAGGGCCTTTCCGCAGCTACTCTTTGGAACAAATGAAGACCGTAACTGCGGCAGATGCCCTTAAACATCCTACGTGGAAAATGGGCTCGAAGATCACTATAGACTCGGCATCCATGATGAACAAGGGCTTTGAAGTAATTGAAGCGAAGTGGCTCTTCGGCGTTCCATCGGAAAAAATACAGGTACTTGTGCACCCTCAAAGCATCGTTCACAGCGCCGTTCAGTTTGCTGATGGAGCCGTAAAGGCACAACTCGGCGTACCTGATATGCGCCTCCCGATACAATATGCATTCTCTTTTCCGAAACGACTCCCGCTGAACGGCGATCGTTTAGATATGTTCAAGCAGCCGTTGGAGTTCTTCAAACCCGACTTAAACAAGTTCAAATGCCTTGCTCTTGCCTTCGAATCTATCCGACAAGGGGGCAATATGCCCTGCATAGTCAATGCTGCCAATGAAATTGTAAACGAAGGTTTCCGCCGCGGGAAGTGTTCTTTTCTCGGCATGGGCGACGTTATAGAACAAACAATGCAGCGGGCTACGTTCGACAGGAATCCCGACTACGACATTTACATACAAACTGATGCCGAGGCACGGCGCATAGCTACAGAATTAATGAACAAGTAATTTACTGAGAAAACGAACCGAAGAGCAGGCTTTCTTCGCCGTTTTTCCACCCAAAATCCCATCAAACAACATGGAAATATTCTTAATCCGATTGCTACAGTTCATA
>CAUUQE010000109.1:0-8162 GCA_963547065.1 uncultured Prevotella sp. | reverse complement strand
CCAGGGACCTCCAGATTATGAGTCTGTTGCTCTAACCAACTGAGCTACAAGTCCATTTTTGCTGATAGAACATATTAGTAGATGCAAAGGTAGTGTCTTTCATGGAAATATCCAAATATTTTCAATGAAAAGTAAGTGATATATTTATATTTCCATCTTGATTTTTAACGCTTCTAAAATGTTTATGTACCGTTCAGAAAGAGTATTTTTACGAATTTTAAAGAATCAAGATTTTCTGAACACAATAAATATCTCACAGCAAGAACAGTATTTCAAGATTAAAAGATAATGTAGAAACCTCTTACACAGAATATAACATAAATTAATATTTCTATAGTTTCAATACTGAAAAATGGTACGGAAATTTTCGTTTATTGCCGATTTCTAGGTATCTATATATTAGGATGCTTTTTATAAAGATTTGTTGAATTTGTTTGAAAATCGTTACTAATCTCCTGTATTTAATATGTATTACAGATATTTTTAAGTAACTTTGCGACAAAATTTTGTGAGAATGATGGATGTGAACCATACGTCAAGCATTGACGCAATAAAAGGACTGACCGCTAAACAAGTGGCAGAAAGTAGGCTACAGCATGGGGAAAACGTTCTTACACCGCCCACGAAGGTTTCCATTTGGAAGCTTTATTTAGAAAAATACCATGATCCTATCATTCGAATACTGCTTGTTGCAGCCCTTGTTTCGTTGATTTTAGCATTCATAGAGAATGAGTTCGTCGAAACCATCGGTATCTTCCTCGCCATCTTCTTTGCCACAACAATAGGATTTTATTTCGAAAGAGACGCTGCCAAGAAGTTCGAAGTACTCAATACTTTGGGCGAAGAACAGCCGGTAAAGGTGCGACGTGATGGTAATATTATCGAAATCCCGCGCCGACAGGTGGTCGTTGGAGACATCGTATTCATAGAAGTTGGCGATGAAATACCAGCCGACGGCACGCTTATCAGTGCTACCGACCTGCAGATCAACGAGTCTTCACTCACGGGAGAACCTATCTGCAACAAGACAATAGCGGCCGACAAGCATTCTCAACAGCACGACAACGAAACCACATACCCCGCTGACATGCTGCTCAGGTCATCAATGGTAATGAACGGAAGAGGTCTTTTCCGCGTAACAGCCGTGGGCGATAAAACCGAAATAGGTAAGGTGGCACGCAAATCTACTGAACAGACAGACATAAAAACTCCGCTCAATATGCAGCTCGACCGCTTGGCCAAGGTCATATCGAAGGTAGGAACAACGGTGGCAATCGTAGCTTTTGTTGTCTTTCTCGGGCACGATATACTCACCAACAGCGCAGTTTGGCAGAGCGATAACTATCTGAAGATGGCGGAGACAGTGCTCAATTACTTCATGATGTCGGTAACATTGATCGTCATGGTAGTACCCGAAGGCCTGCCAATGGCCGTCACTCTCTCGCTTGCACTCAACATGCGTCGTATGTTGAAGAGCAATAATCTTGTGCGAAAGCTACATGCTTGCGAAACCATGGGGGCAGTTACGGTGATTTGTACGGATAAGACGGGCACGCTAACACAAAATAAAATGGAGGTAAGCGAAATGTTCGTAACGGGCGAGGAGAACACCGACTTGCTGTACAATACGTTTGCACTCAACACTACCGCCGAGCTCAACGGCGACGAGAGTATCGGGAACCCCACAGAGGCCGCCCTCCTGTTATGGTTACAGCGCAAGGGTAAAGACTATAAAGCGCTGCGCAGTGCCACCGAGATAACAGAACAGTTACCTTTCTCAACCGAACTCAAGTTCATGGCTACGGCAACAAAAGATTATATTTTTGTCAAAGGAGCTCCCGAAATCGTACTCTCATTTTGTGAAATTCCTACAGACAGGCAACGCATGATACAGGAAAAACTGCGCTCTTATCAGCAGAAAGCCATGCGAACATTGGCGTTTGCCTGCATCAGGCGTAACGAACAAACTGCCAAGATATCACTCCGTTCGCTTTTCATCGATCGTACATCACCGCTGCCCCCTTTTACTTTACAGGCTATTACAGCCATCAATGATCCCATTCGCGAGGATGTACCGGCGGCGGTAAGGCAATGTAAGGAAGCTGGAATAGAGATAAAGATCGTTACAGGCGATACCTTAGCCACGGCATTAGAGATAGCTAAGCAGATAGGAAGTATCGACGAGCAGGAACAGGCAGTGCAAACAATCCCGACAGACCATACTTCTATCACCGATACATCTGCTGTCTATCAGGCTTATAGCCATGCTCTAATCACGGGACCGGAATGGGCTACACTCTCCGACGACGAGGCCTATGTTTGGGCAAAGACCATTAAAGTGATGGCGCGCGCACGGCCTACCGACAAACAACGGCTCGTAGAGATGCTGCAGAAACGTGGCGAAGTGGTGGCAGTTACGGGCGATGGCACCAACGATGCTCCCGCCTTGCACTATGCACACGTAGGTTTGTCGCTCGGATCAGGTACAAGCGTGGCAAAAGAAGCCTCCGATATGACCTTAACCGACGACTCTTTCAGCTCGATAGCTAAGGCTGTTATGTGGGGTCGATCGCTTTATAAGAACATTCAGCGTTTCCTTTATTTCCAATTGGTCATCAACCTGTCGGCACTATTGCTCGTTCTAGGTGGCTCGCTCATAGGTACCGAGATGCCTCTTACGGTGCCCCAAATACTTTGGGTGAACCTTATTATGGACACATTTGCTGCAATGGCTTTGGCTTCACTGCCTCCCTCGCGCGAGGTAATGCACGATAAACCGCGCAAACAGTCCGATTTTATCATCAACAAGTCTATAGCCACAGCCATCATTACCACAGCCCTGCTGTTCTTCTTGCTGCTTCTCGGCCTGCTCATCTGCGACGAACGGAAAGCCGCAGGCATGCTGACACACGAACTCACCATATTCTTTACCGCATTCGTCATGCTGCAATTCTGGAACTTGTTCAATGCAAAAACGCTGGAGTCTCATCATTCCGCTTTCCATCGGTTGTATGCCGACCGTGGTTTGTTGCTCGTTCTGGCAATTATATTGTGCGGACAATGGCTCATCGTTACGTTCGGCGGAAGAATGTTCCGCACATCTCCGTTGTCCATGGCCGAATGGTTGCAGATTATCGCGACCACCTCTTTGGTGCTGTGGGCGGGCGAACTGTGGCGGCTTTTCAAAAGAATAAGAGATAATAAAGCAAAACCATAAAACCGATAATGGAATACAATAACAAGCATATCAAGAACATTATCTTCGATCTCGGTGGCGTTCTGACAGGGTTAGACAGTCAAAGGTGCATCGACGCTTTTAGGAAAATAGGTGCACACAACATAGCTTTTTATGTTGAAGAGCACCGCACGGAAGACCTTTTCCTCGGCACCGAGTTGGGGTATATGACGCAGGCGGAGTTCTGCAACGAGGCACGCAGGCTCTCCGAATGCACGGCTTCTGATGAAGATATCATATGGGCGTGGAACGAACTGCTTAGGGGTATCGCTGACGAGAAGAAACAACGACTGCTCGAACTGCGCAGAAATCACCGGCTGTTTCTGTTGAGCAATACCAATATTATGCATTGGGAGAAGTGCAAGAACGATTTTTTTCCATATCGAGGATACGGTACTGACGACTATTTCAAGCATACGTTTCTTTCCTATGAGATGCATTTGATTAAACCGTCTGCCGAAATCTTCGTCGAAGTATTGCGCTTGTCGGGTATCAAGGCAGAGGAAACGCTCTTTGTAGACGATACGAAAGAGAATTGCGTAGCGGCCGAACAGCAAGGAATAAACACGCTTCTTGAAACATCAGGGCATGATTGGCTCGCTATTTTGAAGTAAAAACAGATATGAAAACAATTAGGTTCAGCCTCAACGATCAGCCGCTGCAGAACCCCCGCGTGGCAACGATAGGCTTTTTCGACGGTGTGCATCGCGGTCATCAATATTTGATAGAACGCGTGAAAGAGGAGGCCTCAGCCGCCCGAATGGCATCTGCTGTCATTACTTTCTCGTGCCACCCGCGGCAGATTTTACATAGCGAATACGTGCCGGAACTACTGACTACATTCGATGGGAAACTCATTCAATTGGCCAAAACAAACGTAGATGAGACGATTGTGCTGAACTTCGACAAAGATATGTCGACTTTGTCGGCCCGCGATTTCATGGAGAGAATACTGCGAGACCGGCTCGATGTACGGAAACTTATCATCGGTTACGATAATCGTTTCGGGCATAATCGCTCGGAAGGTCTCGAGGATTATGTGAGATATGGTAATGAACTCGGTATTGAAGTCATACGTCATCCGGCATTTATGCTGCATGGTGTCAACGTTAGTTCATCGGTCATCCGTACATTCCTGCGCCAAGGAGAGGTAGAAATGGCCGCACTTTGCTTGGGCTATCCATACACTATCAGCGGTAAGGTTGTGCCCGGAGTGCAAGAAGGACGTAAGATCGGCTTTCCCACAGCTAACCTCGACACCTCGAACTACGGGCAGCTGATACCGGCAAACGGCGTGTATGCCGTGAAAGCCCGCTTGGAACAATCCATCGCAACGTTGCCTGCAATGATGAATATCGGCATGCGTCCCACTTTTAACGGTACCGATATCACCTTGGAAACGCACATCCTGAACTTCAGTGATGACCTGTATGGCAAGACTCTTTCGGTGTCGTTCATGCACCGTATACGCGAAGAACAGAAGTTCGACAGTCCGCAAGACCTCATGAAACAGTTACAACATGACCGAAAGATGGTTGTAGAACAATTTGAAAAAGATAAAGATAAAGATGAATAAAAGAACTTCCGGCGTTATCGACTGTGTTATCTTCCTTGTTGTTTTCTTCCTTATACAACTGGTAACCACGTTTCTCACAGCCTCTGTTTCTATGTTTTTAAAAGGCTTCGACGCATCTCTGATTTTACAAAAGCTACAATCTGGCGACATCGGAATGGGCAGCAAACAGCTCGTTGTGGCATCTGTAATGGGCAGCATCCTAACGATCGGTTTATTTGCATGGCGCAAATGGTCGCCTTTCTCGCGAGTATATATCAAGTCGAAACCATGGGTAACGCTCATTTGGGTAGTACTTCTGTCAATCGGGACCATATTGCCTTCCGAATGGATACAGGAGCAGATGGACTTGCAGATGCCCAAAAATATAGAACAAATGTTCTCGGCTATTCTGAAAGAACCGTGGGGCTATGCCGCCATAGGCATATTAGCGCCTATTGCAGAGGAGATGGTTTTCCGCGGTGCAGTGCTACGCAAACTGCTCGACATGTTCAGTCTGCGGCAGCATTGGATACCAATTATCATCTCTGCCCTTGTCTTCGGAGCTTTTCATGGCAATGTGGCACAGCTGCCGCATGCCGTGTTCATCGGCCTTATTCTTGGGTGGATGTACTACCGCACGGGCAGTATCGTACCGGGAGTGGTGCTTCACTGGGTGAACAATACAGTGGCCTATCTGCTTTTCCACCTTATGCCACAGTTGAACGACGGCAAACTGATAGACTTATTTCACGGCAGTGAGCGTATGATGGTTATGGGGTTAGTGTTCAGTTTGTGCATTCTGCTGCCCTCGCTTTTGCAACTTTCTCGGCGTCTGAAGCGTCCGTAGCAGCTATAGGTATCTTGTCTGTTGCCCTCAAATCATGCAGGTGTCTGTTTTAAACAAAACATGCCGGTAAGTTATAAGCAGTAACTTACCGGCATGTTTCATTGTATGAAGCGCCTACTTGGCATGGCCTAAAACATCTCTGCGCAACATACGTCCCACATAATTCCAGTAAGGTATCTTCTTGAGCGTGCTGCGCACCGGCTGTACATCGCAAAGCAGCAGCAACAGAAAGAACACGCAACCGCCTAAACATACATAGCCGAACATCTGTTTTTACGCAGACCATCATGCTTTGAATGGGAGTGTATGACAGATGGTGCATCATATTGTCAGTTATATGATAGCATGTTCATAGATAAACAGATCGCTATTAAGGTAATTTGGGTGTAAGTCATGAAGTTGGAAACAGGGTATATATCCCGACAGCTGTGATTGCTCATTACGTGACTATGTAACTAAAATTGCTATTATACATAGGAAAATATATAATATTAAGGAAATTGTTTGAGAGCATCATTTTAATGATGATTCTTTCTTTTGCCGCTATTTTAAATCTCGTACTGGTGTCAGTCCGCAACAGTTCAGAAATAGTATTACATGAATAAAAACTGTTGCGTTTCCGAAAAAAAGGCCGCTCATTATAATGATGAACGACCTTCTCCTTACGTAGTATGTTATGAAAAATTTGAGAGAATGTTGAAACTTCACAGTTTCATTGTTGTTTTACTAAACATGATTTATAGAGTAAGCATAGAAATCTATCTACTTCAAAATGGCTGTCGATGCAGCCTCTGATGGTTCAATACTGCTGTGATGCATAGTGTCTACCACTGCCGAATCGCTCATAGCTACTGATGCTCCATGTTGTGCCTTATCATATTCAGAAATATTCCCATGCACTGTGGACATCGAATTAAACGGGACTTGCATAGCATTGCCTAATGTAAGGATAATAGCTACGATGGCTGCCGCTTTGAAGAGAGGCATCAAGCGTTGCGTTATGGTGATTGGACGCGCTTTGACCGGTGCCGGTTCTTCGATTATGGCCAATATTTTTTCATCAAAATCATCGCCCAAAAAATTATTATTATTATACTCCTGTTGAGCAAAGACAAACAGATCTCGATATTCTATCATATCTGAAGGAATATTCTTTTGACTAAAGAATGCACGAAGAATTTCCTCCTCTTCAAGAAAAGTCTCGCACTTCCAATAGCGATCCAATAGTTGTTTGATGTATTTATAGTCCATAATTATCGAATTTTTGAAACTTTTCTTTGACCGATTGCCGTGCTCTAAAGATATTTATCTTTACCTGTTCTTCTGTAATGCCCAGTATTTCGGCGATTTCTTTATAAGGTTTTCCTTCGAAGTCTCTCAGTTGCATGCAACTTCTTTGTTTCTCAGGAAGCCTATCTACGAGCTTTCGTACTAAATCCATTTTATCTTTATGGGTGGCATCCTCGTAGGGATTTGATAAAAGATCGGCTTTTTCGATGTTTGTTTCGTCCAAAGAATCATTTCGATTGTCCATTCTTTTGTTACGATCTAATGCCAGATTACGACAAATCGTCAAGCTGAACGCCTCTATAGATTCTATTTTATTCCACTCATCCCGTTTGTTCCAAACCTTTATCAGTGTGTCTTGTACAATATCTTCTGCCTCTGCGCTGTTGAGAGTTATGCGTAGAGCGAGCCGATAAAGAATATTCTTCAGCGGCAAAACATCGTTACGAAAACTGATATTATTCATCTTCTCTCTGTATAAATGACGATTGTGCGGTATGAAAGTTACAGGTTATAATACAATTGTCCTAAATTTAAATTTTATTAACGTATCATGATGCTGTGTCTATCATCTATGCCTGTCAATTGTGTAATAATAATTTTGGTCATATAGGCGGCAATGATGGTAAAGACATTTTCAAGTTCTGGTATCATTTTACCGACTGTTACACTGTTGTTTACCGTGAGTTCGCCGGATTCAGAACAAAGCAAGCTGTGTGTCTAATATTCTTTGTATATTGATACACAGCTTGCTATAATCTGACGACTATTATAATCTTTTGTAGATTGGGCGTAATTGGGAAATATCACTTTATTGGCGTTTTCGTTCCTATTCTTTGTTTTTATAATAGTCAAACTATATATGTTGTTATTTAGGTATTGAATTGAGAATACAAAAAATGTTGTAAAACTTTAATTTTACAACGATTCTTCTTCTTTTGGGCATCACTTTAATTTCATTTTGAAGTCTCTTTTTTGCTAGCTGCGGAAGCTGGGGGATTCGAACCCCCGGTACGCTAACACGTACGGCAGTTTAGCAAACTGCTGGTTTCAGCCACTCACCCAAACTTCCTCATTTGTTTTCTATAGCTAATAGGATTTTTCAAACGTAATGCAAAGATAATGGTTTATTTTTATTTATCCAAATCTTTTGACTTGTTTTTATATAATCACTTTTCATGCCTAAAAGTACATATAAAATTTGGATTTTGGAAAAATGCAGCGATAGCGTTATCAAT
>CAUUQE010000108.1:0-8184 GCA_963547065.1 uncultured Prevotella sp. | reverse complement strand
GTTAGGTAACGGTCTGCAAAACCGTGTAGGGCAGTTCGACTCTGCCAGGTACCTCTATGAGAAGAGAATTTCATGTAAAAGGAATTCTCTTCTTTTGTATTAAGATTTCTTTTATTATCCATTTTGCTATTACAAAAAATGGATAAACCTTATAATCGCTAATTAATAATTTATTATTCCTATAAACTCAATTAATTGACTAATATAAATAACAAGAAAAACCATGGAAAATAAGATTAACAATAATATATAGTCTTTCAATCAAATTAATTGATAACTATAAAATTTATCTTTTATTGGTAGTGTCCTCAAAAGTGTGTAAATCCATCTTTCCATTCTCTCTTTTTCCATTCCATTTTATTTTTTCTTTCCAGCTTTTAAATTGATATGTTCTCCTGCTATATGTTGTCTTTATTTCCTCCATCACCACGGCTTCCAACAGGAAGATGACGGACTTATCTAATAACATGCAGGGCTCACATTGATGGTTCTCTTATACTTTCTATTGAGCCTTCCAATCCAATTGGTCGTATATATGCACCTCTGCACTTCGATGGGGAAGTCCATATAGGTAAAGTATGCACTATTACGCTCTGTCTTGTCCTTTCTAAACGCAGGGTACTTCCTTCCCTACTTGAACACAAAGGTAATGAAATGTTCGTATCCCTGCAAGGATTTCATCTCTTTGCTCTCTAATAGGAACACTTCACTGAGTTCCTGAACTAGTACTGGCTTATTCTTGTGGGATATGCTGTTAATGATCTGTCGCTTGATGTATGCCACGCAGAAGTAGTGTGCAGCACAGGGAATGGCTGTACAGACAATATTCTCTAGCCCCTGAAGTACGACGGGGACGAAAGCCATTGCACTGTTCATTGGCATTTCCACTAACGAACAATTCCCGTTCACGAAATATCAAGGAATTCATGATTAAAGACAGAATGATGACAAAACCCTCGCTACTACTTGTATAATTCAAAAGAATTTCCGAAATTTGTGATTGTGTAAGTTCCATTAATTCTAATCTTTATTGTTTTAAATACAAAGATAAGAAAAAGATGGGCTTACGCACTTTTATAGTACAATACCCTTTCAATTAATCACAATACATTAAAATATAGTAATTGCATATACTCTCCACCCGTATTATATATGCAATATAATATGGATAAACATATAGTATATCCTTATTAAACAATAGTGATATTTATACTTATAAAAGACATCAAACAAAGGAATAGTAGGAAAGATATTACCAATTTCCTCATATTGCAGACATGCTACTTCTTTTTCAGTAATTTAAGATACTTACCATAGCCTTCTGACTTCATTTTATTTTCCGGAATAAAACGTAGCGAAGCACTGTTAATACAATAACGCATACCACCCGTTTTAGCAGGACCATCGTTAAAAACATGGCCAAGATGCGAACCAGAACGCCTGCTTCTTACCTCTGTACGAATCATACCATGGGAACGATCGGTAATTTCAACAAGCAAAGAATCATCAATTGGGCGCGAAAAAGCAGGCCATCCGCAACCACTGTCATACTTGTCGGAACTAATAAACAGCGGCTCTCCACTTACGACATCTACATAGATACCCGAACGAAACTCGCCATCGTATTCGTTATCATAAGGGCGTTCAGTAGCCGCATGCTGGGTTACTTCGTACTGCAAAGGGGTAAGTTTTTTCCTTAACTCCTCGTCTGCTGGTTTTTCGAATTTCATATTTCCGTTCAAATTCATCTTCTTTTCAATTTTGTTATCTTTGGCAATAGAGCAACTTATAAGAAACAAAGCTGCCACACTCATCGATAGTTTTAATACATTACACTTCATAATATATAATTTTAACAATCCTGAAACTTATTATTTCTATAGTCTATTCCTGCTCTTCTCCATGTAAAATGGGAAGTGCGATATGATACTTTACAGCCAAAAAGCGTACAAGACAAATAATGACAAAAGTAACAATGACCACAATTCCTACACTTAATCCTGCATACATGAGTAACCAATAAACAAGACCGCCGAGAATAGTCGCCATAGCGTATATCTCTTTATGAAAGATAACGGGCTCGTTGTTGAGAAGTACATCACGAATAACGCCTCCGGCCACACCGGTAATGCATCCCATAATGATAGCCACCCAGAAAGGATGCCCACATGCAAGCGTTTTCTGCAGTCCGGCAATGGTAAACAATGCCAACCCCAACGTGTCGAAAACGAACCATGCGTTATCAAGACGCTTTAAAGAACGAGAAAACACAATAACGAATATCTGTGCAAGAACCGTACAGATGATGTAAAGAGAAGAAGTCATCCAAAAAGGTGTTACGCCCAACATCACATCACGAATAGTACCGCCACCTATCGCAACGGCAAAACCACACACAAATCCACCGAACCAATCGAAATGCTTTGCCGCAGCATGACGTATTCCGGATATGGCAAAAGCAAAGGTTCCCACGAACTCTATGATCTGTTGCACAGTATGAACGATTTGTATATCTTCGTAGAACATCTATTTATTGACAACGTTTTGTGGTACTCCGTTTACGAAAGCTTTCACATTAGCCACTGCAATATTCACTAATCTTCGGCGTGCTTCGATGGTCGCCCACGCTACATGAGGCGTAAGATAAGCATTAGGTACTCCGAACAAAGGGTTATCCTCTGAAGGAGGTTCGTCACACATTACGTCGGCACCATAGGCTGCCAACTGGCCCGAACGGAGCGCATCGGCCACCTCCTGCTCGTTCACAAGTGGACCGCGAGCGGTATTTATGAGAATAGCATCGCATTTCATCTGCTTCAGGCTGTCTTTATTTATCATTTCGCGTGTAGACTCAGTAAGCGGACAATGCAATGTGAGAATGTCGCTTACGGCAAGCAGCCCCTCCATCGTCGTCTTCCGAATACATTCGGGAAGATCGGAAGCATTCTTGCTCGTAAAAGCATACACATCCATCCCGAACTCATGGGCTATACGTGCTACTCGGCAACCAATATCGCCAAGTCCCACAATACCGATTGTTTTCCCCGCTAGTTCATGAAATGGTGTGTCCCAATAGCAAAAATCAGGATTGTGACTCCATCTTCCTTCACGTATCTGCGCAGTATAATGCTCTACCCTATTCGTAATGGTAAGGATAAGTGCAAAGACCATCTGTGCCACACTGTTCGTGCTGTATGCCGGAATATTGCAAACAACGATACCGCGAGTTTGGGCTGTATGGATATCTATAATATTATACCCCGTTGCAAGTACTCCTATATATTTCAGTTTCGGCAACTTATCTAACACATTTGATCGCAATGCCACCTTATTGGTAAGTACTACATCTGCATCTTTGGCGTATTCCACGACATTCGCTTTTGAAGTATGGTCATAGACAGTAAGTTCCCCGAATTCTTTCAGTGCTTCCCACGAGAGATCACCGGGATTTGCACAATAGCCGTCTAATATTACAATTCTCATCTGATAAAATTCCTTTCTTCTTTAGCATTATTCATTAAACCGATCTCCCCAACACCGGCGCATTTGCTGAAACAACTTTTCCTCAGACGGCGAATGCTGCGGATGCCATATTCTGGTATCTTGCAAATCGTCGGGCATATATTGCTGTACTACAAAGTGATTGGGGAAATCATGACTATATTTATAGCCATCATGGTATCCCAACTGCTTCATAAGTTGTGTCGGCGCGTTACGTAAATGCAAAGGTACAGGCTGATTACCCGTTTCTTTCACAATACCAAGAGCTGTATCTATTCCTAAATAAGCAGAATTACTCTTAGGACTGGTTGCCAAGTAGACTGCTGCTTCAGCAAGTGGAATACGCCCTTCAGGCCAACCTATTTTCATTACGGTATCGAAGGCTGCATTGGCAAGCAGCAGGGCATTAGGATTTGCCAAACCTATGTCTTCGGCGGCACAGATAATAAGTCTTCTTGCTATGAACTGCGGATCTTCTCCACCTTCGATCATTCGAGCCATCCAATATAGAGTCGCATCCGGATCACTACCACGAATGCTCTTGATGAAAGCAGAAATAATATCGTAGTGCATTTCTCCGTCCTTATCGTATGCAAGAGGGTTTTGCTGAAGACGGTTTACTACCACATCATCGGTAAGTTCGATGGTTTCACTATCTTCAGCCTCCACAACAAGTTCCAATATATTCAACAATTTACGGGCATCACCGCCACTATATCGAAGTATGGCTCCGGTTTCCTTTAATATAATATGCTTTTTCCGCAATTCTACATCCTGTGTAATAGCTCTTTCAAGAAGACTCAACAAGTCTTCCTTTTCAAGAGGTTTTAATACGTAAAGCTGACAACGCGACAGTAAAGGACTGATCACCTCAAATGAAGGGTTTTCGGTCGTGGCGCCAATCAGTGTTACAACCCCCCGCTCTACCGCACCGAGAAGAGAATCTTGCTGCGATTTGCTGAAACGATGTATCTCGTCTATGAATAAAATAGGTGATGCTGTATTGAAGAATTTATTGTTTTTGGCACGTTCGATGGCATCTCGAACATCTTTTACGCCACTTGTTACAGCGCTAAGGGTATAGAACGGTGTTTCCAATTTATTTGCAATAATCTGTGCAAGTGTGGTCTTCCCCACCCCCGGCGGCCCCCATAAAATAAAGGAAGAAACATGGTCGGTATCGATCATTTTGCGAAGTACCGCCCCCTCTCCTACCAAATGCTGTTGCCCCACATACTCGTCAAGCGTGCGAGGGCGCATTCTCTCTGCTAATGGCTCACTCATGTTGCAAAGATACATAAAAGATTGATGATTGATAAACTGCACATATTGTTTTTTTATTTCATTTGTTTTTTCTTGTAAAAAGTTTGCGAATTAAGAATTAATACTTACATTTGCAATATAAAAAGTATAGAGAAACGGACAAAAAACGATAAAATAAAACTATTTAAAAACAGATTCAACATACTTGTTAATCATAATAATTTTGAATTAAGTATTAAAAAGATATGAAACAACAAAAGGTTTTAACCCTAAAAACATTGACTAAGAGCAATGTGTGGGATATTCAGGAAAATGATATCTTCCGTATGTTGGAAGCTGCGGAAAAAGATATTGACCTCAAAAGCAACATGCGCCATTATATAGATATTATTCGTAGTGCATTCGATATCGAAGAAATAAAAATAGATAAGCCTGAAGTACTTGTCAAATACGAGGAACGAGGCTTCAAAACAGGACAAGTACGTGTCGATGATACAGCAAAAACTCGATGGGCAATTAAAAAACGTTCTATCATGCGTGTAACTGATCTTACTTATGAAAATATACATCATATTTCTGCAACGAAACTTATTGAGGTGTTAGAGCGCAATTTCGGGGGGGGATGGGAATCCCTTTCGCAAAGCATTCAAGATATTATTATAAGCGGTTTCGATATCAGTACCACAACACTTCCCAAAGATCGTCTTCATAAACAGGGAGGAATGTATGAGAAAAAAATTAATGATGGCTTTGAAGTCTTAGAGATACCCAAAGGCTTATGGGTTGAGGCAATCTTTGCCAAAGAAAAGCCTGAGTTCGAAAAGCCACAAATGAGATCTGAGAAAGAAGAGGAAAAAGATCAAAACTCCAATACTCAGGAAAATGAGAAAAAAGAAGATTTGAACGAAATAATGGATAATGATATTGAAGATGAGGATGATAGCACTTTTGATGAAGACAAACTAACCGAAGAAAGTTATCGTACTACATTTGATACTAATCCTAACGAATTGAATATGGAAGCGGAAGATGTATCAGAAGAGAGTGAAGATTATTAACTAAAATTTAAAAATCTGAGTTCGGTATAAGAAATCTGTCAAAAAGTTGTAGGAGTGAGAGGTTTTTTGTATCTCTATAATTGATAATCAATAAGATATAAATACAATTCTGCTCCTATGACTAATACAAATTTAATAGAAATATTCTGTGGTCTCGACGATTTCTGCAATTTTTTACTCCTCAACTCAAAAAACACATGATAGATATATAGGAAAAGCGTCGCAGAAACCGTCCGTATGTCATGAGTGATAGCGAGATTATGCCCCCATCCTTATCATATTACGTTCTATCTCCATGAGATATTCGAACACCATCGTTCAGATTTCCACCGCGCATTGTCCTATAACCTTTTGAAGAGTTTTTATTGACAATATACACATGGTTAACAAGTTGCAGAAGAACATGAAGAATTCTATGATGCTGTTGCAAGACAGGTTAATGCTGTGCAAAAGGTCAACCCATTAAAATCGTCAATGACGAACTCAAGAATGTATACCTCATAAAGCATACAAGCCACAGAAGTATCGATAACTTCGTATTCAATCTGATAGCCACACTTATTGTTTATCGACTTATGCCAAAGAAACTGACTATGAATATTGAAATTATTGACAAAAGCAGGATTATTGCATAAAAGTTATACGCCCCCAGGTAATTAATAAGAGAATTTATGAAAATAAAACAAGGTTATATCAAAGTAAATAATAACATTTGTAGTTGTGCACTTTGATTTGACAACATACACGCTATATGCAGCATATATAACTCTAATTTATTCTAAAAATACTATGCAAATTTACTATTAATTACACACTTATGCAAAAAATGTAGTATTTTTGTCCGTATATTCATGGCGTATAAATATTTATACATATTATTTATAGCAATTCTATTTTCTAGCTGTTCCAACGAGAAAAAGAAAGAGATGACGCCGTGGGGGACCGTGATAGGCGGTGACTCTGCTGCCACTACTAATACCCGTTTCTCGCTTGATGATATTATGAACAACGGTGAAATGATTATGCTTACCATGACGGGACCAGAGACTTATTACGATTACCGTGGTTATGGAATGGGGCTGCAATACTTGCTATGCGAAAAATTTGCACAAAGTATCGGTGTATCTTTGCGCGTAGAAGTATGTAAGGATACGACTGAAATGATGAGAAGACTCAATAATGGCGATGGCGATATCATTGCCTATCCATTATTAAAAACAATTAAAGGTGTAAAATTTTGCGGGGCAGACAGTGATAACGGTAAGAAGCAATGGGCTGTAAAGGCCGATAACGAGGAGCTCGCCGACAGGCTTAACAACTGGTTTAAGCCCGAAATGACGGCACAGGTACGACGTGAAGAAGCCTTTCTGTTATCATCCGAGAGTGTTATTCGCCATGTTTACTCGCCTATGCTCGACCGTTCAGGTGGCATTATCTCACGTTATGATGCTTTATTCAGGCAGTATGCTCCTCTTGCACATATTGATTGGCGACTCATGGCAGCCCAATGTTATCAAGAGTCTACATTTGATCCACGCGCACATTCATGGGCTGGTGCTTGCGGACTCATGCAGATCATGCCACGGACGGCGGCTCATCTTGATCTGGCCATGGCTGATATCTATGATCCCGAGCATAATATCGCTGCTTCGGCGAAGTATTTGCTGGAGTTAGGTGTACATTTCAGCGATATAGAAAATCCTGTGGAGCGGTCTTATTTCATATTGGCAAGCTACAATGGCGGTTTCTTTCATATTCGCGATGCTATGACATTGGCACGAAAATACGGCAAAAGTCCGTATCGATGGACTGATGTTGCCGAGTATGTAAAAAAGTTGAGCCAATTTGAGTTTTATCGTGACCCATCGGTGAAGTTTGGGTATATGCGCGGTAATGAAACTGTAGAATATGTGTCGCGCATACGTGATCGGTATTTGCAATATCGCGGTGTGGCTCGTGGAGGTGGATTCGGATCGTTTGGAAGCAATATTCCACGACGCGCAAAACGTAAGTATAAATTTCATGTGTAAGCAATCTATTATATTAACAAATCAAATGTTATATTGTATGTTTCGGTATCTGTCTGAGATTAGGATGGCTTTGAGTAATATAGATAGAGTCTTTTGTGGTGCATGTAAAGAAGCTGTATCGTTTTTTAATGCTGAGAATAATACTTTCTGGAGTTCCATGAAAACTCTTTAAAAATAATTTTATCCTTACTCACTTAACGTTGAATTACATTAAATAATCGGTATTTCTTTCTATTTCTCATGAAAAAGCAGTAATTTTGCATACGTTTTATGCGATAAAAAGTACATATAAAATCTGAAAAACGGAAAAATGCAGCGATAACGTTATCAAT
>CAUUQE010000107.1:0-8220 GCA_963547065.1 uncultured Prevotella sp. | reverse complement strand
TATAACAATTAAATATTTAAAAATCAATCATTTATGTGGTTAATCAATTCATCTATTGGTAGGAAAGTTGTAATGTCGCTTACTGGTGTTGCACTTATTCTATTCTTGACATTCCACTTGTGCATGAATCTTGTTGCGCTCTTTTCTAGAGAAGCCTATAATAAGATTTGTGAACTACTCGGTGCCAATTGGTATGCAGTGGTAGCTACAATTGGCTTGGCAGCACTTGCCGTATGCCACATTGTATATGCATTTATCCTGACAGCACAGAACCGTATTGCGCGTGGAACAGAACGTTATGCGGTTGTGGCAAGGTCTGGAAAGGTAGAGTGGGCTTCTCAGAACATGCTTGTTTTGGGAATCATTGTTCTTCTCGGTTTATTGTTACATGTATTTAATTTTTGGTATAACATGATGTTTGCCGAAATCTTCGGTTTGATGGGAGCACATTCTCCTTCTGACGGTTTTGCTTATATTCAGGATACTTTTTCTAATCCTGTATATGTGATACTCTATGTTATTTGGATTATAGCCATTTGGTTTCATCTTTCTCACGGCTTTTGGAGTGCAATGCAAACATTGGGAGTAAATGGTAAGATTTGGTTCAATCGTTGGAAAGCAATTGGCTTAATCTATTCTACCCTTTTAATACTTGGTTTCCTTATTGTGGTTTTAGCGTTCGCATTCAAGTGTGCTCCAAGTCTTTGTCATGTTTAATAATACTGTAAAAATATAGATTATGGCTAATCAGATAGATTCAAGAATTCCAGAAGGTCCTTTGGCTGAGAAATGGACCAACTATAAAGCTCATCAAAAATTGGTTAACCCAGCAAACAAACGTAAGCTTGATATAATAGTTGTAGGTACCGGTCTTGCAGGGGCATCCGCCGCTGCTTCACTTGGTGAGATGGGTTTTCATGTAATTAACTTATGTATACAAGATTCTCCTCGTCGGGCTCATTCTATTGCAGCACAAGGAGGTATCAATGCTGCAAAGAACTATCAGAACGATGGCGATGCCGTATATCGTCTTTTTTATGATACGATCAAAGGTGGAGATTATCGTGCGCGTGAGGCGAATGTGTATCGTTTGGCAGAAGTAAGTGCCGATATCATCGACCAATGTGTGGCACAAGGCGTTCCTTTTGCGCGTGAATATGGAGGTCTGCTTGCAAACCGTTCTTTCGGTGGTGTGCAAGTTTGTCGTACGTTCTATGCCAAAGGACAGACCGGTCAGCAGTTACTTCTCGGTGCTTATTCTGCATTAAGTCGTCAGGTTCATGAGGGTACGGTCGAACTCTATACTCGATATGAGATGGAAGACGTGGTCATTATTGATGGCAGAGCACGTGGTATTATTGCCAAAGACTTGATTTCTGGTAAACTTATCCGGTTCTCTGCCCATGCGGTATGTATTGCGACAGGAGGCTATGGAAATACTTATTTCCTTTCTACCAATGCCATGGGATGCAATTGTACTGCAGCTGTAGCATGTTATCGTAAAGGGGCTTATTTTGCTAATCCTGCATTTGTACAAATTCATCCTACCTGTATTCCGGTGCATGGCGACAAGCAATCCAAGTTAACACTGATGTCTGAATCGCTCCGTAACGATGGGCGTATATGGGTTCCAAAGAAACTTGAAGACGCCAAGGCATTGCAGGCAGGAACGCTTCAGGGCAGAGATATTCTGGAAGAAGACCGCGATTATTATTTGGAACGTCGCTATCCTGCATTCGGAAACTTAGTTCCCCGTGATGTTGCATCGCGTGCAGCGAAAGAGCGTTGCGATAAAGGTTTCGGCGTAAACAATACAGGGTTGGCCGTGTTCCTCGACTTTTCAGAGGCTATCCAGCGCCTTGGCAAAAGTGTTGTAGAGCAGCGTTATGGCAACCTTTTCGATATGTACGAAGAGATTACCGATGTAAATCCGTACGAAAATCCGATGATGATTTATCCGGCTATCCATTATACCATGGGTGGTATTTGGGTAGACTATGAATTGCAGACGTCTATCAAGGGACTCTTTGCCCTTGGCGAATGCAACTTCTCCGACCATGGTGCCAATCGTCTTGGTGCTTCTGCTCTGATGCAGGGACTTGCTGATGGTTACTTTGTCATTCCTTATACCATGCAAAACTACCTGAGCGACCAGATTACGGTACCCCGTTTTTCAACCGATCTTCCCGAATTTGAAGAAGCTGAAAAAGCCGTGCAGGAACAGATCGACAAACTTATGTCTATCAAAGGAACCCGCAGCGTGGATTCTATTCATAAAGAACTCGGTCACATTATGTGGGAGTATGTAGGCATGGGGCGCACAAAAGAAGGCCTCGAAACGGGTCTTAGGAAGATGAAAGAACTCCGTAAAGAGTTTTGGAACAATGTGCGTATCCCGGGTAGTAAAGAAGGATTGAATATAGAACTCGACAAGGCAATCCACTTGCGCGACTTTATTACGATGGGTGAGTTGGTGGCCTATGATGCGCTAAATCGCAATGAAAGTTGCGGAGGACACTTCCGTGAAGAATATCAGACCGAGGAAGGCGAGGCTAAGCGCGATGATGAAAACTACATGTATGTAGCATGTTGGAAATACAATGGTTCCGATGAGGCAGCTCCCGAGTTGCTGAAAGAAGACCTCAATTACCAATATATTAAGGTTCAGACCAGAAATTATAAGAGTTAATTCCATAATAGAATAAAGATAAAACAATGGACAAAAATATAAGTTTCACACTTAAAGTGTGGCGTCAGAATGGACCTAAGGCTAAAGGTCATTTCGATACGTTCGAGATGAAAGATATTCCCGGCGATACATCTTTCCTCGAAATGTTGGATATCTTGAACGAACAGCTCATTGAGGATAACAAAGAACCGTTCGTGTTCGACCATGATTGTCGCGAAGGAATTTGCGGAATGTGTTCGCTCTATATCAATGGACACCCTCATGGGCCTGCTACCGGTGCAACTACATGTCAGCTCTACATGCGTCGGTTCAGTGATGGAGATGTGATAACTGTCGAGCCGTGGCGTTCGGCAGCTTTCCCTGTCATTAAAGACTGCATGGTAGATCGCGGTGCTTTCGATAAAATTATCCAAGCAGGTGGTTATGTTTCCGTACGTACAGGGCAACCGCAAGATGCCAATGCCATTCTCATACCGAAAGAAAATGCCGACGAAGCCATGGACTGTGCTACCTGCATCGGTTGCGGGGCATGCGTTGCAGCCTGCAAGAATGGTTCGGCCATGCTCTTTGTAAGTTCGAAGGTAAGCCAATTGGCATTACTTCCACAGGGGCGTCCCGAGGCAGCTCGTCGTGCTAAAGCCATGGTAAAGAAGATGGAGGAACTTGGTTTTGGAAACTGTACCAATACCCGTGCTTGCGAAGCAGAGTGCCCTAAAAATGAATCTATTGCGAATATCGCACGTTTAAACCGCGAATTTATCGTTGCCAAACTCAACGATTAATTATGTAATACTGTATCTCTACCAATCTTTCTATCCATATTTGTTATGGATAGAAAGATTTTTATATTCTTATCTACCATTTGTTGACAGCACCGGAGAGCTTGTTATTACCTTTTCGTAGCTTTCGATAATAGAACATACGCCGAAAGTAGGTCTTTCGGAGCATGGCTTTGTTTCTTCTTCCTATAACATTAAGTTTTGCCGACATATAACCGAAATGTTCGAAAAGGATAAAAATAATCTGTATCTTTGCAGAAGATAGGCAATAAGGATGCAGTTTCAAAGAAGTTATTCAGCGTTTAATTTGCACTATATTTGTATGAAATAGGCAGTACTCGGCAACTTGATAATGAATCGATAAGATATTTTCGTGTCACGAAAGCAGTATATATTCAAATAGTCCATACAGTGGGCAACGCCAATTCTGCGCATGGTGTAATCGGTTGTGATTGGTTGACCAAGCATTTCACCAAATATGACAATTTACATAGACATGCCGAATATCATCAATAAATGTGCCCTTTAACTATAATAAACAAGCTACCTGTCGTCTTTACACCGTATTTCTATGAAACATATCCGTCTGTTCACGGCTCTGTTGCTGTTATTCTTATCGCTGTCAAACAGTGCTCAGCATCGCATACCCAACATATCTGTCAGTATCGGACATCATTTTCAGGATACTCTCATGATACGAAATATAAACGTGGGTATCGTGGGTACTACCGATACCTTGAGTGGTTTCCAGCAACAATTGCTCATGGCGCTGACAACAGGCAATGCCTGTGGCATACAAATCGGTGGTCTCTTCAACGCTGTGAGAGGGCGAATGACAGGTCTACAAGTGTCGGGTGTTTCCAACATAGCGGCTTCTGTGCGCGGTGTACAGCTTTCCGGCCTTTCTAACATCCTGCTTACACCGTTGCGAGGTATGCAAATAAGTACTCTTACTAATATATCTATGGGTATCGGACGCGGATTGCAATTCGCCGGCATTGCCAATATAAATTCAGGAAACATGCATGGAGTACAGGCCGGAGCTTATAATTACACCGATACATTGCAGGGGCTGCAGCTGGGACTTATCAATGTGTCGCAAACGCATCCGCATGGTATGCAGATCGGTATCATCAATTTCAGTCGCGATACGCAGGCCCGAAAATTTGGATTTGTCAATATTAATCCACAAACCGATATAGATTTCCTTGTCTTTGCGGGCAACACGTCGAAGCTGAACAGTGCACTCCGTTTCCGCAACCACACCACTTACAGCATCGTAGGCATAGGAACACACTATATGGGACTTGATAGTAAGTTCTCCGGAACGATTTTTTATCGTCTCGGACAGTATTTCCGTCTCTCTCCCAAGTGGACTGTAAGTGGTGATCTCGGTTACTTTCACATCGAGACATTCGAAAAGAATAGTACGGAAAAGCCCGAAAGACTTTATTCATTACAGACACATATTAATCTCGATTACCAAATCAACCGTCGATTAGGGGCTTTCGTTTCGATAGGATATGGCGATACTTGCCATTATTATCATAACGAACATTATCGGCAAGGGCTGATTGCACAAGCGGGATTTTCATTCCGTTATCAGCGTAACAGGATAAACCGTTCGCTCAATGGAGATCCTTTAACAGCCGAAATCTCGCAGGCTGGTACCGATGAATGCATGGCCTTGCCTCTAAAGAAACGCTATTGGATTGCTTTGGCCGAGGCAACCGGCATCAATGCACTGGTGTTTAGTTTCGATCGTTTCGTAATGAATGAAGACTTTGCACAGGTAAATATCCACACTATACGCAACAATTTTAAGACGGGTTTCGTATGGGATAATGATCCTTTTGCTACCAATTTGTTCGCTCATCCCTACCACGGAAACCTGTATTTCAATGCAGCTCGTAGCAACGGATTGTCTTTCTGGGAGTCGATGCCTTATGCTATAGGTGGCAGTCTTATGTGGGAGATGCTTGCCGAATGTGAGCCCCCGGCCATCAATGATTGGATGGCAACATCGTTAGGAGGTACATGTCTCGGCGAAATAACCAACAGGATATCCCGCATGATCCTTAATGATCGAACGCAAGGCATAGGGCGTTTCCTGCGTGAAGCGGCAGCCTTCATCGTAAACCCCATGCAAGGATTTAACCGATTGATACGGGGCGAGGCTTATAGAGTGCGAAACAAGCATTATCTTTACCACGATTTCGGGCAGATTCCCGTAGAACAATCGCTCTCGTTCGGTGACAGATACCTTGCCGATGACGGCGGATTGTTTCGCGGAGAGCATAATCCGTATGTGAATGTTTTCTTGGAATACGGCGATATATTCAGTGAAGAAACGAACAAACCCTACGATTATTTTTCGGCAAACCTTACACTTGGCCTCAGCAGCAATCAGCCCTTGCTCAACAGTGCCCATCTGATAGGGCGGCTGTGGAGTGCGCCTGTCGTTACCGGAAAGCGAATTAAGACCGAATTCGGTATCTTTCAGCATTTCAATTTCTATAATAGCATGCCAGTAAAAGACGGCACTTCGCTCACTCCTTATCGTATTTCAGAGGCCGTGGCGTTCGGTCCTGGGCTCGTATTTCGCTTTCCTGCCGTGGCTAATCTATCGCGTTTGGAGCAACGTATCTTCTTCGATGGTATTCTGCTCGGCGGCTCTAAGAGCGATTATTACAATGTTATTGACCGCGATTACAATATGGGAAGTGGCTTCAGTTTTAAAACCAGCATGGTTATGGAGTTTCCCCGTCTGCTGCGCATGGTGCTTAATATGGATTATTACCGTATTTTTACTTGGAAAGGATATGAAACCAAAGATCTTTCTTCTACCGATCCGTTGTACTACAATGTGCAGGGCGACCGTTCCATAGCAGGACTTATTGTATTGAAACCAATGTTCATATTCAGATTAAAGAATAGGTTCAGTGCTGTAATCAGTGGCAGCTATTTCATGCGGACGACGTATTATAAGTATCATGAGAACGTTAGAGCTAATACGTTCGAGGTAAAGACGGGTCTCGTCTACCGCTTCTGACGATGGTTGAGTTTGCTAAATGCGGTTTTCTTCAGTTTCTCTCGCAGTAAAATAGGAGCGTTTTTCCAAAGTTGCATGCTATAAATGGTTGCAGAAGATGGGTTGTCTATGTCGTTTAGACGCTCTTTCTATGTCCGATAGATGTACCGTTTATGTTCGATAGGTCTATAGTCTGTTTTTAATAGGGGTATATGTCCTTTTATGCAGAGAGAATATGCAAAGGTAACAAACTGGCGAACGGGATGCCGAAAATATTCGGTAGGAATGATAGAAAATACTATTTTTTTATAACGTTTCTTTGTGGTTCATCCGAATAACTTTATCTTTGTAACGTTAAGATTTTAATTTATAATGAAAATTAAATACATATTCTTTATGGCAACAATGTTCATGGCAATGAATGGATATGGACAGGTCAAAGTTATTGCCCATCGCGGTTACTGGGATACAGAGGGTGCTGCACAGAATTCACGTGCATCGCTCAAGAACGCTCTTCAGCTGGACATCTACGGTTCGGAAACCGATATATGGCTTACGACTGATGGTCATCTGATGGTAAACCACGATGAATCGTTCAACGGTGTTATGCTGCAAACGTCTACGTATGCCCAGTGTAAAGACCTTACATTGGCCAATGGTGAGAAAATGCCTGAACTTAAAGAGTTTTTACAGATAATGAAAAAGACCAAAAGTCGTATGAAATTGATTATAGAAATCAAAAAGCACGATAGGTTGGCAGATAATCTGGCTGCGGCACGTGCCACGGTCAAGGCTGTCGATGGGTATGGTGTGGCCGATAAGGTAGAGTACATCTCGTTCAGTCTTGATGCATGCAAGGAACTTGTAAGGTGTGCTCCGAAAGCCCGCGTGGCCTATCTAAATGGTGATATTACACCGGCTGTACTTCATATTGATAAAATAACGGGCATTGATTACCATCTGGATGTGCTCCGAAATAATCCGCATTGGGTGGACGAGGCCCATGGATTGGATATGGATGTGAATGTGTGGACGGTGGATAAAGTGGCGGATATGCAGGAAATGAAGAAGCTCGGTGTTGATTTTATTACTACAAATAAACCCTTGGAAGCAATTAAAGTTTGTAACGAAAGATGAGGCTAATTGTCATTTCTGTGTTCCTCATCGTAGGAGCAGGCCCCATACAAGCACAGCAGGGGCAGAGTAAAACGGCGTTATCGCTCGAAAAAAGTGGATATATCAACATCAAAAAAGAAGATCCCTCCATCTTCGTATCGTTGATGTATGCCCGTCCCGATAACTTTACTGGTACTGTACTTTATGGTGATCTGCGCGAGGCGTTTCTTTATCCTACGGCTGCAAAGGCGCTTGCACGTGCCCAAAAGCGACTCAAGCAACTGCGTCCGAATCTCAGTCTGAAGGTATATGATGCAGCCAGACCTATGTCTATTCAGCAAAAGATGTGGGATAAAGTAAAGAACACCTCAAAGGATATTTATGTCAGCAATCCCGCTCATGGCGGTGGAATGCACAATTATGGCATGGCAGTAGATATAACTTTATGCGATATGAAAGGCGACACTCTCGATATGGGTACTAAAATAGACTATATGGGAGCAGCGGCTCACATTGACAGAGAGGCACAACTCGTAGCCAATAAGCGTATTAGTAAGCAGGCAAAGCGTAATCGCGAGCTGCTTAGGGCAGTGATGCGTTATGCC
>CAUUQE010000106.1:0-8261 GCA_963547065.1 uncultured Prevotella sp. | reverse complement strand
GTATGCTTCGCAAGATTTTCCATCTATAAGTACACAAAAAAATGCGATAACCGCATCTTTTATATAACAAAATGAGCGAATCGCTTTGCCGTCGCTATTCAAAACAAGATCCTCTCTTTTCACAATACTCTTAACAAAATCCGCAAAGACACGCCCATCATCTAAAGACATACCCGGACCATATGTGTGGAACGGCCTCACTACTTTGGCTTCTACGTTGTATTGTTTATGCCAACTAGTACACATCGTTTCTCCCATACGTTTACTTTCCGCATAACAAGATCTAAGAGAGTTACAATCTAAATATCCAAAATCAGATTCACAAATCCTCTCTTTATCCACATTTCCATAGACCTCACTCGAACTAAAGAACAAAAAAGAACGGACCGAATGTTGTCTAGCTAATTCTAAAACTTGATATGTGCCAATAGTATTGGCTTTCAATGTCCCTACAGGATCTATGCCATAGTATCTCGGACTTGCTTGACTTGCCGCATGAATAATATAATCGAATTTTTTTTTCATCATAATCGGCACACAAACATCCTGGACAAAATAATGAATCTTACTTTGTCCAACATAATTTGCAAATCTAAGTTTTGCTTTCTCTGCATTCCGCACAAGACAATACACTTCAATATTAAATCCATATTGGGTATTAAGAGTCATTAAGGTATCCACCATATACGCCGGGAGAAAGCCATTAGCTCCAGTAATCAAAATACTCGAATTATTCAGAATATCCCAATGAATATTAGAATGTATAATATCATGGATATCTTTCTCAGCAATCAAATTCATATAGGCGGCCAATCTTGAAATTCACAAATCTGTTTCTGATGCTTTTCCTCATGGAGGAAAAAGAAGTTTGTTTCAATGGTAAGATCATTAACCTCTCCTATAGGGCGCAATTTATTGCCTTTTAAAGCAAAACATCTATACCCTATATCATAAAAATAACGGACAATATCATTCGGATGATAATTAAATTTTGCGGCCCACTTCCTTAGCATCTCGGAATATATAATGGGAAGATCTCTTTTTATCACCTTCTCCCCCCCCCTAAACACATAATATTCCGACCCCTCCACATCGCATTTGATAAAATCAACTCGGGGAATACTTTGCCCACAAACGAAATTATCCAATGTTGTAACCTGACATGATATAACTTGTGTCTCCTCAATATTTGACATATTCCTGAGACTAGCATTTACGGACAATGTTTCATCGTAATAGAAATTACACAATGCTTCTTGCTCTGATAATCCAAGATTATATATAGCAATATTTCGGAATCCATTGAGCTGAATATTCTTCTCCAAATAAGAAAAAGTGCGCGGAATCGGCTCGAATGAATAAATATAACAACCAGGTCGTTTTTGGGCCACATTCATTGCATACCATCCCAAATTAGCTCCTATATCTAATACGATATCCCCATCCTTAATTAAATTCAAAGCCATATTCATTTCACCATTCTCATAGCTTCCAAAGTTCAAAGCATCAATTGGAGCAAGACGCTTATCTCCCTTTGTACATAAAAATTTTATCAGACTTTCACCAAAGGTGAAAATTACACCATTTGCAGAAATCTCAATATTACTTATCTCGCACCTTTTTAAAAATTCTACATAATCAAATAGGATGATGTGGTTCTTATACATTCTTTCTATATACTCCCATTTGTCAATACGGCCCGCTAAAAATTGATCTTCTATTTCTTTAAGTCTATTCATTATTTTATTCGCAATTCTTTCTGATTTGTTCTATACAGATTTCATAAACATCTTCGGAAGCATAAGCGCGATACCAATCAATTGCCATTGTTACCGTTTGGTCAAGATCTATTCGCGGCTCCCATCCCAAATAGAATTTAGCCTTACTTATATCTAACATTAACAAATCTGCTTCATGGCATGAGACTAAATTAGACCGATCACAAAGTGTTCCACAACCATAACACGCAATCACTTTCGAAGCTATCTCCCAAACTGTAGAAATAGACTCCTGATTAGGGCCGAAATTCCATCCCTCACAGTATTTCGTAGGGGAATTCCACATTTTCCAAGCTAATAACAAATAACCTCTTAATGGCTCTAGCACATGTTGCCATGGACGAACCGCTTTTGGATTCCGAATTTCGATCGGCAAACCTGCCTCCAGTGCCCTAATACAATCAGGGATAATTCGATCTTTTGCCCAATCTCCCCCCCCAATCACATTGCCTGCCCGGACACTGGCAATACTTTTCCCATGTCTCTCATATTTAGAGGGATTAAAATAAGAACGTCGCCATGAAGCAATCGCAATTTCAGCAGCTCCTTTACTTGACGAATATGGATCATACCCCCCCATTGGTTCATTTTCGCGATAACCCCAAATTTGCTCTTTGTTTTCATAACATTTATCTGTGGTTACCATAATAGCGACTTTTACACTCTCCGTACTTCGGATCGCTTCCAAAACATGAATTGTGCCCATTACATTTATTTCATATGTATCGACTGGTAAATCATAACTTTGTCTCACAAGCGACTGAGCAGCAAGATGAAAAACTATCTCTGGCTGATAGCAATTAAATATTTCTTTAACCTTTTCCACGTCACGAATATCTCCACGGAGATCTTGCTCTATTTTCTCTCCAACCCCAGACAGAACATAATTATCACGTTCTGAAATTGGATCTAAAGCAAGTCCTATAACCTCGGCGCCAAGTTCGTGCAACCATATCGATAACCAAGAGCCCTTAAAACCAGTATGCCCCGTCACAAGCACTTTCTTACCCTTATAAAAACCAGAGAAAATGTCTACCATATTTTCCACAAAGCCTCACCTTTATTCCACATTTCATTTAACTCATTGCTATCTCTTAAAATATCCATTGGCTTCCAAAATCCTGTATGTCTGAATGCATGCATTTTGCCTTCCGCCGAAATTCGTTCCAATGGTTGCCGTTCGAAAACGCAAGTATCGTCATTACTAGGAATATAGTCAAACACCTCTGGTTCACAAACAAAATATCCCGCATTCACCCAATTTCCATCACCATCCGGCTTTTCAAGAAAAGAGTCCACATAGCCCGTCTGCTCATTAATTTGCAACAAACCAAATTTTCCGATCGGTTTATAAGCCATCAATGACAAAATGGCACCAGATTTCTTATGTGCCCGTATTGATTCTTCAATATTCAAATCTGTAACCGCATCTCCATAGGTCAAAAGAAATTGCTCATAACCGACATATTTTTGGATACGCTTTATTCGTCCTCCTGTCATGGTGTCCATGCCAGTATCAACCATCGTTACTTTCCACTTTTCCGAATGATTATCCAAAATCTCCACGCTGTTATTTGACAGATCGACTGTCATATCACAATTGTGTCGGAAATAGTTGGCAAAATATTCTTTGATTACATATTGTTTATAGCCGCAGCAAATAATGAACTCGTCAATGCCATAATGACTGTATATTTTCATGATATGCCACAATATCGGTTTCCCCCCTATTTCTACCATTGGCTTAGGTATCACTTGAGTAGCCTCGCTCAAACGAGATCCATATCCACCAGCTAATATAACAGCCTTCATCTTCGCAGTTCTTCTCTTGAGTGTACAAACTCTTTTATGGAGTCTATCATGTATTGCAACATTCCATCAGTCATACCTGGATAAACACCGAGCCAAAAAGTATTTTCCATAATAAAATCCGTATTCTTAAGCTCTCCCACTACACGATATCCTTGCCTTGTCTCTCTCATTTCATCAAACGCGGGATGTTTGAGCAAATTCCCCGCGAATAAATTGCGTGTCTGGATTTTTTTGCTTTCCAAATACTGCGTTAATTCATTGCGAGTATATCCCGCACCTTCTTTTATTGAAATCAAGAAACCGAACCAGCTTGGTTTTGAACTTTGTTGTGGCTCTGGTAAAATCAGTCCTGACAATCCATCTAAACCGTCTCGCAATCGTTGCCAATTCTCACGACGACATCTCGTAATTAAAGGCAATTTCTCCAATTGAGCACAACCTATCGCGGCCTGCATTTCCGTCAACTTTAGATTATATCCGAAATGAGAATACACATATTTATGATCATAACCTAAAGGAAGTTCTCCAAATTGTTTTTCGAAACGGTAATTACAAGTATTATCCCTCCCTCCTATACACCAACAATCACGCCCCCAATCGCGAAATGAATTTACTATCTTATTTAATTGTTGACTGTTCGTATAAACAGCACCTCCTTCCCCCATGGTCATATGGTGAGGAGGATAAAAACTGCTTGTGCCAATATCTCCCACAGTCCCAGTTAATTTCCAGTCCTTATCAATATAATAAAGTGAACCCAATGCATCGCAATTGTCTTCTATCAACCATAAGTTATGCATACAACAGAAATGCCTAACAGCACTCAAATCAAATGGATTACCCAAAGTATGAGCAATCATCACAGCCTTTGTCTTTTCGCTTAATGCCTGTTCTAGGTATTCGACTTTTATGTTATACGATGGAATAGATACATCAAGAAAGACAGGAATGGCTCCGTATTGTATTATCGGAGAAACTGTCGTCGGAAATCCTGCAGCAACTGTAATTACTTCATCTCCACGTTTAATACGGCGCTCCTTCAACGAAGGTGATGTGAGCGCCATGAAAGCGAGCAGATTAGCAGAAGAACCCGAATTAACCAGAGAGCAATATTTAACACCCAAATAATGAGAAAAATATCGCTCAAATTTTGCAGCCCAAGAACCCGCAGTCAGCCAAAAATCAAGTCCAGAATCTACTAAATTAATAATTTCCTTCTCATCAAAAAAACGTCCTCCATACTTTACATATGATTTTCCAGGAATAAAGACCTCGGTGCCCATATGAGCAATACTGTAATACTCCTTAACCAAAGAGAGTATCTTATGTTTTAACTCAGACTTGTTTGCCTGCATCATTTTTATGATTAGTAAAAGTGTAAGTTTAAGCCCGTGTTATAAAATTCATACTACAACGAAAGCATGTTGTCAATTACCTATTGAAACAAGGCGTAAATTATAATAATACAATCTCCTTGGATAAGCTATCAAGCATTTAGACGACGCCATGTTTTATATCATAAATCCTTTTCTTCTACTCCGTGACTGCTACATTTGAAAAACTTATACCTCTTTGGAGGTTGAATTATGACACAAAAGCTCCTCTTACATCCTGTTCTCTAACATTCTGACATCTCAAGAAAACCAAGGGAGCTATGGTGTGTTCCCACTAAAATCATAGATCGTTCATCCTTTACACATGTAAATCGTCTCTCATGCGATTTACGGAACCAGTCCCTTGTTCCTGCAAATATATTTGTCATATAATCGTCTTGGCATTCCAGGAAGCGCAAGTTTAAGCTTAATCAGCCACGTAAAAATTTTCACAAATCGATTATACTCCCCCTTAATATACAAATCATCTAGCCCCATCGAATAACAAGAGTATCCTAAAGATTTCAGAAAAGGCCTTAATACCGTTCTGTTCTTATTATTCTCAATCGTCAGCGAGAGAATATTGAATTTTTCAAAATCAATACTCTTTACAATAGACAATTCCGCCCCCTCTGTGTCAATACTACAATAATCTATTGTGTACAAATTATGTTTTCTCAACAGTCCGTTGATATTCTTTCCAGGCACTGGTATATCTTGGAATCCCTTCTCCTTGGTTAGTTTTGAGACCATATCGTCAATCCGAGCGATATGCTCTTGATCAAAAAATTCGAGGATACCACTCAACATATCTAACGGAGGTGAAACACTTCGGAAGGTAACAATGCGATCACTGTTTAAGATACAACAATTCTCAAGTGCACAATTTCGATTTGCCTTCAATTGTTTAAAAATGTCGGGGATTGGCTCAATACATAAACCTGTCCAATTTTTATTTCTCTCAAAATAAAGCGTATTAGAGAACGTCACCCCATCATGAGCACCTATGTCAAGAAATACACCATTTTTCTTACCTTTCAGTGCAAAATTAATAATTCTATCTTGGTAATATTGAGAATACGATTCCATAGAGTAAAACAAACAGGTCTATAAGAAATATTTCTTAGAAAGAAGAAAATGCCCCCTGTCTTTTTTTATATTTCAGTACAGTCTTCAACAATATCACAAAATGACAAAATTATCTGGCTCCTTGCAGCCTTTCATCTTTTTCTCTACATAGAGTTTCGTGCCTGCGTAAAAAAATATGCCTTTCGATCTATTTGACTATATATTCAATTCCCCTTTAAGGAACACTCCTGCCGTACATCTGTTTCTTTGTTAAAAGAAATACAGAATTGCTGCTCGCTCCATGGCTGAACAATGGACTCATTTCACTAGCTAACACAGAGCTTTTCAAAGAAAAGGATAAGAAACCTCAACTGCATTGCAAAATGTCATAAAGCATATTTTTATCACTATCTACACTTTCTGATATATCCGGACGACAAATGTCCATAAAAACACCGAGATTCGATGTCGTGGTACCGATAAATCTTTGAGAATCTATCATGACATCAACAGATGCCCACAATTTGATTAGTGCTTGAAATTTAGAACTCGGTGTAGACCTCTCAAATTCCTGTTGAGAATACCCCCTGTCAGTTTCCTCGCTCAACGTGTACCAATTATATTCAGGACATCGAGCTTTTAATTGTTCTATCATCATATAATCATCGGAAGAAACAAATATATCTTTACATGATTGGCGCGTAATATGTTCTATATAAGGATCTATCGTAAGAAGATGAGCCTCTACACATTTATCACCCTGTCGGAGATGACAGCTTATGTATTCCTTGGGTAACTTTAACTTGCTTTTTAAAGATTGGATTTTTTGCGTTGTTTCCTCATTAAAATGCCACGTCAATTGTACTAATCTATGGCATGCCTCAGCAATGTCTCCGTGTATATTAAGCTCTGGAATATCGTAGTATGGTTGTGGATAAAAGAACTGATTCCATAAATCCTGTGTCAAATAAGTGCGAGGCAAAAACATGAATTTGCAACCTTGCGCCAATATATTGAGCGCCCGCTTTTTCAAGTACCATTTCCATGCCCCATTTCTTAGCTGTATTTTTCCTTGGAATCCGTACGGCCGAGAATTAGCACATGTATGTATATATGTAAACGCAGACTTCTCCTTAGTTGTCATACAGAAAGGAAGAAAAAAATCATCCCACCCTTTCTCTCGAGCAAAATTCCCTTTATAAGAATGAAGGACAAAGCGTATCCGATGTGTCAGACAATAAAGCATGGCAAGAATCATGCAATTATATTCCGAGAAAAATCCAGCCCCATCTCCCATACGAAAGATTAATGTGCGATCAAATGAATTATTTAACTCTGTGTAAGCATTAAGCAAAGAATCTCTATCTAAAAACATCCTTTCTTTCATTGCACTCGCCCCCCCCTTAAGAAAAAAATAGTTTCTTTCAATAAGATCGACCCCGTCATTCGAAGTAAAGCAACATATATCACTGCTACAACGATAATTTTTGTCGCAAAAGCCAAGTAGACATTGCTCATTCCCCTTGAAATAAGCCATGCCATCCCCATTGCAACGAGTGTAGCTCCAACATAGGGGAACAAATCCCTCACCACATTCCGAATACGTATACCTATCAACCGATTCGCGAAATAATGCCAAATCCAAGTACTGACGCAGTATATCCCGACATAAAAGACGAGCAACTGCCTTATATCATATCGATAGCAAAATAAAAGACATAACAACTGCAAACAGAATAGCAAGACAGTCAATGCTAAGTAAATATCCGATTTGTCGTGCGATAAAAGCAGAAAAGAATAGAGTGAAAGTAAATAGCCGTTTATTCCCCATAAGCAAAATAATTGCATAAAGAATATACTATCCACCCATTTTTCACCAAGTGTAATCCAAATAAATTCTTTACTCACAAAAGCCAATCCTAAAAGGGATGGAAATGTGAGAAAGGCCCCAAAACGAAGCATTTTTCGAAAGACTTTCAATTGTCTTTCCCCATTGTCCTTGGCTTCCACTAATACTGGCTGCGCGACATTATTGAATGTACCTATCACAACAGAACTTCCCAAAACAGCCCATCTGCTACCTTGAGAATAATAACCAGTAATTGTTCTACCATAATGACGACCTAATACGACCGGAAATAAGTTCCCTGTTATCTGAGCGAGAATATTCGTTATAAATATCTTGACTCCGAACCCGAACATTTCTTTCAGCGGTGTAAAATCAAATTCT
>CAUUQE010000105.1:0-8360 GCA_963547065.1 uncultured Prevotella sp. | reverse complement strand
GAAATTGTGGAAATCTCTGCCTGCGGCACCAATGATAATTACGTTTCTTTTCATACTTTAATTTGATTTTTTGATGATTAAAATTTGGTTTTTTGTTTTGTATCGGCAAAGATAATTTTTTTTATTGACTTAATAGCTTTTTTATCGATATATGATGTTTTTATTTTTTGTAGAGAAAATCGACTATTTATATTTTTTCGCCAATACCTTTAAACTTCTCCACGAGATCGACTATTTTTTTATAAATAGATTTTTTCTTCGTTATATAGTCTTTGCTGAAAGGACTAATATTAGGCAAGATGTTGTTGAGGTCTGTCCCGTTGTAGCTGGCATTATGGCGTCTTAAAGAAGCCTCGATATATCTTTTTGCAGGCTCAGCTTGTAATCTCTCTTCGACAATAAGGCTATTGGCTTCTTCTTTGAGCTTATCTTGGGCATAGGTATAGAAAGCTTCGAGGACACCATATTTATCTTGAAAATCATCTAAATTTGTCTCGTTGATAAAATCGACTATAAGGCTCTCCTTTGCTCTATTTCCTATGCTTGATCTTATTATTCGTCGTACTTCACCGACCAAGGTTTCTTTGTTTCTTGTATTCTTATTGTGCTCAAAAACAAGTTCAAGAATATAGTCGAGGTCTATCTCTTGTGATTTAAGTAAATCAACCTCAAAGACGACATCGTCCCAACTAATATTAGACTCTTCCGATGCCATTCCTTCTTTTTCTCTTCTAAACCAATCACGGATATCGTTGTACGTCGAGCAATAGTCCTGAGCATCTCGTTCTTGCAGCACATCAATCTCTATCATGGCACTCACTTCCGCGTCGGTCAAAAAATGAATCTCCTTGAATGCTTTTACAGCATCAGGATCATTCTTATTTATCTTCTGCAAATCTTTTAGTTGGATGAACTCATCGTAGTTTTGCAAGATATTATCAACCTTCAGATAGTCTCCAAATAGTTTGACAAATGCTTTTTTATCGGCTTCCGTTGTTATCTCATCAGGGTGAGGAAACTGTTCTTTAAGTTCTTTAACAATATCAATATAGCCTTTACGTGCCTCACCTGTTGCAACATCGGTAAAGCCCCTGAGATACGCTTCATAACTTTTTTCAAGTACTACATTCTTAGTGTTCTCATCGCCAAACAGCGTGATAGCATCTATCGTAGCTTGCTCCAAGTCGCGGAAGGTTACGATGTTACCGAAAGTCTTTGTCGAATCATATATACGATTGGTACGCGAGAATGCTTGTATTAGTCCATGATATCGTAGATTTTTGTCTACAAACAACGTATTCAACGTAGGCGCATCAAAACCGGTGAGAAACATTCCTACCACAATAACGAGGTCAACTTCCTGATTTTTCACTCGTTTTGCCAAGTCGCGATAGTAGTTTTGAAACTCTCTACTATCTACTCCGAA
Source organism: uncultured Prevotella sp. (assembly GCA_963547065.1). Lineage (GTDB taxonomy): Bacteria > Bacteroidota > Bacteroidia > Bacteroidales > Bacteroidaceae > Prevotella. The sequence goes on along the minus strand of CAUUQE010000105.1, from coordinate 6,934 downwards.
ACTGGTTCTAAATATGGTATTGTAATCGTTTATTGCCTTCGCCAAGAACTCTTTGGAGCTACTATCCATGGCAGAAGGTTCAAAGTTTTCTTCACGAATATCGCCTACGGCATTTTGTTCCTCATTAGGTGCAAAAGAGAATATTGTCGCTATTTTCAGTGGTTTTTCGCTATCTTTCTGCAACTCATTCAGTTTTTCATAATATAGCTTGGCCGCCTCCACACTGTTTACGGCAAACATAGCGTTAAAGCCCTTTCCTCCGCCTTGATTCCGATGAGTCTTTATTCTGAAGTTTTGCAAGATATATTGAGAAATTTCTTTGATGCGGTCGGGATGTAACAGTAGTCTGCCGTTTTCTGCAGCAGTCAGCTTGATTACATCTTTCTCGGTCTCCAGTGATTTGAACTGTGGTCGTACATCGTTGTAATCTACTTTGAATTTCAACACTTTTTCGTCACGAATGGCATCGGTAATGACATACGAATGCAACTTACGACCAAACACACTGGCTGTCGTCTCAGCACCCAAAGCATTCTTCGAGAAAATTGGGGTACCTGTAAATCCGAACTGATAATACTGCTTGAACTTTTTTCTGAGGTTTTTCTGTGCTTCGCCGAATTGCGAGCGGTGACACTCATCGAAGATAAAGACTACCTGCTCCTTATAGATTTTTAGGCTATCTTCGCTCTTCATCAGATTGTTTAGTTTTTGGATGGTAGTGACAATAATTTTGTTATCGTCATTCTCAATATTTCGCTTCAATCCGGCCGTACTCTCCGAACCGTTAACGCTGTCGGGTGAGAATCGCCGATATTCTTTTATTGTCTGGTAATCCAAATCTTTGCGGTCTACTACAAAGAACACTTTTTTTATAAAATCGAGTTGCGTGGCAAGCCGTGCGGCTTTGAAGCTGGTCAATGTCTTGCCTGAACCCGTAGTATGCCAAATATAGCCGCCTCCCTCAGATTTACTCCATTGCTTTGCCTGATACGAACTTTTGATTTTCCATATCAATCGCTCCGTTGCGGCAATCTGATAGGGACGCATGATAAGTAACGTATCGCTTGTATCGAATACCGAATAGGTGAGCAGCACCTGTAGTAACGTGTTTTTCTGAAAGAACGTCGCTGTGAAATCTTTTAAATCCTTTATAAGGGTATTGTCTGCCTTAGCCCAATTGATTGTAAAGTCGAAACTATTCTTGTCGCGCTTCACGGTATTGGCGAAGTAGCGGGTATCGGTTCCGTTTGAGATGACAAAGAGCTGCAAGTATTTATACAGCGAACTATCGCTGTTGAAACTCTCCTTGCTATACCTATGTACCTGATTGAACGCTTCACGGATGGCAACGCCACGCTTTTTAAGCTCCACCTGCACCATCGGCAACCCGTTGATCAAGATAGTTACGTCGTAGCGATTGGCTTGTGTACCTGTCTGTTCGAACTGGTTGATTACTTGCACCTTGTTTCGGGAGATATGCTGCTTATCGACCAAATAGATATTTTGGATATGCCCGTCGTCGAACACGAAGTCATAGACATAATCGTGATGCAGTTTGCGAGATTTTTCTACAAGGTTGTCGCTGGGAGCGTCCAAATACTCTTCACGGAAGCGTTGCCACTCATTATCGGAAAAGATAATGCCATTGAAGTTTTGCAGTTGCTCACGCACATTAACCAAGAGTGCTTCAGGTGTAGTGAGTTGTGGCAGGTATTCGTAGCCTTGACGCTTCAAATCCTCTATCAGCTCACGCTCCAAAGCCGCCTCGCTTTGATAGTTGGTATTGGATTCAGGAATCTTCTCGTACTTGTCTAAGACGATAAAGTTTTGTGTTTCTACTATGGTGTTATATTGTGTCATTTTCTAATTCTGCTATTTTGAAGTTGTATTTTTTTTTAATTTCTCTAACAAGAAAAGATAAAACGTTCTTTTCATTGTCATTAAGCGAAGTCGTCTCCTCACTAGATACTTTTGCGTGACTTGATAGATTTATTATACGTCTAAAGTATGCATCACGAGATTGCTCCGGTAATAAATCTTGCCATTTTGTATACCCAAGAAAAGTAGATGTTTTCTCTAATATATTTCGAAGAAAATTGAAATGATATTTTTGGATATTGCCTGATTGGGTAGCTTTTTCTAATTCTGATAAAAGAAATAGGTGGTAAGAAAAGGGAGAATCGTCTGTTTGAGTTGAAATATAGAATGTTCCATCTTCTAATTTTTCAAGGCGTTTCTTTTCTGATACTCTGGGTCTATAGCTATTATTTGAGTTATAAAATTCATTATAAAGCACATTATAAAATAGTGGATTATGGGTTGTTATAATAAATTTCAAATCTGATTTGCTTGATTTTATAGTTTCTGCGATATTTACTGCCAATTCTATAAGATGATTTTCATCTAACGAACTTACAGGATCATCAATGAAAATATACCTTAAACTGTCAAATTGATTTGTAGAGCGATCCTCTGCTTCAGGAATGTTTAAGGTCTCGACGATTTCTTTTAATAAACTATAAAAAACACACCAAATAAGGCAGCTTTCTTCTCCTTTTGAAATTTTAATATTATCAATTCTTTCGTCATTACCTCTATCTATAGAGAATATAATTTCAGAATACGCTGGGACTATAATATCCTTGCCGTCTTTGTCTTTTGTTGTATATTCTTCATTGAAGCGAGGAGTCAATTTATCGCTTGTATAACTCTGAAACAGAGTGATGATATTATTTGCTTGTCCTTCATACTCAAGAATCCAATGTGTAAAAGCATTAGGACGAATTTTTATTTTTCGAGCTACATCTTCGTCCAAATCATTGTCCCAATAAAACAAATCCTCGGTAAAAGCATTGTAGTAGATAACCTTTACCTTCGTTTCTTCTTGCTCTACATCGTCTTCTTGCTCAGGCATAATTAAATCCTTGAACACACGAGACAGTCGAGTTTTTCCTACACCATTAAAGGCATAGATTAGTTGAACTTTCTTATCACTATTACTTAATTCTTGTGCTATTTCTTCTAGTGACTTTCCCATATTTTATGCTGTTACCTTATACTCCGGAAATGATAATAATTGCTCTCTATAATATTCATATTGTTTCTTGCGTAGCTCTATCTCTCTGGGCAGCCCCTCGCTTATGGAATGAACCAAAGTATCAAACTTGTCCAATATACCCACAATACGCTGTTGCTCGGATAGCGGAGGTAGAGGAATTTTGAATTCCTTAAGTTTGCTATCAGAAATAGCAGGATAGGCTGTACCACTTTGATTTTCTGCAACGAATTTCTTAAATTCTGTTGTAGATAAAGTAAAAAAAATCCATTTAGGTAAAACATTAACTTTATCAGCTCTTAGGATACAATATCCAGTACTAGCAATTTGTCCATCAAATTTCTTTGGGATAAGTGCAATTCGCATTTGGCTTGGTCGAGTTGTTGCAAAAATAACATCATCAAGCTGAACCATTTTCTGAGCTCTACTTGGAGCATTGTCTGCTTTAATTTTTAATGTTTCAAGAATATTTCCTGTTTCCCTACACACAGAAGTTAAGTCTATATAATCATAAGTATTTTCATTATTTTGCCATTTAATATTCTTAGTAGTTTTTACTACTTCTCCCAGCGTTTTCCATTCTACCTCATTTCCTTCATAACTCAGTAACGTATCACGATAGTATTCATACTGCCGCTTGCGGCAGTCCAGCTCCGCTTCCAGCTCCGCTTCCAGCTCCGCTTCCAGCGTCGTGAACTTGTCTAAAATACGAACAATCTCCTGCTGTACAGAAAGAGGAGGGAGGGGGATGGGGATTTTTTTTATTGTTGTTAAATTTAAACTTGATAAAACTCCTTGCCCTTGATTTTTAAGAGCTTCATATTTATTAGCTAAACAATAATATAAATATTTATAATTAATTATACTTTCATTTGTTTCTAATGCACATACAGATTGATTAGCTGTTAATTTTATATTATTAACAGCAGAACGAGCAACTGTAGCTCCTGTCATTGCTAATAATACACTATTTTTTCTAACCCATCTTGCAGAAGATTTGGAAAAACCTAATTCAGTTATTGTTTTTTCCGTTTTATCTATCTCATTAAAGTTGATTTCTCCTGACCTTAACCATGGTATTGTTCCATTATAATACTCTTCTTTAGTAGAAGTAGGAGTTCCTCCTGCGAAGATTTTATCACATACTTCTCCAATTATTTTGTATTGTACCTTTTCGTCGTTTAGGAGTTTAGCGATATAGGGGAATATTTTTGGTTCTTGTGTCATTGTTTTTTCTTTAAGGATTTTTCGAAATCTGAAAATATCTTTTGTGTTTTGTTAAATTCATCGTACTCTGCTTTGGCTTTGTGCTCTGCCTGCTTTTTGCTGATACTTCCTTTGCCCTTGAGAATATCATATTTCCGAAAGGCTAAAAATTCATTGATGCTTTTAGCAAATTCTTCCATAGTAAACGTGTTTTCACGCTCAATTAGATCTTCAATATAATCGAAATAGCCTGTTACAGCGCGCTCCAACTGACGAATTTGTTTCTCCTCTAAATAGTTTTTTGCAACAGTAACATCGCTTTTGAGAATTCTGCCATCGGGAGCGTTTTTCCAAGTAGTCAGCCCCATATGCTCTTTTGTTTTATCAGCTGCTGTGTTGATAATTTCTGCCGCTGTTTTACCGGTAATAGCATAATGGAACTTGTTTTGTACCATTGCATAAAATTCTTTGGTAATATCAGCCTCTTTATCATAATCAATACTGCATTCGGCAAAAATATCGGTTATTTGCAACCATATTCTTCGTTCGCTGGCACGAATAGAGCGAACGCGTTCCAGCAATTCCCTAAAATAGTCTTTCCCAAATGCCTCCTCACCTTGTTTCAAACGCTCGTCGTCCATAGCAAAACCTTTGGTCATATACTCTTTCAAAACAGAGGTTGCCCAAATCCTGAATTGTGTCGCTTTGCGTGAATTGACACGGTATCCTACTGAAATAATGGCATCAAGGTTGTAGAACTGTGTCAGATAGTTTTTACCATCAGTTGCAGTTGCCGAGATTTTCTCGGTAACTGAATTTCTGTCAAGTTCTCCTTCTGCAAATATATTTTTCAAATGCAGGGATATATTGTCTGTAGAGCAATCAAAAAGTTCTGCCATTGCCTTTTGTGTAAGCCAAATGGTTTCACCTTTAACAAAAGCTTTAACTGAAACCGCTTCTTGCGGGGTGTTATAAATCAGATATTTTATTTCACTATTCATATCTTACACCTCTATTTCTTTGATAATCTCCTCAATATACGCTCTTAGCTCATTAATACGTATGACAGTCTGCGCTACTTCGGCGTTGAGCTGCTCAATATCTATCACTTCGCGGGTGTCTTTTGCCTCTACATACGAACTCACCGATAGGTTGTAATCATTCTCGGCTATTTTCTCATTATCTACCCAAGATGAGAGATATTCCACATTTTCTTTTTTCGCAAAAAGATATATAATTTCAGCAATGTGCTCATCGGTAAGAACATTGTTATTGGTTTCTTTCTTGAAAAAGTCTTCGCCGCTGGCATCAATAAACTGTGTCTTGTTTTCTGTTTTATTTTTAGAAAGTACCAAGATATTCACCGCGATGCTCGTGCCATAGAAAAGATTGGCAGGGAGAGAAATCACCGTTTCTACGAAATTATTATCCACCAAGTATTTGCGTATTTTCTGCTCGGCACCTCCACGATAGAAAATGCCGGGGAAGCAGACGATAGCCGCCCTTCCCCGTGCTGAAAGATAGCTGAGGGAATGCAGCACAAAAGCAAAGTCGGCTTTAGATCTGGGAGCCAATACCCCTGCCGGTGCGAAGCGGTCGTCGTTGATAAGGGTAGGATCGTCGCTACCGACCCAATTTACCGAATACGGTGGATTGGAGACAATAGCGTCAAATGGCTTTTCATTGCCATATTGAGGATTGAGAAGCGTATCGCCCAAGGCAATATCGAACTTGTCGTAGTTGATATTGTGTAGGAACATATTCATACGCGCCAAGTTGTAGGTAGTATGATTGATTTCCTGCCCGAAGAAGCCTTCTTCTATCAAATGCTCATCAAATTGCTTTTTGGCTTGCAAAAGCAAAGAGCCCGAACCGCAAGCAGGGTCGTAGATTTTATTAACGGAAGGTTGCCCGTACAAAGCTAATTGAGCTATCAGTTTAGATACATATTGTGGCGTGAAAAACTCTCCGCCCGACTTACCCGCATTAGCGGCGTAGTTAGAAATCAGGAACTCGTAGGCATCGCCAAAGAGATCTATTTCGTTATCTTCGAAGTTTCCAAAATCAAGACTTTCTACTCCTTTGATAACTGCAGCCAAACGCCTGTTTTTCTCCTCCACAGTATTCCCCAAACGGTTGCTTGTGGTATCGAAGTCGGCGAAAAGCCCTTTGATATCGTGCTCCGATTCATAGCCATTGGCAGAGGTTTCGATAGCATTAAAAATCGCAGCCAAATCGGTATTTAGATTTGCATTGGTATTGGCATTCTTAGCGATATTTTGGAAAAGTTGACTGGGATAGATGAAATATCCTTTTGTTTTGGTAATATCGTCTTTTATATCGGGAGTAACGCTATCGTCGGACATACTTGCATAGTCGATATTTTCGTCGCCTCCGTTTATGAAGTTGGTGAAATGTTCGCTGATAAAACGATAAAAAAGCGTTCCTAAAACAAATTGTTTAAAATCCCAGCCATCTACGGCTCCCCTTACGTCGTTAGCTATTCGCCATATTGTATCCTTTAAATGTTGTCGTTGTGCTATACTTGTCATTTTGTTTATTGTTTACGGTTACAATATACAAAGATACAAATTGTATGGGAATATGAGGCAACGGCGGTGGCTGTAGTGGCAAGCGTACGGGAATTTTCGTACCTTTGCCGAGAATTTTCGG
>CAUUQE010000104.1:0-8363 GCA_963547065.1 uncultured Prevotella sp. | reverse complement strand
TCAATATCATGATGTTGCAAGAAAGATTGAAAAGTTGCACATACTATTTGAAAACAGTGACATACAGAAGGGCGACAAAATAGCGGTATGCGGACGAAACAGCAGCAATCTGGGCGTTGCATTCCTTGCCATCCTTACTTATGGGGCAGTAGTCGTTCCCATTCAGAACGAGTTTACACCCAATCAAATTTATAACATTGTCAATCACAGCGACTCACGCCTGTTGTTCGTAGGCGATGTAGTTGCTACTACCATTGATGCGGAGCAGATGCCACAGCTCGAAGGTGTGGTCTACATACCCGACTTCTCCGTAATCGTTTCGCGCAGCGAGAAGCTCACCTATGCTCGCGAACATCTGAACGAAATCTTCGGATATAAATTCCCTAAATATTTTAGAAAGGAACACGTACATTATTATATAGACAAACAACCCGAAGAGGTAGCGATGATAAACTACACAAGCGGTACCACTGGATTCTCTAAAGGTGTGATGATTCCCTATCGTGCGTTGTGGGGAAACATAGATTTTACCATACAAGACATAGGCTCAAAGCTGCAACAAGGCAGCAAAATGCTGAGCATACTCCCCATGGCTCACATGTACGGACTAATGATTGAATTTTTCTTTGGCTTCTGTTCAGGCTATCACATCTACTTCCTAACCCGTCTTCCAAGCCCTACTTTCATCGCTGAAGCGCTTGCCGAAGTGAAACCGGCCATAGTTGTATCGGTGCCTTTAGTAGTGGAGAAAATTGTCAGAAAGCTCGTCTTTCCCACAATGCAGACCAATAAAGTGCGCTTATTGATGAACATGCCCGTCATTAGCAAGAAGGTGAAAGAGAAGATATGCGAACAGGTACGCAACATATTCGGTGGAAATATGTACGAAGTAATCGTAGGCGGAGCCAGTCTCAACCCTGAAGTAGAAAGCTTTCTTTGTAGTATCGGATTCCCTATCACCATGGGCTACGGCACCACAGAGACAGCTCCGATGATAACATACAGCGATACATTCGATTTCCAAGCAGGCTCTTGTGGTACTCCTGTACGCCATATGGACGTGAAGATATTAAGTGATGATCCGGAAAATATACCGGGCGAAATCATTACGCGCGGTATTAACGTGATGAAAGGCTACTATAAAAATGAGGAAGCTACAAGCGCTGTGCTCGACAGCGACGGCTGGTATCACACCGGCGACCTTGCTACAATGAGCACAGATGGGCATGTTTTCATCCGTGGACGTATCAAAAACATGCTTTTGGGCTCCAACGGACAGAATGTATACCCCGAAGAAATCGAAAACAGACTTAACTCCATGGCCATGGTAAACGAAAGTCTAATCGTACAAGATGGCGATAAACTGGTAGGACTTGTACATCCTGACATGGACGAAGCGCAATCTATGGGCTTTACAAATAAGGATTTGGAAGATATTATGGAACAAAACAGGCTGGAACTTAATGCTTTATTGCCTCCTTTCTGTAAGCTCTCGGCTATCGAACTACGTAAAGAAGAGTTCGAAAAGACACCCAAGAAGAGTATCAAACGCTATCTATATCAAAACATTTATAAGTAAACGCATTGCACAAAATAGACAAAAACAACTAATTTACGGACAAACATTATGGAGAAAATTCCAAGTTTTAACGCGCTGATCGAAAAGAGTATCGTGGATAACTGGGAACTCGACGCCCTTACTGACTACAAGGGAGCCACCCTGCAATACCACGATGTAGCACGTAAAATAGAGAAATTGCACATCATGTTCGAGAATAGTGGCGTGCAAAAAGGGGATAAGATTGCCCTTTGTGGGCGCAACTGTTCGGCATGGGCGTGTGCTTTTCTTGCCACGCTTACCTATGGTGCCGTGGCCGTACCTATACTCCATGAGTTCACAGCAGAACAAATACACAACATAGTAAACCATAGCGAAGCTAAAATTCTATTCGTTGGCGATGTAGTGGCCACCACTATAAATCCGATAAAAATGCCGAATTTGGAAGGTATTATATATATTCCCGACTACTCTTTGGTCATCTCACGCACAGATAAGCTCACTTTCGCACGCGAACACCTTAATGAGATATTCGGTAAGAAGTACCCAAAATACTTCCGGAAAGAACATATAACATATTATCATGATGAAGATCCCGACGAAATGGCACTGCTCAATTACACCAGCGGTACCACTGGATTTTCGAAAGGAGTAATGATTCCCTACCGTGCCATGTGGAGCAATGCTGACTTTGCACAGAGTGTGCTCGGACCATATATCAAAGCTGGCGACAATATCATAAGCATCTTGCCTATGGCCCACATGTATGGAATGGCATTCGAATTTATATTTGAGTTTATTTCAGGATGCCACATTTATTATCTGACACGTACCCCAAGTCCGGCAATTATCGCACAAGCTTTTGCTGAAGTGAAGCCCTCGGTCATCATTGTGGTGCCTTTGATTATCGAAAAGATTATCAAAAAGAAAGTTCTACCCAAGATACAAAATCACAAGATGCGTCTGCTTCTTAACATGCCGTTGATCAATAAAAAGGTTAATGAGAAGATCTGTGAGCAGGTAGTCAAGGCTTTTGGGGGGAATTTCTATGAAGTTATCATCGGCGGAGCGGCGTTCAATAAGGAGATAGAGACATTCTTACATAAAATAAACTTTCCTTTTACCGTTGGATACGGCACCACAGAATGTGCTCCGATTATCGCATACGCCGACCACGGCACATTTGTACCGGGTAGTTGTGGACGTGCAGCACTCCATATGAAAGTAAAAATTGACAGTTACGATCCCCAAAATGTGCCGGGAGAAATCCTTGCAAAGGGTCCAAACGTAATGCTTGGTTATTATAAGAATCCCGAAGCAACTGCTGAAACTATAGATAAAGAGGGCTGGTATCATACGGGAGACCTCGGTACAATGGACAGAAACGGCAATATTTTTATAAAAGGACGCTCGAAAAACATGCTGCTCGGTGCCAACGGACAGAATATCTATCCCGAAGAGATAGAAGATCGGCTAAATTCAATGCCTATGGTCAGCGAAAGCGTCGTCGTACAAAATGGCGACAAACTGATAGGTCTGGTTTATCCTGATTTAGAAGAAGCGCAGACAATGGGACTCTCCAATGAAGATTTAAATAAACTTATGGAGCAAAACCGCATAGAATTGAACGAACAGATACCCGCTTACAGTAAACTTTCAGCAATCCGTTTACACGAGGAAGAATTTGAGAAAACACCGAAAAAGAGTATCAAACGCTACCTTTACCAAATCAAAGAGGACTGATGTAAAAACTACAAAACGTAACTGCAGACCTACATTATAGCTCTATCACATAATTTACTGTCAGAATAGAAGTTTACAAAAGTCATTACGTCTCAAGAACTTTATCAAATCATAAATCACTATCCTCTGTCTTAATCTCTCTAAAGATAAAAAATATATTTTCTTTCTTTAGCATCTGGCTTCAATCTATTTCGACAATAGCCAACAGGTTTGACTTAACAAACCACACTACAAACACTAATAAGCATATTCTGTTATACCCCATTCGTCATTGATAACAAAAGAGAAAGTATTATTCTTAGTATCTACAGATGTACTGAAGAAAGCCTTTTTATAAGGTGTTATTTTATTCATATTTACAGGAACATTCTCGAGTTGCAAGTCTTTAAGTACCGTATTCGAACTGTTCAACGCCATTATAGAAATCTTCAACACATCGTCTTTCACATGTGGAAAGGTATAAATCCCGAACTCTGCATTACCTGAACGCTGAGAATTTGTTATATTCCGTTCCTCTGTTTGATGCGAATTTACGCTCCCTACTCCATTCACAGCGTCAAATGTAGAACTTCCTCCCGTATACACAAACTTCATTTTTGTTACTTCTTCAGGAATAGCATCCTCCACAATCAACTTGAATTGAGCTACACAACGTCGTAATTCAAGTTGATACGATGCTGCCGCATCCACTGCTATTTCTTCACAACAATAGAAAGTATCGGTTACTTTGTTATTGGGAAACTTAATTTTAGAAAGGTTTGTAACCGTTGCATTCCCCGTGAAATTATGGGCAATCACCACAAAACGATAGTTCCCGGCAGGCAATGATACCGCTATTTTGCCGAAATCTTTGTCGGATACCGATTGGTTAACCGATGCCACTTTGGTATCTTCATTGAATACAGCAAAGTTGATACGCGTACACAATTGCTTGATATCCGCCGAGCGAGCATATTTTACGGCGTCATAAAAAGGTACCTGTTCAAATCGTTTGATATTGAAAGTGATATTAAATTTGTCGTCTGCTGTTCCTGTTCCCTTAATATCTTCATCAAGTGCCGGTTTTTCACACGAGCAAAAAAGCAATACACTACAGAAAATAAACAAGAAAAATGCTTTTATTTTCATGATAAATCTACTTTATGTTGTCTACAAAAGTAGGTAATAATACCGAAAAATCAAAGATTTCAATATAAAAGTTTAGAAATATTCCTTTCCTCTATTCCACAAAGACAGTTTACATCTCTATTTTACAGTTTACCACTTTACTTTCCATTTTCCGAATTTAACTGACATTTTCATCTTCCAAAAGATCGGGTTCCGCATCGGGTATCGGCTGATTGGCACTCTCCTTCACGCCGAGTTGCTTCAATTCATTGGCCTTCTGCACAATACTTTGGCGACCCGTATAAGCCTTACTATAGGCATCATCGTAATCTCTGTGCAGGTTTTCAATATCCTTTTTCACCTTATCAAAGCGCTTAATAAAGTCTCCTACACGCTTCAGAAGCTCTTCAGCCATACCGAACACTTTCTTCTGATTTTCTGTCTGGGCGTACTGGCGCCATGCTATCTGGATCATCTTCAGTATGGCTATGAGATTTTGTTGACTCGTTATCAGCACTTGTTTATCGAAAGCTTCGCCCCAAATTTTGGGTTCTGTGGCCAATGCCAGCTGCAAAGCGCCCTCGAAAGGCACATACATAATAACGAAATCGATGGCTTTTCGCGGCTTTTGAACGTACTTGCTATAATCCTTTTTGGCCAAACCGGAAGCTTGGGTGCGTATGCTACGCACCAAATCTTCGGCATATTTCCGCTTTAACCCCTCGTCCTCCGTGTTCACATAATTATAATAAGCATCGATAGATACTTTGGCATCTACGATTACATCTTCATTGTTCGGATAATGGAGTATCACATCGGGGATCATACGCCTACCGCTTTCGTCGTTCAGAACGGCATTTCCCTTGTCATCGGTAATGGTTTGTTGCACGTCATAGTCTATTCCTTGGCGCAGTCCTTGGCTTTCCAACAGCTCTGCGAGTCGCCTTTCGCCCCAATTCCCCTGCGCTTTGTTACCGCCACGTATAACGTTTGTCAGCCTTGTAGCGGTAGCATCGATCTTTTGTGTGTGCTCTGCCATCTCTTTAAGTTGCTGAGATAACGATGCCGTTTGCTTGGCCGTCTCGCTGTTAGTGGTCCGGATAACCTGATGAAGTTGCTCTATGTTCTGTTTTAACGGGCGAGTGATACTCTCCATCGACTCCGAATTAGAGTGCTTCAGCTTATCTGTCGTCTGATCGAGCACACGGGTTGCAAGATTAGAAAACTGCTCCTGAACGGTTTTCAGTTGCTGTTCGAACTGTTCTTTCCGCATCTCCGCCTCTTTCGAATTATGTTCCTGTTCGGCGCGCAATTGCGTATTGGCTCGTTCAAGGTCTACTTTCAATTGGGTTAGCTGTTCCTGCAAATCGCGCTTTTCGGCCATGGTTGCGTCTGCATGTGCCTGCAACTGTTGCCTTGCAGCTTGTTCTTGCGCCAGCTGTTGTGCAGATAACATCAGCTTGGCTGCCACATCTTTCTGCCTTGCATTCAATACAAAATAGGCCACCATGCCGCCAACAACGGCGCCAACCGCTAAGAATACTATTTCCATACCGCAAAGATAGCTGAAAAAGACTGTATTCCAAAATAAAACGCACGTTTTATTTTATGATGCAAAATATTGCACGCTTTCCGAATATCTCTTATCTTTGTACAAAATACATGCCTATGAAACAATTAAACTATTGGCAAACTATAATAGTAATACTCGGCGTATTGCTTATCATTTTTTACTTTATCGTCAGTCCGGACGTAAGATATAGTTTCCTATTTCTTATCATTCCAATCATATCTTTCATTATTCTACAACAGCTATGCTATGGTCTCAAGCAAATTAAAATCCGGCGAAAGTGGCGACGTTTTACCGATACTCTTGTTACAGAAGGCGGTTTTGAAGAATTTTATTACTCCCCTACGTCGCTATCTGCATATAAAGACAATTACTGGTTGTTGGAAATAACGCATAATAAGAATATTTTCAACATTCATTTTCTCTATAATCTCAATCCCTACGTGGAACATCTTCAAGAAGAATGCGAGATGAAAATCGCAGAAATACGCGACAGTTTCGGCCGACTTTCAGTACCTCTGCAACCGACAATCGTTAGCGATGTGCCTTTCGGATCGTTAACCATCAGTGTTCAACTTGCCCGAAAAGAGGCTACAGACAAGCTGTTAAGAGAGATTAGAGACGTACTCTCGAACCTCGTCAGCACATCATTTACCGGAAAGAAGTATATCAAAGAATGCTTCAACGATAAAACCTATTATGCTGAATACAATCATGAAAGCGTAACACGCGCCATTCTTCGCAGTGCAACATCTACCGAATTTTACGATGAAAGACACGACGAAAGGAGCATATCGTACGACTTCGAAATGCTTATTTACGACTGTTATGAAGAGGAACCTATAGAAGAAGCACTGATTACCGAGGCCGATTTCAACGCCATTTGGAACGAGCGCGAAAGATAGCACATAGAAACTTCACGCTTAGACAGGCCATCTAAGCACCATAGAAGAGTTTTGTAACGTGCTTATATTACCCATTTAAGGCAATTAGATGGGCAGTTTATCCGGCTTCTGCAAGGCACTCCCCTCCTTTGGAGGGGCAGGGGAAGGTTCCTCCTCCCATCTCTGTCGGCCGAAAATCCGCCATTGCACGGCGCCTCGCATAGCCAAATAAACGATGAAGGCAAGCCACAAAGCATGATTGCCCATGATGGATTGTAGCGATAAATCGATCGCAAAGAACGACAAGGCAGCTACTACAGATGAGATGAGCATGCCGCGCGTGGCGGTAATCCCGATGAAAATGCCATCGAAGATGAATGCCGCAACGCCCGCAACAGGTATCGATACCGCCCAATAAAAGTAAGGTTCGGCTGCCTCGACCACATACGTTTCGTTGGTAAGCAGACTAAGGAAAGCATTTCCGCCCACCGCATAAACCAACGTAAAAGCCGCTGCCATAGCGGCACCCCAACGAAACAAGGCATGCACAAGTCCGGTGAACGTATCACGGTTGCGGGCCCCGTAGTACTTACCGCTAAGGGCTTCGCCCGCATAAGCAAAGCCATCCATCACGTAAGAAAATAGGGTAAAGAGCGTCATCAGCAGAGTATTCACCGACAGAATAACGTCGCCCTGCCGCGCTCCAGCCGATATAAAGAAGAAATTCACACCTACTAAGAAGAGCGTACGCAGGAATATGTCGCTATTGACGGTAAAGAAGCGTGCCATAGCCTTACGGTCGAAAAGCGACGAACGCCAGTCGTAGTGTTTCAATCGGGCGAAATAACGCACCCAAAAGCCCAATGCAACGAGGAAACCTGCCCACTGTGCAATGAGTGTTCCTACGGCCACACCCTCAATTTTCCAATGAAGAAAAAAGACAAGCCACAGACTTGCCACGATATTCACTACGTTCTGCAAGATGGAGACCAGCATCGGAATACGGGTGTTCTGCATGCCTATGAACCATCCTATAAGGCCATAGAGCCCGAGCGTGGCAGGAGCGCCGTAGATACATATATTAAAATAGGTAACTGCATGGGGAGCTACCTGTACTGAAGGGTGCATAACAGAAAGTATAACCCACCGTATAGGTGCCTGAAACACTATGAACAGCAGCGCTATTGCTCCGCCTATCGCCAACGAACGCACGAGTATGCGCATTACTTCTGCCAGATTACGTGCGCCGAGTGCCTGCGATGTCATGCCGCTGGTGCCCATACGAAGGAAACCGAATATCCAATAAATAACATTGAACATCATAGAACCCACGGCTATGGCACCAATATAAACCACATCGCCCATGTGGCCGACGATGGTAAGATCTACCAATCCGAGCAACGGAACGGTGATGTTCGACACAATGGAAGGCAATGCCAACCGGATTATCGGGATGGTAGGCAAGACGCTCCATAGCCATAGCTAAAGAATCTCTTATCGG
>CAUUQE010000103.1:0-8631 GCA_963547065.1 uncultured Prevotella sp. | reverse complement strand
TGCTACCTTAACCCACCATCTAAAGCTAGTGGGATTGCGGTAGCATTATTTCAATAAAGTACATGTTACCCGATTTAATATCATAACCTAAACCACTTAAGTTATAAGCTCCCATAAGCTGCACATTCACACGATTTGAAAGTACAATCTTAATGGTCTTACAAGTTGAGAATTCAGCGAATGTATAAGTCCAGCCATCCGATGTCTCTGACCGTTTATCTACTTTTCGACCATTCTTCTCTTCCTGTAACTTGTTTCCATTGCTATCTAGCAATTTTGGAAAGTGTTCAGTCGGTTCAGTTCCAAGGTAAACCCCTACAACATTTTCTAATTTGACCATGCTCGACGTCTTGGCTTTTGCCTTGTTTTGAGCTTGTAGAGCTTGCAATTTTTGCAACTGTGATAATCCGTTTGTTTGTTCTTGAGACATAGAAAAATGTCCTTTCTTAAATAATTTTCACTGCTTACATCAGCCGAAAACTACTTGAGAAAAGACACCTATCATATTATTCTTTTGACACCATATTTAGACATATGGTATAATTAGGTTGCGTATAATATGAGGGTCTTACGAGTAGCTTTGGTCGGCGTTAGTAAGACTTTTTTTTGCCTTTTTTTCAGTTGCGTAGGCTGAAAGTTAGGCTTTTTTTATTATATCACGATTTCTAGGAACGTGAAACCCCTTTAACAACTCCCGTGGGTTTCCACCCACACCCGACAAGCGTAGGACGCTTGACCCCACCTCTGAAAAGAATTACTGCTCAGTTGATTCACTCATTTCTTACGGCTTTTACAATCTAGCACATGATCAACAACACTACAAGGGTCGCTTTCGCTTCCTCCCTTTCCGTTTTTGTTGAACTTGTGCTTTTTCGATTGTGCCGACGAAAAGAATAAATCAACTACTTAGAAGCTAGATATTCATCCTTAAATTGCAACAATGCTTTAAGTTGCTCTTCTTCAGAATAAGCATCTTCATACACATTAAGTGGTAAATACCCAAAATTTGTAAGAACAGAATTCATTTTAGCTTTGATTGTATCATAGCTTTCATAAAACTCATTACCTTCGTCTTTTAGCATTTGACTACAATCTTCAGCAAAACTTTGCATAAACTCAGATTTCATAAAGTCTTGAAGGCTTTTTTCAGTATATTCAGCCCATTCGTCTTTCGAAGAATCTTGACGTTCATTGTTGTTAAATAATTGTTTCCAGTTTTTCACGATGGAGACCTCTCTTTCATTTCTTTATACTCTAATTATACCATTGTTCAGTATAATATCAAGCGGTAACATCATATTTTGAAAATCCCGTGACATCTATGCTTTTGAGGATTTTCTTATATTTAAATCTTGACCAAATTTGCCGTTTTTGTTACACTAAATGTGCCTATAAGGTCAAGTTTTATAGAAATTAAGCAGGAAAGGGACATATATGTCGAAATACAAAAGAAGATTAAACATAAAATGGTTTGCAACTACAAAACGAGGAATCGAAGAACTTGCCAAAAACACAGATTTCTCGTTAACATCATCAGATTTCAGACTTCTGTTTTATTTACTTTCAAAAATTGATGAAGACAATCGAGCAACCTTACCAAAGCAAAAAGATATATCTACTGAAATAAATATTTCAGTAAGAAAAATTTCAGAAGGATTGCGACGATTACATGAAGCCAAAATTATAGTCAAATCCGATGAACCCAAAACTTATTTCATCAATCCAGCCTTTTTTTACACTGGAGGATCTCAAGTTTTAGAAGCTAAACAAGAAGATTTCAACAATAGATTTGACCCACAAGTAAACACGTATACGCCAATCGCTGACGCTGCTGAACTAGAACGTCAGTTAGAAGACAATCCATATTTTTATTGAACACCTGAAACGCCTATTTCATAGGCTTTTTTTATGATTTTTAAATCATTTAAGCTGTGTGAATGCAAGTCGGGAACATGAAACAACATTGGCTGCTCTGTTTTACCATCAGACACGTAATAACCTTTAAAACGTTCTATATTACCTTTTGTTGCCACTTCCCCATCGAACGCCATACGTTGAGTTTCACCACTAGCCGACCCTAATAATATCTTAGTAGCGAACTGACTTCTAATGTCGCTTGATAACGTAGTATCAGTTTTGGGCGATTGCGTTCCGAATATTGCGAAGCAGGAAACGCTACGTCCTTTCTGAACAATCTGAGTAACAAGTGCTAAAAATTCTTTTTTCTGCTTACTATCCATTGAAGCCACTAACGACCCAATTTCATCAGCCATTACAACAATAGGTGGCAAACCTAAATCATAGGCACGTAAACCCATTTTTTGATGTATTTTGACACCCTCAACCACTATCTTTTGACGTGAACTGATTTTATCGCAAACATGCGCCAGCATCCTCAAAACGTCATCAATTTCCACTGCAATACGGTTAGCTGGATAAAATTCAGACATAGCACTAAATTCATTTTTAGGGTCAACTATATAGATTTCAGATTTTGACCACATCAATGATTGAACAAGCAAAGATATTAAGGTAGTTGATTTGCCAGCTCCTGATTTCCCCCAACAAATGATATGTGGGAAATCAGCTAGATTTATCTTCAATCCTTCTTGTAAGGTCAACACGTGGCTAGGTTGTTTCATCTGTTTTAAGGTCGCTGGTCGCCAAGTTTTATCACTTGCGACGTCTTCCAGTACAAATCTATAAAACAGCCCATCAACGGTTATCATTGCAGACGTAACTGCATATCCGCCTAGCTTACCCCTAAAACTCGCATTAATATCTTCTGTCATCTTTTCGACTTCGTACATTCCTGCCAATTTTTCAACTTCCACGCTGATGTGTGAGGGTCTGCTATCGCACACCCTCACTCTTGGAACAGAGATAAAGGGGGTATTTTGCAGACGATTAACCGACATTGTAGCAAGTAAGCTTTTAGTAACTGCTTTTTCTGCTTTCTTCTCAGTGATGTACGCTTTGATTGACTTAGCTTTGATCACTGACATAGTCAGTGAATACATTCGCCAAATCGTCAATATAGCGACCAGCGACCAAAGGAAAACTTGGACAAGTTCCATCGATACAACAAGCCCCAGCAACAAAGACAGAATGGCTAAAGTTAAAACCAGCGCCCACCAAATCCAAAATTGCGAATAGAAAGGTACTTTATAGACGTTCTGAGCGTTCTTTTTATACGTGATAGCCATTATTTGCCACCTCGCTCTTTTTCAATTTCAATACCAAGCAAAAATTTAGTCAAATACTCGTTAATTGTTTCGTCTGACTTGTTTCGTGTATCTGCAATTAGTCGGCTCTGCTTTTTCGACAACCCAAGAGGTTTTTTTGCCTTACGAACTAAATCATAGATATCAAATCCACGCTCTTGTCCGATTTTTTCTAGTACGTTCAAACTCGGCAAAACCGCCACTCTGAGCCATTCAAGAGTTTCAGCAAGCATGACATCACGCTCTGGTAAGTCGAAGCCTTTTCTTTCGTCGTACTGCAAAAAATCTTCCCACCATTTAGTTTTATACCACCGATTTTTATTCGTATCCGTACCCCTCGGAGTCAAGATTTCTAGGAGATTTCGGAGCGATGTTTTGAAGATTTTATCAATACTTTCACCGTTTAAAATATCTATCACAATGCTATTTGTATAGTTTTTTGAAAAACTAATTTCATAACGTTGCCAAACTTCTTTGCCCGTTTTTTTCCAATGTTCTCGAACATCAGACGTTACGAGTTGATTTTTTTCATGATATTGCGCTAACTTATCATAAAAACGAGCATACACATTCCCACGACTGCCGCTCGCGGTGCGAGCGTTGCCGATGTAGATTGTTTCCCCCAATTTCTGACCAAACTGGTCAGAGGCTTTGACAATATTATACGAGCGTTTTGATGAGCGATAATGCCCCTTTTTCAATTTTTTCTCAATATCATCAAACTTAACGAGTTCATCATAATCATCTAAAGCGATATCAATACGCGTTATATTTATCGACGGTTTAATTTCTGCTTCATCTTTCGATTTTGGCTTGTTTCTCGGTTCATACTGGGTTAAAATCGTAAATATTTTAACCCAGTCATTATCATTGCGAAGTGCTAAATCAGTAGAACCTTGACCCGTGAAAACGACGTTCATTGTTGCTGAGCTGTTTCGACGAACGGGATTTTTTGTATCCGTGTAATCATTCCAGAATACATTCACATAGTTTCCTAACGTTGCTCCGCGATTATAAAAGTTTTTCCCAGAGACATCTTGGCTGAATTCTTCTGCAAAATCATAACCGAGCAATTCAAGCAAATTTTCATCAAGTGTATTTTTAGGCTCTTCATCGTAATTTTTGACTGAAAACGAGAGCCAGTCTATTTTGTATTCTTGCATATTTATATATCCCTAGTTGTCAATTTTTTTAAAAGTGCTAAAATTGCACCTAAAGCCCCGTCATTCTTGGGCTAGCCCCACCCTCGCGATGTATGTGGTGCCCCCATGATTATGTATGTGGTGCCCCCATGATTATTATTATGATTATTGAGGGGGGCACCTGCTGGAAACAAGTTCCAGCAGTCCCCAATAAATATCATCAAATCTAGTAATTTGTGATAGTCGTGTCTTTTTCAATCGCATCTTTAATGCAGTGATGAATGTGCCCCTCCAATACAACTTTTCCACATTTATTGAGTGCTGACTTTGCTGCATTTAGTTGTGACAAAATATCTTCACAAGGTACATCCTCATCGATCATTCGATCAATGGCTTGAACCTGACCAATTATTTTTTTTAATCTCCTGTGAAGGTTTTCTGAATCCATACATTGTTTCATTTTTCAACCTCTCCTTATTTTTTTATCTTTATTTTTCATTCTATCAACTCCATTTTCAAAAAGCAATATGTAGTAATAATAGCTAAAAATAAGAATGATTCTTATTTATTTAGCTGAAAATATATATTTTTATTGTGTATACAAAAAAAGTATGGTAAAAATAGCAATAGGTGGTTAGGTTAACCTATCGCTTGTATTTCGCATGAATTTATTATTTATTTTATGTATATAAGGAGGAATTGTTATGTCATTAATTAACAAAGAAGTAGAAGAATTTAGTGTAAAAGGCTTTCACAGGGGAGAGTTTATTGATGTGTCCAAAAAGGATATCTTAGGAAAATGGAGCGTTTTCTTTTTCTATCCTGCTGACTTTACCTTTGTCTGCCCTACAGAATTAGAGGATTTGCAAAAGAATTATTCCGATTTTCAGGACGCAGGTTGTGAAATCTACTCTGTTTCTACAGATACCCATTTCACTCACAAGGCTTGGCATGATCACTCAGATCGTATTTCAAAAATTGAATATCCTATGCTCGCCGATCCAACTCATGTTTTGTCCAAGGATTTTGAAGTCTATATCGAAGCTGATGGCTTGGCAGAAAGAGGATCCTTTATTATTAATCCTGAGGGAAAGATTGTTGCCTATGAAGTAAATGCCGGTGGTGTGGGAAGAAATGCCGAGGAACTTTTGAGAAAACTTCGTGCCTGCCAATTTGTTCATGAGCATGGCGATCAGGTTTGTCCTGCAAAGTGGCAACCAGGTGCTGAGACATTAAAGCCAAGCCTTGACCTTGTCGGACAGTTATAAGATTTAGGGGAAAACTATGAATGAGAATATGTATGATGTCGTCATTGTAGGTGGAGGTCCAGCCGGTCTGACCGCTGCAATTTATTTGGCTAGAGGATGTTATCGTGTACTTGTCATAGAAAAGGAAAAATTTGGCGGTCAGATTTCTCTCACTGCAGAGGTGGTCAATTATCCAGGTATCGAACAAATTTCTGGTGCCCAACTCGGCGAACAGATGCGAAGACAGGCACAAAATTTCGGTGCTGAATTTTTACTAGCCACTGTTGATTCTCTATCCGTCGATGGAGATATAAAAACCGTTCACACCTCAAAGGGCAAGATTTTATGTTTTGGCATTCTTCTTGCCACTGGGGCTAGCCCAAAAATGATTGGTTTTGAGGGAGAAAAAGAATTTAAAGGTCATGGCGTTGCCTATTGTGCAACCTGTGATGGCGAATTTTTTAAGGGAAAAGAAGTCTTTGTCGTTGGTGGTGGTTTTGCAGCCGCAGAGGAAAGTGTATTTCTCACAAAATATGCCACTCATGTGACCATTTTAATGCGAAAATCTGAGTTTTCCTGTGCCAAGGCCGTTGCACAACCTGTCTATGAAAACGAGAAAATCACCGTACTGCCAAATACAGAAGTAGTCAAAGTAGAAGGGCGAGATTTCTTAGAAAAGCTCACCTACAAAAATAACCAAAACGGTAAAGAGACTACTTTTAAAGATACCCATGGTTTTGGTGTCTTTGTATTTGCAGGATATGAACCAGCAACCTCATTTGTCAAAGAATTAAATATCACTGATGAAAGAGGTTATATTGTCACTGATCGCACTCAAAAAACGAGTATCGATGGCATCTATGCTGCAGGTGATGTGTGTATTAAACCACTTCGTCAAGTTGTCACTGCTGTGGGTGATGCTGGTCTAGCTGCCACAGAATTAGAGAAATATGTTGCTGCTATGGAAAAAAAGACAGGCATAAAGCCT
Source organism: uncultured Prevotella sp. (assembly GCA_963547065.1). Lineage (GTDB taxonomy): Bacteria > Bacteroidota > Bacteroidia > Bacteroidales > Bacteroidaceae > Prevotella. The sequence goes on along the minus strand of CAUUQE010000103.1, from coordinate 2,030 downwards.
ACTTTTTCTCAACCCGAAAAGCCTTCACCTGCAAAAGAAGAACAGGCAAAAAAGCAAGACTCCAGCCTATTTACTTCTGATATGTTAAGTCAGATCCATACTGTCTTTAGCAAAATGGAAGCTCCTCTTGTTCTCAAAGTGTACACAAAGAATGATGCCCTTTCTAATGAATTGCTTTCCTATCTATTAGAATTGAGCCGTCTCACTGATAAGATCACTTTGGAAGAAATCAAAGATGAACAAAGAGCCCCTCTCGTAGAAATTTATAAAAATGGAGAATACAGCGGTCTTGCCTTCCACGGTGTTCCCGGCGGACATGAATTTACTTCATTTATCTTAGGTCTTTACAATGTATCTGGACCAGGACAAAGTGTCAGTGAAGATGTACTAACTCGAATTGAGAATATCAAAACCCAAACCTCTCTGCAAATATTGGTTTCTCTCAGTTGTACAATGTGCCCTGACCTAGTTGTTGCTGCACAGCGGATTGCATCCCTAAGTCCTTATGTTTGCACCGAAATTTATGACATCAACCATTTTCCAGATTTGAAAGACAAATACCATGTGATGAGTGTGCCTTGCATGGTAGTCAATGAAGATAAGGTCAGCTTTGGAAAGAAAAACATGGAAGAAATCCTAGACTTTATCCATAAATAAATCACATATCCTTACAAAAATAGGGAGAAGCTTCAAGTCAAATCACTTGAAGCTTCTCCCTACATTGCTATAATTACAATTCTTCTGGATGCTTTTTAAAGTACTCTTTGAAATGTTCCTTGATTTCTTCCATGTCCTGTACCGCCTCCAATGTTCCCACATAGTGATTCTCCTCATCCCGAACCGCCATGTAGGTGACTAAAAATGGCTTGCCACCCTTTTCCATCCAAATCGGGAGTTTATCCTGTTTTCCCTCGCGAAAATCAGAAATAATTGAGCGAACCATCGGCTCAATTTTGGGCGGATGGCAGGAAAATACCTCTCTATCAATGGCCATTTGTGGTCTCTTAAAGACTTTTGGTCCCTCATTAAAAAAGCGATTGATATTATCCTTATCCACAAAAGTAATTTCCACAGGAATAGTATTGAGCAAGGCAATCAATTCATCTTTTTTTAGATGTCCCCCAGGCATTACAATTTCTCCACTTCCTTCTTGATTGGACAAAGAGTCTATTTTTTTCTTTCCTTCTGCCTCATCCCACAAGTGATTTTCTACCAAAAAACAAGGGGCATAATCCTTTGAATCAAAATAAATTTGTACCCATTCCTCTTTTTGAAATTGCAGAGCACACATTGGAAACAGAATATTCTCTTCCTTGTAAATCATTTCCTCCATGCGCTGGCGGACCGCTTTATATTTTTCTACAAACTCCTGATTTACAAAACTCAAATTTCCAATTTCTCTTTTGAGTTCTCCCAATGTATCTCGAATTTCATCATCCACCGTCCACATCACTTGAGATGGTCCAGAAATATCATATTTTATCTTTAATAGCGGATATAAAAGATCCCCCTTCTTGGCATAGTGGATTGAAAAATTTCGAAGTTCATCTAGCTCACTGCTCAATTCCTCAATCAAAGCCTTTTTTTGCTCCTCTTTTAGCCCAACAACTTCTTCCCATCTTCCCTTCGTCTTTTGTAAGTAGGCTTCTAAGGCCTGATTTTCCATGGTAAAAGTATAGAGTGGATGTCCAATCTCTTGCACAAGCTGATTGGCTTCCTTGCTCTCATTGATATAATTTTTTCCCTTTTTTAGCGATGCCTGCACTGCTTTTTCTGCATTTTCAATTTTTTCTTCCTCGCTCTCACCGTGAAACAGTGCAGAGTGAACATCACAGAGTTTTTGCACCTTCGACAGTGGCATTCCCGATTCCATCAATCCCTGTTCGGCCTTCATAATCTCAGCAGGATCAACATCTTGAAAATCTCGCACAAAATCCTCTCGCACTTTTTCTATATCTTCTCCCAAAGAGAGGCGATCTAAAAGCTTTCTCAATTTTTCTGGGCGGTCTTCTTTTTCCTCCTCTGTATTT
>CAUUQE010000102.1:0-8919 GCA_963547065.1 uncultured Prevotella sp. | reverse complement strand
TAACAAGCCCCTTGTTCATCCTGTCTTCGGTGATCTTGTCGGTCGAACCCGACCGCAATTTACTTAAAACAGAATCGGTATTCAAGTCAAGATATCCCCTTTGAGCATGCATAGGAAAGGCCAAACAGAACGAAAAATAAAAGATAAACATCCGCAATATCCCCATAGCTCATAATATTTTATTTAATAATATAGACAAAGGATGAACAAAATGAACATCAACCGAACTCGCTTAAAAGCATCGATATATCGTCTATTTCATGCAAAGATAAGTATAAAATACGAAAATGTTGTAAGATAGGGTAATTAAGTTGAGAAACGATCTCGCAATAACAGATATCACATTTTACGAGAACAGTCGTCATAAGAAATAAATCAAGTGTAATAGATACTATTCCAAATTGCACACATATCTTAGCTAAAATTCTCGAGTTATAAACTCTCAGCACGTGAAAGATTGCTTTCTCTCTATAATTTTGGTATGATTATCCGTAATTCGTTTACATGTTTATTATGATTATATTTGTACTTTTGCCGGCACAAATAGAAATAAATTATCATGCAGAAAGAAATTATAAAAGACAAAGAGTTCGGTGGCGAGCGTCCTCTTTTCGAAATTCATAACGTACGATTAGAAAATGTAACGATCACAGACGGGGAATCGGCTATTAAAGAATGTACCGATGTAGATGCTCATAACTGTAGATTTTACGGCAAATATCCATGGTGGCACGTAGATGGAGCCAATATCTCAGATTGCTATTTCGCACCGGAATCGCGCTCGGCAATATGGTATTCATACAATATGAGGATAACCGACAGCATTATAGACGGCCCTAAATTCTTCCGAGAGATGCGGAATTTGGAACTTGAAAACGTAAAGATAACCGATGCAGACGAGACTTTTTGGAACATAGACGGCCTTATTTTAAAGAATGTAGAGCTGCACGACGGCACATACCCGTTCATGGGAAGCCGGAATATCAAGGTAGACGGTCTTGCTAGCGATGCCAAATATGTGTTCCAGTATGTGAAGAATGCAGAAATACGCAATGCAAAAATCACTACAAAAGACTCGTTCTGGAAAACCGAAAACGTAACTGTGTACGACTCGGAACTCGATGGAGAATACTTAGGGTGGCACTCTAAAAACCTTAGACTCGTAAACTGTCACATCAAGGGGGAGCAACCGCTGTGCTATGCAGACAACCTGACTCTCGAAAACTGTACGTTCGACAAGGATTGCGACCGCGCTTTCGAATATTCAACCGTAAACGCAGACATCAAAGGAGCCATCACAAATATTAAAAATCCTACTTCCGGAAAGATCATTGCCGATGAAATTGGCTCGGTAACGATAGACAAAAACGTGATTGCTCCTGCCGACTGCGAGATCATCACCCGCCAATCATAACAAATGCTCATTAAACTTAAATAGGTTATGAACTACGATTTCGACAAAATTATTACACGAAGAGGTACTAATTCCTATAAATGGGACGAACTTAAAGGCAGCGACATCATCCCGATGTGGGTAGCCGATATGGATTTCCAAACAGCACCTTGCATCATCGAAGCCCTGCAACGCCGTATAGAACATGGTATTTTCGGCTACACACTCGTACCGAGTTCGTATTACGATGCGGTCATCGGCTGGTTCAATCGCCGCCACCAATGGCAGATAGACCGCTCGTGGATTCTCTATACATCGGGCGTTGTGCCCGCTCTTTCGGCCATTATCAAGGCGCTTACGCAGCCTAAAGACAAAGTACTTATACAGTCTCCCGTATATAACTGCTTCTTTTCTTCAATCAAAAACAACGGATGCGAGGCGGTAGAAAGTCCCCTCGTTTATCAGAAAAACACCTACTATGTAGATTGGAACGACTTCGAGGACAAATTGAGTGATCCTCTTGTCAAGCTATTCATTCTTTGCAATCCTCACAATCCTGCCGGACGAGTGTGGAAGCGCGAAGAATTGCTGCACATAAACAATCTGTGTATGAAGCACGGAGTTAAAGTTATAGCCGACGAGATACACTGCGAGCTCGTTATGCCCGGCCATACGTTCGTGCCGTTTGCATCGATCTCGGAAGATACACTCAACAATTCGATAACCTGCAACTCTCCTTCGAAATCTTTCAACACGGCAGGTTTGCAGATCGCCAACATCATCTGCAACGACAAGAAGACACGCCTGCGCATCGACCGTGCTATCAATATCAACGAAGTCTGTGATGTAAATCCGTTCGGAGTGATAGCCCTGCAGGCAGCATACAACAAAGGCTCCGATTGGTTAGATGCCCTCAACGCCTATCTCTATGACAATTATCAAGCGCTAAAGGCCTATTTTACAACCAACATGCCACAGTTGGAAGTTACACACCTCGAAGGAACTTATCTCGTATGGGTAGACATCAGGACTCTCGGAATATCTTCCGATACGCTTACAGAAAAGCTCTTGAGCGAAGCAAAGGTAAAGGTCAACAGCGGTACCATGTATGGCCGACAGACCGGCGAGGGCTTCATACGCCTGAACATAGCATGCCCTCGCAACCAAATGATGGAGGGATTGCAACGTATTAGACAGGTTATTATGAAGTAAGCGAAAATAACTAAGAGCACCAGACTACAGTCCAAACAAAGATAAACAGAAGAAAGCGCAGTGAACAGTCGTGATGCCGTTCACTGCGTTTTATATTAATGCCAATATAAATTCTGCATGTCGAGCGGGCTACCCTCGGAATCCAAGACCGTCATTTTCAGTATACCACCGTTATGATCGAAGTATTTTACCATGATTTTGTGCATACCTTCACACATAGCATGCTGTGTACTCTTCTCCACGGGGGCATGCCCACCGTCGTTATCGAGCATCAGTTTTCCATCTAAATACAGCAGACTGCCATCGTCAGACAGCAGTCTGAAAGTATAAATATCATCTTTCGGCACATCGATATATCCCGTTAAAATCAATCCTATATTACCTTTTACCTCTTCAGGTATTACAACACCTTTCGCTACATAGTTACCTTTAAGTGGCGACTTGTCTATTTCTCGGCAGCTTTCGCCAGCATAATCGTACCATGCTGCAGACAGACCGTCGAGCTTGGCAGACACCTGTACCGCCGGCACGTAATCTTCCTGCAGATATTGAACTCTGAACATTTCGCCACGACGACCGGCATAATCGAACGTTCGGAAGATGAAATTCGTCGTACTGTCTACAGTCATATCAACCTTATACATCGGCGACTGCCCGTTCGGAAAGCTGCCATCCGTAGTATATCTTATCACAGCATCGGGATCAGAACAACTAACATTCACGTTTGCTTTATCTACAAACACGTTCACATCGTTAAACCCTTGCAGGCCGGGCGTACGATACGGTACATTCAGTTTCTGCAAACGTTTCAAATGGGTAAGCAATCTTTTATTGAAATCACCGAGATTCATGTCTTTTACATTGCTCCAACCAAGCTCCGCAATAGCCACGGCACGCGGATAAGCCATAAAAAACATGCGTTCTCTCGACGGGATAAACTCGGCCCAGATATTCCCCTGAACGCCCATAACCATTGCTTCTTGCTGTGCATTCTCTACACCGGGAATAGTTCTGAAATCATATATTTTACCGATACTGTTGCCATCTTCGTTATAATCGAGATAGAACTGTGTGTTCGGCGTGCATATTACTTTGTTTCCATTTGCCAGACTTCGTCCCAACACATTGGGTGCCCAACTGCGCCACCACATAACTGTAGCCTCGGGAGAAATCCCTCCATCGAGAATTTCGTCCCAACCTATCATCTGTTTGCCGTTCTCATGGAAAAAACGTTCCATATATTTATTGAACCAAGCCTGTAATTCCGGCTCGCTTTTCAGGTTATTCTCACGCATGCGTTTCTGGCAATCGGGGCATGATTTCCAGTCGGTCATATCCACTTCATCGCCGCCTATATGCACATATTTATACGGGAACAGGCTGAATATCTCGCGATAAATGTCCTTACAGAACTCCAGCATACGGTCTTTCCCCGGGCACATCGGCGAAGAAAAAGAGCGCCATTTGGTTTCTTTAAAGCACGAAAGACCATCGTAATTACTAATGGCACATGCCGAATGTCCGGGCATATCCACCTCCGGAACGACATCTATACCGCGCTGCGCCGCATAGGCTACCACCTCTCTGATATCGTCTTGAGTGTAGTATCCGCCATACACTTTCTTGCCGTCTTTCATCTTCATTTTGTCGTCGGGCAAGTTGAAGTCAGGATTATCCTCCTGTTTAGCGCGGTCAAGACATATCTCATCCTGCCCGTTAAGGGTACGCCATGCGCCGTTCTGCGTAAGCAAAGGATACTTTTTTATCTCGACTCGCCACCCTTGGTCGTCTGTCAGATGCCAATGAAACTTATTCATTTTGTAGAGAGCCATTACATCTAAAAGCTCTTTAATCTCTGCCTTCGAGAAGAAGTGGCGCGACACATCGAGCTCAAGTCCACGCCATTCGAAACGCGGCTTATCGGTAATCGCCACGCGGGGCACTCTCCAAACCTGTCCTGCTACGACTTTCTTCTGCTCTATATCGGCAGGAAGCAACTGGCGCAACGTAGAAATACCATTGATAACGCCTTGATACGAACCACCCGCAATACGTATCTGCCCGCCGTTTGCATCCAATTTGTAATAACCCGAATTGGCATCTACCTTCGTTAACGATAGCGAAATAACGCCCTTTCCTTTCTTCACATGCAGATTATACCCCGTGGCTCTGTCCAGCATTTGTTTCAGATATTCTGCTGCAGCCCTTAACTTGGCATCGCTATACCCGATGATCGTCTTGTTTGTAATCGTTACATACCCATCTGCCCAATGCATTTCGTTGGGAACAGGAATTAAGGCGGGGTGCTGCGCATGGGCTTTCACGCCCAAACATACCGCCAACATGGCTGAAAAAAACAGTCTTAAAAATTTCATGATCAGTATAGTTTAATTTTAATGTTGTAAATGTACATATTTTTTTCCGATTATACTTACAAAAAGCGGGAAAAAGAAGTACAGATTATGAATTTGGCGTCTTTTCAAGACGTCTCTTAAAACAACCGCGCTTCAAATCTATAGAAAACGCGTTTATGTTATCAGCCTCAGCACTATCTTCATCGTAAGTTATCCGAACAGTCCAGACTTTTAGTCGGGGAATGTTGATATAATACAACTGCTCATAGCACGACAGCATATCGGCATCATTATAATACTCATAACATAGAAGCGAGTCCACAGGCAGATTATTCACAGATATTTTTGCATATACTTTGATGCGTTCTTCCGTTTCTGTCTTTGTTTTGCGTACATCGAACGACAGGCTATGCGTGTCGTCCAAAACATAAACGGCTATCGGGATGTTCGTAAACATTCGATAATAATTGGTTGTAAGCTTTTCCAGAACACACTCTTCCGAATCAGAAGCACACGAAGTTTACACCAATTCAGCAAAATTATTTTCGGAAACCAGACTGTCTCCAAGAAACGAAACACCACTACAACCTTTCGGCATCTCCCATTCGCATTGCGAAAACGCCGGTCATATGTATGATAATAATAACAAAAGAACAACCAATATCTTTTTACAAACAGTCATGTTATATGCCTTAATCTTATTTTTATCATACGAACAATTTACTCGTACAAATATACTAAATTGTATCAAAAAACAGTCTGTTCGAAATATTAAAATGGGGTTTCTCTCACAGGCTGTCCGATTTTACGACGATTTTATCTAACTTTGCAACCATAAAACAGATATATGGCAATTATAAAAAGCGTGAACGGAAAGGCCCCGCAATGGGGTAAAGATTGTTACTTCGCCGAGAATGTGGCGATTGTGGGTGATATTACGATGGGTAATGACTGCTCGGTGTGGTTTAATGCCGTGCTCCGAGCCGATGTGGCCGGCATACGCATGGGCAACAAGGTGAACGTGCAAGACGGCGCCTGCATACACCAATCGCACGGAATACCGGTAAATATCGAAGACGAAGTGTCGATAGGACATAATGCTACCGTACACGGATGCACTATACACCGCGGGGCGCTCATCGGTATGGGGGCCGTGGTGCTCGATCGTTCGGTAATCGGAGCGGGAGCAATCGTGGCAGCCGGTGCCGTCGTCACGCAGGGAACAAAGATACCTCCATACGAGATATGGGGCGGGATACCTGCGAAATTCATCAAAAAGGCACACGAACATCAAGCCGAGGAGTTCGCCGCACACTACATGAACATTAAAACTTGGTATTAGAAAAAGTCAACTCACAATGAATATTCCTGCCATCCGTTTGCACTGTCAACAACTGGCAAAGCCCATGTTTACCGATGCCCAAAGCGTTGTAAAGTGGATGGGAGCCATGCAGGCGCAACAGCCGTCAATGGCAAAACTTGCCCTTGCCATAAGAATACGCGGCGGAAACTTGCAACAGGTGGAACAGGCAATCGACCAAGGCCGTGTGCTTCGCACACATGTAATGCGCCCCACATGGCATTATGTAGCACCAGACGACATTCGTTGGATGCTCGCTCTGTCGCGAGACAGACTCAAGGCAGCCTACGCATCCTTAGTAAAAACACATGGAATCTGCATTACCGAACACATGTATGATGAGTTCAATCTGCAGCTGCACGACATGCTTGTAGGCGGTAAAAGCCTTACCAAACGACAAATCGCCGACCAACTTGCAGGAACGGGCATACCTGCCGAGAATGTTTTTCTCACCCGCTTCTTAGAAAACGCCGAGAACGAAGCACTGATATGCAGTGGGCGCAACATGGGCAGGGAGCACACTTACATGCTCTTAGACGAACGCGTAGCTCCCGCACCCCAGCCCTCAAAAGAAGCAGCCCTTGCCATGTTGGCACGCAACTACTTCAGAAGTCATGCCCCGGCCACGGTGGACGATTTCTGTTGGTGGTCGGGATTATCGCTCAAAGAGGCCCGCTTAGCTGCAGAACTTATTGCAAATGAGCTCCACAAAGTGCCTTTCGGCAATCGGATTTATATGATACACGAAGTATGCAACACGAAAGTAAGAATACCACAGCCTGTCATTTTCCTACCTTCTTATGATGAATATATTATTTCTTATAAGTATCGGGGCGACGTACTTGCTCCCGACCATACCCATAAAGCTTTTACGAACAATGGCATTTTCTTCCCCGTAATCCTGCAAAAAGGACGGGTTACGGGCAACTGGAAAGCCAGTTCGCGGGGCAACAAGACAGACATAATAGCGACATACTTTGAAAACGACACCGCAGAAAGCACGGCCACAGCCAATGAGAACGCCCGCTTGCACTTCCGAAAGTTCTATTCTACATAAGTTCGCCGAAACATTTCCCTACATTAAATTACTGAAATATCGAAAACATACGGTCGGCCGTGAACGAGTATCTATAAAACAGATACACCTTTTACAAGACCTGTATTGGCGCGGTGTGAATCTTCTATGGGCACAATCTTCCAGTCCTTTCGCGAACAGGCTATATGTCTACCGATAATAAACTATACATTTACCGCCAATATACGTGTCGCTTATCGGCGATAGGTAGCACAAACACTCCTCTTCCACCTAAACCATATCAAAAGCATCTTACCGAAGAATGGAGAAGAGAAAAAAATCACAAAAAAGATATGGAGTATAAATATTCTATACAGTAACTGCCTATTGTGCAAAAAAGGCAGTTACACAAAAAAGGCAGAACCTGCAAGGATTCTGCCTTATATCGGCATGGAAAAGCCTTATAACCTTTCCACACCGACGAAATCTACACCGAAAACAAAGCTTAGAAATAATAAGCCAAGCCGATCTGCCATGAATTTGACCGCCCTTTAAACTTGTCTTTCACTGTCGACCCTACTGTTTCCCACACATTGACATCGGCTGTCTTACCGCATACAATATTATATGAGAATCCTACCTCAAGATGCTTCACCAATGAAACACCCGCTCCAAGATTTATGCTGAAATTGGATTTCTTGAACTGGAATGTGTTCTGATATTCCGCTTTCTCTGTCCATTTGAATTCATCATCGCCCACATTGAAGCCAAACTGCGGACCTGCGGCGAAATAAACCGCAGCCAAGTCGCCAAGACCTATATTATAACGCAGATTGATAGGAATGTTAATGGCCTGCTGCTTCACTGTTTCCGTATTATCAAGCTTGGCTTCACGCTGATCGTACAAGGCTGAAGCATCGACACCCAAGCCAACAACAGGCAAAGTGAACTTAATCGTAGGACCGATATAGAAGCCTGCACGGTTGGAAGTTGCGAAAACACGCTTGCTAAACGACATATCGGTGACGTTAAGACCACCTTTCAGTCCGAATCTTACCTGAGCCTGTGACTCCACGGTAAAACACATTGCAAATATAAGCAATGCCAAAATAACGATTTTTTTCATAAGACGTTCTAATTTAAATGAATAATACGACTGGTCGAACTACCGGTCCGTTACCTGAATAATATATACTTGATAAAGATATTGCCTAATGACGTTCACGACGCACCGTTATCTTCGGCGAAGAAGATGAAGAAGACGAACCGCCCGAACTGTGCTGGCCGGAACGTACACTCCGCAGTGCACCGCTGCCGCTACGGCGAGTTTTCTTAATCTCCTTTAAGCTTTTCTTATCAAGTTTGGCAATACTGTCGAGCGAATTCTTACGCAGTTTATCGCCCCACATATTCGTTTCGAAGTCTGATATTTCTTTTTCAATGCGCTTCTGCTCCTTTGTCATGGCAGAATCAGTGGTACAATACTGCGATAGAGTACGCCCCAACATGTTCGTGGTCTTGTATATTTTTCCACGATACATATTTTTCGTGAAGTAATCATCTACACTCATGGTAGCTGCATTGT
>CAUUQE010000101.1:0-9005 GCA_963547065.1 uncultured Prevotella sp. | reverse complement strand
TACGTATGGCTTACCGTTATTGTCGGGGAGGTTATATTGCACCAACTTGCCACTTTCAAGTGGCGAAAACTACCGTCTTTTGTCTGTCATATTGGCCTCTTTATCGTTTTAACTTGTGGAACTTTGGGCAGTGCAGATATGCAACGGATGAAAATGTACTGCGAGTTAGGGAAGCCGGAGTGGCGTGGTATCGATGCTTGGAATAATGTCCATGAGTTGCCGATCGCAATACAGTTGGAAAAGTTTACCATTGAAGAGTATCCGCCCAAGCTGATGATGATCGACGTGCAGGGTATTCCGCAACCGTCGAAAAGGCCTGAAAGTCTCGTTGCCTATGAGAATATTGCCAACGGACAGCTGAATGGCTGGGATATACATATTGTCAAACGCATACAAAATGTCATTCCGGCCTCAATGGCTAAGATGATAGATAAGGTACCGATGGGAATGATGGCAAACGTACGCATGGATTCGCTCGGTTTGGCGCGTAATGTGGGAGGGTTCGTTGCCACGGATACACGCGGTTCGGCCTATGCTCTTTATGTGAAGGCTGCGCGGGGAAGTGTAGAAAAGGAGGGATGGGTAACGTGTGGTAGCTATCTGTTTCCTTTTCAAACACTACGGCTTGACGGAGGACATACGCTTGTTATGAGCAATCCGGAGCCACGGCGTTATGCTTCGGTCATCGATATATATACCGAAGACGGCAAAAACGAGCAGGCCGTAGTAGAGGTAAATAAGCCGTATTCGATTAACGGATGGAAGATATATCAGCTCAGTTACGATGAAGAAATGGGCAAGTGGAGTACGTACAGTGTATTCGAACTGGTCTTAGATCCGTGGTTACCCGTTGTTTACATAGGTATATATTTGTTGTTGGTCGGCGCTGTAGGAATATTTCTTATAGCAAGTAGCAGGAAAAAGGAGGTAGAGAAATGAGCTGGAATTACTTTATTGTCTTTGCTATAGTGGCAGTAATGTTATGGATAATGGGCGCCTTGGCGGCATGGAAAGGCAAGCCGAGGCTGGTATTCGGCACTACAATCTTGGGACTTATTGTGTTTTTCAGCTATATAATATTGATGTGGGTGACTTTAGAGCGCCCTCCATTGCGCACAATGGGCGAAACACGACTATGGTATTCGTTCTTTTTGCCCTTTGCGGGCATCATTGTGTATTCACGTTGGCGCTATCCGTGGATATTATCTTTCTCTACCGTGTTGGCTACCGTGTTTGTCTGTGTGAACATTTTCAGACCGGAGATACACAGTAAAACGCTTATGCCGGCATTGCAAAGCCCATGGTTTGCGCCTCATGTCATTGTTTATATGTTCGCTTATGCCCTGTTCGGAGCGGCTTTTGTGATGGCTGCATACCTGCTCTTTATTAGGAAAAAGACATCTGCAAGCAAGCAAGAAATGGATATCTGCGATAATTTGGTGTACGTAGGATGGGCGTTTCTTACCATTGGCATGCTCTTCGGTGCTCTTTGGGCCAACGAGGCATGGGGACATTATTGGGCATGGGATCCGAAAGAAACATGGGCTGCAACCACATGGTTGGCATATTTGGCATATATACATTACCGTCTTACCCCCCTACATTCTAAGGTTCGGACAGCGCTATGGATGCTGGTTGTCTTTTTCGCACTGCTGCAAATGTGCTGGTGGGGTATCAATTATCTGCCGTCGGCACAGGGAGCCAGCGTACATACCTATAATCTTAGTTAAACAAGAATAAGTAACGTTGAATAAGTTTTCAGATGATGTAGGTGTAACATTTTTGTTGTATCTTTACGTCGGATAATAATTTTAACAAAGGAAAAATATGAAAGTAAGACATTTAGGAAGCATTTCATTGGTATTGGCCGGTGCTTTGTTGACGACATCCTGCGTCGGAAGTTTCCGCCTGTTCAATAAAGTAGCTTCGTGGAACAAGCACGCAACTGACAGTAAATTTCTGAATGAGGTAATTTTCTTGGTTATCTCACCGGCTTATTTTATTTGTGGAACGGCCGATGTGCTGATACTTAATTCGATTGAGTTTTGGAGTGGACGAAATCCTATGGCCAGTCGTGTGGGGAAGACGCAACAAGTGCTGGGCCCCGACGGTAAATATTACGCCGTGAAGACCTTGAAAGAAGGCTACGAAATAACAAAGCCTGATGGTGAAAAACTTCTTTTTACTTACGACAAAGCTACAGATTCGTGGTCGCAGCAGAAAGACGGAAAGAAAACAGAAATATTCCGTTTTAATCCCGATGGTACCATTCGGGCAAGTCTTCCTGATGGGAAAAAGATTGATGTCACGCTGGATGAGGCAGGTATATATCAAACCAGAATGACTATGGGCGGCGGTACATATTGGGCAATGCGATAGTTTACAGTTGACAGTCGGTATGCAATTCAGGCAGACTCGCATAATGTGAGTCTGCCTGAATGTATTTATAGCGTTAGTGCTATTTAAAAATAAGTGTGGTAAGGCGGTCTTCTGTCATGAGTTCCTGCGCCACTTGTTGCAATTGTTCGGCCGTTACGTTATTGATAAGTGTATATAACGCCGTTATATCTCGTTCCCATCCATAGTGTAGATAGGCCTTACTGAAGTCTAATGCAAAGTTTTCACGGTTGTCGCATGCCACACCTATTTGTCCCTTCAGTTGCTTTTTCGCTGCCGATAGCTGGTTAACAGTCAGTGTCTTTGCTATAACTTTATCGAGTTCTTTGCGTACAATGCGCAGACATCTGTCGATATCGTGTTTATCGCATCCGAAGTATATGCTCCATATACCGGTTTCGCTGTAGTTCACCATGCTGCTTTCTACGGTGTAGACCAAGCCATGATGTTCGCGTAGGGCAAGGTTCAATCGGGCGTTCATGCCCGGTCCGCCGAGGATATTGTTAAGCAAATAGAGCGGTATGCGCAAGGGATGATGAATGTCGTAGGCACGATTGCCGAGCATTACATGTGCCTGATGCGTCTGCATGTGGTGCACGATTTTGCAAGGAGTATAGGCATCTAAGCCCGATGGTGTGGCGTTCTGTTCGACAGAATTATTGTCTGCATTTGCAACTGATGCTGTAAATGTCGTGTTATCAAGTGCCCGTGAGAGCAACTTTAGCAGTCTTTCGAAGTCGATATCGCCGTAGGCAAAGAATACCATATTGTCCGACCGGTAATACTTTTTGGTAAACCTATGGGCGTCAGCCGTAGTGTATGTTCTCACGTGATCGGCTTTTCCAAGGATATTGTGTCCTAAAGGATGTCCTTTGAATATGGCGTTTTCAATCTCGTCGTATATCAGTTCGGCCGGGCTATCGTTATAACTTTCAATCTCATCGCATATCACTTCCACCTCTTTGTCTATCTCGTTTTGCGGATAGGTACTGTTGAAAACGATATCGGTAAGCAGGTCTATGGCACGTGGAATGTGGTCTTTGAGTATTGCGGCGTAGTAAACAGTATCTTCTTTTGTAGTGAATGCGTTCAGATCACCGCCCACATTTTCAAGACAGTTCAAGATATGCCACGCTCGGCGCCGATTTGTACCTTTGAAAGACATGTGTTCACAGAAGTGTGCCAACCCTTCTTGTTCCGGCTGTTCGTGGCGCGTGCCGGCATTGATTCTGTAGCCACAGTATACTACTGGTGATGTAGAAGGCAGATGGATGATGCGCAATCCGCAGGAAAGCGTGTAGATATTATAGTTCATAACGATTGCAAAGATAGTGAAAATAAGTGTTTTTACACTGGAGAAAATGACTTATTCTTCTGTCAAGAACCTTTCCTGTTTTTCGGTGATGTATTATTTATCCGGAATAGACAATACATGTAAGCCGGTTAGATCATACATATAATGAAGATAAATATATTGTCTGATTGACATAGATGGTATATCTGTTTATAGCGGGTATGCAGAATAATGTCGAAAGATTTCCGGCAGATGAATATTTTAGTGTATCTCTTTGCACAACGAATAAAAAGTTTTACTTTTGCAGAATAATGGTACTCAATTACATTTGGATAGCTTTTTTCATCATAGCTTTCGTGATTGCTTTGGTGAAACTGGCCGTTATGGGCGACACAACGGTATTCCCGGCCATGATGAATTCTGTATTTGAGTCTTCTAAAACGGCATTCGAAATCTCTTTGGGGCTTACGGGAGTGCTGGCATTCTGGCTCGGTGTTATGAAAATAGGCGAGAAGGGTGGCATTGTGAATGCTATGGCGCGCTTGTTGAGTCCGGTGTTTTCGAAGCTTTTTCCCGATATTCCGAAAGGACATCCCGTAACCGGAAGCATCTTTATGAACATTGCAGCCAACATGCTCGGGCTGGATAATGCCGCTACACCGTTGGGGTTGAAGGCTATGGAGCAGCTCCAAGAGCTGAATCCCAAGAAAGATACGGCCACCAATCCTATGATTATGTTCCTCGTTCTGAATACTTCGGGGCTGACACTCATCCCTATCAGCATCATGGTATATAGGGCCCAATTGCATGCGGCGCAGCCTACAGATGTGTTTATTCCTATACTTCTTGCTACTTTTTTCTCAACCTTGGCTGGTATTATCATTACTTCGATTTATCAGAAAATCAATCTGTTGAACCGAGTGATGCTCTCTACACTCGGTGGGATGCTCGCCGTAGTAGCGTTGATTATCTATGGATTCGGACAGTTGGACAAGGATACGATGAACATGGTGAGCACCAGTGTGGCCAACATCTTGCTCATGACGATCATAACGGCTTTTATTATTGCCGGTGTTAGGAAAAAAATCAATGTATACGAGGCTTTTATAGAGGGTGCGAAAGACGGCTTTACCACTGCCGTACGTATCATTCCCTACCTCGTTGCCATACTTGTAGGTATCGCAGTCTTTCGTGCTTCGGGGGCTATGGAGATGCTTGTCGACGGCGTGGCATGGGGTGTAAATGCCTGCGGCGGCAATACCGACTTCGTAGGGGCACTGCCTACGGCTCTTATGAAACCTCTTTCGGGTTCGGGTTCGCGCGGCATGATGATCGATGCTATGACGACTTACGGCGCCGATTCGTTCATAGGGCGGCTGAGTTGTATCTTCCAAGGCTCTACAGACACTACATTTTATATCCTTGCCGTGTACTTCGGCAGCGTGAGCATCAAGTATACACGCCACGCAGTTACGTGCGGTTTGCTTGCCGACCTTGCGGGTACGGTCGCTGCAATAGCCATTGCATACATGTTCTTTTAGTAAAGGTAAAGGGGTAAAAAGGTGAAATAGTAAAAAGGTATGGGGAATTTAAAATCATTGGCAAAAGATACTGCTATTTACGGATTGAGCAGTATCGCAGGAAGATTTATAAACTATCTGCTTGTTCCGATACAGACGTTTAAGTTTGCTGCCGAGGGCGGGCAGTATGGAATTATTACCAATATTTACAGTTATATAGCCATATTGCTTATTATTCTAACGTATGGCATGGAAACAACATTCTTCCGTTTTGCCAACAAGCCCGGTATGGATGCACAGAAAGTATATTCCACCACACTCAGGATGGTAGGATTTGTGGCTTTGGTGTTTGCCGTATCGGTATTGATATTTCTTCATCCCATTTCCACAGTGATGGGCTATGGCGATCATCCCGAATTTGTGGGTACGATGGGTGTGTGCATTGCCGTTGACGCATGGACGGCTATTATGTTCGATTACCTCAGATATAAGCATCGCCCCATTAAATTTGCAATGTTCAAAATTATTAATATAGGTTTGAACATTGTGCTTAATGTGCTCTATCTGATAGTTCTTCCGGCATTGAAGATAAACCTCTTCGGAATTTACGACAGCGAATTTCATTTGAATGTGGCATTCGTGTTCTATATAAACTTGATATGTTCGTTGGCTACCTTGCTCATGCTTTGGAAAGAAATGAGCGGTATTAGGTTCGGGTTCAGCAAGGATATTTGCAAAAAAATGCTTGGCTACACATGGCCAATGCTTATTCTGGGTTTGGCAGGACAGCTTAATCAGAGCGCTTCACCCATCCTTTTCCCGTACTTTTTTAGTGGAACGAGTCACGAAGGCAATATACAACTCGGCATTTATGGCAGCTGCATCAAGATCGCGATGATAATGGTACTGATCACACAGGCATTCCGTTATGCTTATGAACCGTTCGTCTTCAACAAGACGAAGGACAAAAACAACAAAGAGGCCTATGCTAAAGTGATGAAATATTACCTGATTTTCACGTTCTTGGCATTCCTCTTGGTCATGGCATATATGGATATATTGCGGTTTGTCGTGGCTCCCGACTACTGGGAAGGACTGAAAGTAGTGCCCATTGTGATGGGGGCAGAGATCATGTTCGGCGTGTATTTCAACCTTTCATTTTGGTATAAACTTACCGATAAGACCATTTGGGGCGCTTATTTCTCGGGGCTGGGCTGCATAGTGCTTATTCTTACTGATATTTTGCTTATTCCCCGTTTCAGCTACATGGCATGTGCATGGGCGGGATTTGCTGCTTACGGTGTTTCTATGCTTACATCCTATTTCGTTGGACAGCGTTATTATCCCATCAAATATCCATTGAAAGAGATCGGTATTTACCTGCTTTTGACATTAATCTTGTTTGTTGGTATCATCGTTTCCAATACCGTTTTCTCCGTATGGGCATCACTGTTGGTCAACACACTGCTGATATTTATCTTCCTTGCATATGTGGTCAAAAAAGACTTTCCGCTGGAAACTTTACCCATAATAGGCAAGTATTTCGGGAAATAAAATACTGACAACGATAGTTATATGACAAAGAAAGGGGCGATGAAACTATTTGAGAACAAAAAAGTCCGTGCCGTTTGGGACGGAAAAGCTGTTTTTCCGAATAATAAATAACAATGAAATAAAAGTATGAAGAAAATTCTTTTGCCGTTGTTGACGGCATTTTATCTGCTTGTACCCACATCATTAAAAGCCGACGAAGGCATGTGGACGCTCTACAACCTGCCACAGGCCGTGTATGAACAGATGCGGGTCGAAGGCTTTCAGTTGCCTTACAACGATCTTTATTATGGGCAGGATGCCATAAAAAATGCTGTGGTTAACTTTTCGGGACATTGCTCCGGAGTGGTCGTTTCGCCCGATGGACTGGTATTTACCAACCATCATTGCGGCTTCGAAGCTATCAGAAGTCACTCTACAGTGGAGCATGATTACATGTTGAATGGCTTCTGTGCCAAGAGTTATGAAGAGGAATTGCCCAATAAAAATATGTTCGTATCGTTTATGATCGATCAAAAAGACGTCACTCCACGCCTGCAACAAATGGGCTTCGACTATAAAAAGAAAGCTCAAAAGGAGATGCTTATCGACTCTCTGCAAAACCTCTTAACCGACTCGGTAAAGCGTATAGACTCGACACTCCATGTGAATATCGATGCCTTTTACGAAGGTAACAAGTATTATGCCACCACCTATCAGGATTTTACCGACCTCCGACTGGTCTTTGCCGTACCAAAATCAATGGGTAAGTTTGGAGGAGAGACCGATAACTGGATGTGGCCACGCCAGACATGCGACTTTTCTGTGTTCCGTATTTATGCAAATCCCAAGACTAACGGACCTGCCTCGTACAGTAAGGATAATGTTCCCTATCATCCGAAGCATTGGGCTAAGGTGAGTATGCAGGGCTACAAAGACGGCGATTTCGCTATGACAATGGGTTATCCGGGCTCTACAAGCCGCTATCTTTCATCATATGGTATTCGTGAAATGCGGGATGCCGAGAATACACCGCGTGCCCAAGTGCGCGGAGTGAAGCAAGCAGTGATGCTAAAGTACATGCGTGCCGACGAAGCAGTACGCATCAAGTACGACTCAAAGTATGCTCAAAGTGCCAATTACTGGAAGAATTCCATCGGTATGAACAAATGTATCGACTCTATAGGTATCATCAACCAAAAGCAGGAGTACGAACAACGTATACGAGAATGGCAGAATAAGACCGGTTTTTTGAAAGGCAAGCTCGATTTCAATAAGATGCAGCGACTTTACAACAAGCGTTTCGATGCGTTACGCACCTATATGTATTGGCGTGAAACGTTCATTCGTACCAACGAGTTCACCACTCGTGCCATGAAGTTGCTGCAGGTACCGGTAGAAGGACCGAAAGATAAGCCTAAAAAACAATACATCATATTCAAAGACAATAGCGATGAATGGGATGCATCTCTTGATAAAGAGGTACTCGCAACCTTACTCAAGAACTACAAAGAACATGTCGCAGCGAAAGATTTGCCAGCATTTTACAAGGATATCGATAGTAAATTCGGCGGCGATTATGCCAAGTTCGTGGACTTTCTTTATGAGAAATCTTTCCTCATGAAGAGCGGCGAGCGCATTTACATCAATAAGAAAAGTTACAAAAAGGATCCGGGTGTTCAATATAGTCTCGACCTACTCGACTTTATGAGTGAGCATGCAGAGATACTCAACAGTGTGTCTGACAGCATCAACGAGCAGGAAAAATATCTTTGTGCAGCTAAACTGCGCATGGAAGAAGACCTTCCGCATTACTCAGACGCTAACTTTACCATGCGTTTGAGTTATGGACAAGTGGGCGGTTTCAGCCTTGGCGGTAAGCCATCAGGCTATTATACCACTGCCGAAAGTATTGTCGAGAAAATGAATAGAGGCAATGAAATCTACGAATATCAAGCTGAACCTGTCATGAAAGAGCTGTTGTCGACCAAAGATTTCGGTCCCTATCAAGACAAGATGAGCGGTAAGCTGCAGCTCTGTTTCCTTACTAACAACGACATTACAGGCGGAAACAGCGGTTCTCCCATGTTCGATGGGCGGGGAAACCTAATAGGTTTGGCCTTTGATGGCAACTGGGATAGCCTTTCAAGCGATATAAATTTCGACAAACGTTTGGCACGTTGCATCGGCGTAGACATACGTTACGTGCTCTTCATGATGGATAAATGGGGGCATGCCGACAGACTTTTGAAAGAAATAGACGC
>CAUUQE010000100.1:0-9154 GCA_963547065.1 uncultured Prevotella sp. | reverse complement strand
TCGAACCCGTGACCTTCGGCTTGGGAAGCCAACGCTCTGCCAACTGAGCTAATACCGCACACAAATTTTGCCTTTGAGCCGATACCGGGACTCGAACCCGGGACCTATTCATTACGAATGAATTGCTCTACCAACTGAGCCATATCGGCAAGGTTTAAAATTGCAGTGCAAAGATACCCTATTTTTATTTAAACACCAAATTCTTTATTATATATTTTATCGAATTCTGTTCTTAATGTATTAGTATTGGTGATAATTTCTCGGATCTTTGTTAAATTATGTTCGTTTTTAGAATGTCTTATCCAAAGATGGATATATCCATTTATCGAGTATTTCTCCTCAATATGCTTTTTAAATCTTTCCCAATGCTGTTCTTTTGTTTGTGTAGGATTATGCTCAATCCCATATAAAATAGCTCTTTTAAAAACAATCTCTGGCTCTAAATCACGGTCAGCTTCTGCTACTATTTTGCCATAGATGGATCTCGGAGAGTGGCTACAGCTGGCTCTATGATCCTCTACAGCGGCTTTCATTATAAGAATTTGATCATTGGAAAACCATTTTTTGAGACGAGCATCGGAATGTAGGATTTTTCCACTTGTAATATGATGAATTGCTCTTGGACCATCCATGCCCAGATCATGATAAGCTGCAATTACATAGGACATATCTATATTTGCCCCAACTTGACGCGCTAAAGTAAGTGAGTTACGGATGACCCTTGTCACATGTTCGAGACCATGGCTTTGGTCAAACTTATTATATCGAGGAAGAATGCTTTTTTCAACAAACTCCATAAGTTCCAAATTTACTTGCTCTTGCATGTTATAAAACTAAAGAATAAATAGACCTGACGAACATAGTATTCCAAATATGAGTATATTTCTGGCAGTTTCTCCTAAAATGATGTTTAATTCTTTTCCCTGCCATATTTGTCTCATCTTTTTGTACGTACGATAGTGCAAAAAAAGATAAGGAATGCCTGCAATAATAATTGCACACAGTCCTCTTAGCGGGGTAGAGAGGGAAAGTGTAAAAGCAATTGCTAAAAGAAAGATTCCCATGATTCCTGCAAACAGGTATAGTTTTATGCCAACCTTTGCACCGACTCTTGTAATCAGTGTAAACTTCTTGGAAGCCAGATCATTATCTCTGTCCCTAAAGTTGTTGATTATTAATAATGTGTCTACAACAAAACCGCATGCTAATGAAAGAAGAAAAACTTGGCTTGTAATAGTTTGTTTTTCTTCAGGTTGTACGACATAGTAGGTCATGCAGATAGGTATTATACCAAAAAATATTAAAACAAGAAGATCGCCAAGTCCTAAATATGACAGTGTTGTTGTGTACAAAAAGCAAAAGATGACACAGCAGACACCAATAATTATCATTTGCCATCCTCCATAATAAACGAGGGGAAGACCTGCAAGACAGGCCAGAAATGTTGTAAATAGAATTGCGGACTTCATAGCGGTTAAGGTTACCCAACCTTCTGCACACGCTCTAGGTGGTCCAAGTCTAGTTTCATTGTCATTGCCATGTTTAAAATCGAAATAATCGTTTATAAAATTAGCATCAATCTGCATTATAAAAGCAAAAATGAAACATAATATGGCTGCGACAATCTGAAAATTAGAGCCATTGCCATTTTTCAGAGCCATTGCCGTTCCTATCAAAATAGGAACAGCAGCTCCGGAAAGAGTTTTCGGGCGTATAGCTTTTATCCATGCCTGTATAGAATTTGTTTTTATTCCTTCGTTGCTCATAAATTAATTAAAGAAATTCCAACTAAGACCAAGACGGAAGATTCTATCGTTTAGAGGATAGTGCGGTGTAGAGAAATAACGTTTATCACCCATCCCAGCATTTACATGGCTATACATGACAAAGAAACGAGTATGCTTAAGGTGAAAATTAGCATAAACATTAACCAATGGATAATTACCTACCTTAGTACGGAGGTCTGTACCATCATCCGTCGCTGAGTTTGTCTGGACTGCAAATTGCCCTAATGCCGGACTATAGTCTGGAGCATAATAACTTGTGAAATATCTGACATCTGCACCAAAATCACAATTGAGAACTTTGGCAATCTTAAACCTTAGATATAGGTTTGAATAAAGATTTAAGTCAGGTACGGGAAGTTGATTTTGATCACTGGATTTTTGGTAAGTAATCACGTTTTCCCAATTGAATGGCCCGACTTTTAAATTTTGTATCAATTGGGCTGTAAACAAGTTAAGTGATTTAGCTCCTTGTTTTACCATCACATTCGTCTTTGTATGTTTCTCGCCATTAGTTAGGTAGCTTTGAGCAAGATAAGTATAATTATTGATATTGTCAACAGCAATCCTCAATTTCGTTTTTGTCTTTCTATAAGAGAGTATGCTTTGGATTCTTGTATGGGTCGTTCTTTCCATATCATCATTATCCCACCAAAAATGCCGGGCATGGTAGTGACGGAAATAAAATGCAGGAGTAACTCTGTGTATGAACCCATTCCCTACAAGCGACAAGGTATCTCCAAATAAGTTGAAATTAACATCTGCACTTGCATCCATCTTTAAATCTCCCGAATTTGGGCCAGTCGCAGTTGTCTCTATTGTTGCCATATAGTGTAGAAACTTACCTTGGGTTTTACTTAGTTGCACTCCAATTTTGACATCGTTTTCCGTGTATGAACTAATGCCCACAGAGTCAGGAAGATTAAAGTGTTTCAAATCCCAAGTAACAAATCCTTTAAGACCAGCCTTTGCCCATTTATTGAATCCTTCAAGTAGTGAAAGAGCAAATGTATTTGATAAATGGTAGTGGGTAGTTTTATCGTAAATGGAATCTCCAGAGAGTTTTTCTTCTATTTTATAAGTATTGGCATAGAAGTTATCTGGTGTTTGATAGGCTTCGTATATACGGCGATAGTTATCGAAATTGATTGTATGAATAAAACTTGTCACGGGAACAAATTCATTCTTTATCCAAGAGGTATCTTTGTTTTCTTTATTTTGGACATTTAATAGACTATCTGCCACAGACTTTGTCAGTTGTATGCGCTCTTCTTTTTCTGTGTTTATCTGGGGCTCAACACCTGCAATGGAGGTTCCTGCTGGCCGCCCCATCGCTCTTTTTTCTCCTTTCTGCCCCTTGCGATCACTTTTTACCGAAGAGTTTTCTTTTCCATTTCGTTGTCTATTTTCTTCTGCTGAAGCCATAGCGAATTTCTTGGCTTTGATTTCTTCTGCTGTCATTGGGATTTTGCGATTGAATCCTATGCTATACTTATGGTTGAAAAAAACATGTTGATTATCATTTCTATTCCAGTTACGTTGCAAAATGGTAGGAATTTCATTTGTCGAATAACTATCAGTAAAACTTTCTGGATGGGTTATATAATCATCATTTGTCACCCCTCCATTTTCGCTTATCTTTTGATGATTTGTTGAGGCTAACAGATGAGCTTGATACCGGTCACCTATATATGACCCGTAAAACGTATAATTAAAGTGTGATGTACTTTGATTTTGGTAATATCCTCGCGCATACAGATAGTCAAATTTGAATCCAACTCCGATTCGTTTACCTGCGTTTACACCAAAATTCGCGATAAAATGATCATCGCCATTTGCCTTGTCACCAGAATTATCATAAGTAAGATTTGTAATAGGGGATAATGTATTTGTAAAGTGAAATTCATCTACTGGTTTTATAAAAAAATCCAATGGATTAGTGAAGAGGAATTGGTTCTCACTCTTTCGATCTATGAATATTCGATTCAACCTTGGCGACCCCAAATTTCCTGTTGTATTATACTCTCCTCGTACTCCCGATGTGAATATACTATTCATAAACATGTGTGACATTGTATCGGGCACAGCTACTTTTCTTTCTCCCAATAGCCTATCTATAGTCCAAACCTTAATTCCTTTAGGAATTTCTTTGTCAGATCCTAATGAGTCTGTTTTGTTCGAATTGCGTTTTGATATATTACCCGAGGGGTCTATTTGACTATATTGACTATCGTTTATTTGCGCTTGTAATGGGAAGATTACAAATAATAAAGTCAAAATAAAGGTTATTTTCTTCATAGTTTATTTATGGAAAATGCGCAGAGAGACTTCGGTAATTTTAATTGTAACAGCAAAGATTAGAACGAAACTACCTATGCTTGAGTAAGAGGACATGGCGTATAAGCAGATACCGACAATGGCAGTTACGATAAATACGATATTAAGTATATTACGTATTTTAAATCTAATATTATTTTTATACTCCGTATTTCTCAAGCGATGTTTGGGCTTTACGGCATAGTCAGAATGTTTCTGTTTATTTGTTTGTGTCATTGTTTTTAAAAGCAACTTTAATGGTATCAAATATTTGATCTTTTCTATCAATAGTTTTACGTCTGAATTTTCCTGTCAAACGATTCAACTTATTGCCTTTTTTATTAAGAGCTTCTTTATCTGTAATTATATCTTCTGCCTTGGATTTAAAACCAGATGGACGACCAGCCTCATATTCGTAAGAGATACGCTCTAAGGTCATGCTCAAGTTTTCGTCCCCGCATTTGGCGATGATTGTATAATTTAAAATCGCTCTGTCGAGTGATAAAAAATTATTACTAAAAACCAACCATTCTTTAAATTTAGCTGCAATTACGTGTTTGTGAGGATTGACAAGGGCAATTGAACTTTCGTCAAATTGATTTTCCTCCTCTGTCAAAAGATTTAGTTGGTTGTATACAATGCTATATATCTCTTGAGCTGTTCGATTAGGGATTAGTAGTTTTAATGTGAATATCACTTTCCCCTCATGACTTGTAGGAACAGCTCCTATAAGATATTTTTTGTCGTTTTTATCATTGAGCAACAATGCTTTTGGGGTTTCATGAGCTTTTTTGGAGAAGGGGGGACGAGTCCATCCTGTTGTCATAGAATCTAACTTTAAAACCTCTTTGACTTTATCTGACTCCTCTGCCTCTGCCATCTCTTTTTGAGCTTTTTCCAATTCTTTTTGGGCCTTTTCAAGTCTTTTTTGAGCCTCTTCTAAGGTACTTTTATTATTTTGAGCACATAATGCCATCGGCAATATGATGGTCATCAATAGCATTACATAAAATTTAATAGCCTGCTTTGTGAACATACATTATTAATTATCTTGTTGAACAAAATTACGAAATAAAAGTGTCACCTTCGACAATCGTCTAATTATATTGTATTATTTAACATCCTTTCAATAGGGAAGTAATTATCAGAAGTTATCGAGCGGTATCTACATTATTTTAAATCCAATTGTTCTTGAAGCCTTGCAATCTCATCGCGATACTGGGCAGCCTGTATAAAGTCTAAGTTGCGGGCAGCTTCTTTCATTAATTCTGTTGTATTGGCAATGCTCTTTTCAAGTTCGGGACGTGTCATTCGCCTTACAATCGGATCTGCAGCAAATGCTCCTGATTCAGGTTCCAAATATGCTTGACTAGTTCGGTTGATTGTTTCTGCTACTCCCCTTGTTTGAATGGTTGGTAGAATGTTATTTACAGCTTTTATTATCTGTCTTGGTTTTAGACCATACCTTTCATTATATTGCATTTGAATAATACGTCTTCTTGCTGTTTCATCAATAGTTTTTTGCATACTTTCAGTAACCATGTCGGCATACATGATAACTTTTCCATTCACATTTCTTGCGGCTCTGCCTGCTGTTTGGGTGAGACTTCTATGTGATCGTAGGAATCCTTCCTTATCTGCATCGAGAATCGCTACAAGAGAAACTTCTGGTAGATCAAGTCCTTCCCTTAATAGGTTTACTCCTACAAGAACATCAAATATTCCGGTTCTCAGGTCATTCATAATTTTTACACGATCAAGCGTAGCCACATCGCTGTGGATATAATTTGCTCTAACATTATGATTGAGTAGATATTCTGTAAGCTCCTCTGCCATTCGCTTTGTTAGGGTTGTAACAAGTGTTCGTTCTTTTTTCTCTGTTCGTGTAACAATTTCTTCTAGTAGATCATCAATTTGATTTTCGCTAGGACGAACCTCTATCTCTGGATCAAGTAAGCCTGTGGGACGAATTATTTGTTCTACAACAACTCCTTCTGACTCATTTAGTTCATAAGCTGCCGGTGTTGCACTGACATAAATAATCTGATGGATTAAATTATGAAATTCTTCAAATTTTAGTGGGCGATTATCAAAAGCTGCAGGTAGGCGAAAACCATATTCTACTAAATTTTGCTTCCTTGCTCGGTCACCTCCGTACATCGCGTTGATTTGCGGTACACTGACATGACTTTCATCAATTATCATCAAATAATCTTTTGGAAAAAAATCAAGCAAACAATATGGTCGATCACCAGCTTGTCTTCCATCAAAGTATCTAGAATAATTTTCTATACCTGCACAATGTCCAAGTTCTTTAATCATTTCCATGTCATATTCAACCCGTTCCTTAATCCTTTGAGCTTTTATAGAGTCGTGTTGCTCGTTGAAATAGGCTATCTGCGCAGACAAATCGTCTTGGATATGGCAAATTGCACGCTCTGTTTGTTCTTTCGATGTTACAAATAGATTGGCTGGATATATTTTATACTCTTTGAAGGAGGCAAACTTTTTGAAAGTTACAGAATCGATTTCTTCAATTGAATCGATTTCTTCGTCCCACCATGTAACTCTGAGAATGTGGTCGCTATAAGCCATGAAGATATCAACTGTGTCACCTTTTACACGGAAGTTTCCGCGTTTTAATTCTATGTCATTTCTTGTATATAAGGCTTCGACAAGTTGTCTTAAGAAAAGATTTCTATCTGTCTTGTCATTTACCTTTATGCTAATAATGCTGGACTGCATGGCTATAGGTCCTCCCATGCCATAAATGCAGGATACAGATGAAACTACAATAACATCTTTTCGTCCTGAAAGCAAGGCAGATACTGCACCTAATCGCAATTTGTCAATCTCCTCATTGATAGCCAAGTCTTTCTCTATATAGAGGTCTGTAGCAGGGAGATAGGCTTCGGGCTGATAATAATCATAATATGAAACATAATATTCAACAGCATTCTCCGGAAAGAAATTCTTCATTTCTTCATACAATTGGGCTGCCAATGTCTTGTTATGGCTAAGGATGAGTGTAGGCTTGTTTATATTGGCAATGACATTGGCCACGGTATAGGTTTTGCCCGAGCCTGTCACTCCCAACAAAACTTGTGCAAAATCCCCGCTCTCAATACCTTCTGTTAGTTGCTGAATAGCTTGTGGCTGATCCCCTGTAGGAGAAAATTTTGAAGTCAGTTTAAAATCCATTGCCGCATGTTTTGGTTTGCAAAAATAGTAAAAAAGCATATATTTATCTAAATAAGAATTCTGTTTTTACATAAATTTAGTTGCTGTGCTTTGTAAATCATGGAATTATAATTAACTTTGCAACTCAAAATTGTAAATTTAGATGAAGAAAACAATATTCTTTTCAATCACTTTAAGTGTTTTCTTATTAAGCAGTTGTGCACATGAATTTAATCATGTTTACAAATCCTCTGATAATAATTATCGATATGAATTTGCTAAGGAATGTTTTATAAAAGGTAAATATACCAATGCCATAACGCTTTTGTCTGAATTAATCACTGTAGAAAAGGGTACCGAGAATGCTCAGGAAAGTCTTTATATGCTAGCTATGGCAAACTTTTATAATAAGGATTACGAAACAGCTGCTCAAACGTTTAAACGCTATTACCAATCTTACCCTCGAGGTGTTTATGCAGAAATGGCTCGTTATTTCGAAGGTCAAAGTCTATATTTAAGTACTCCAGAGCCTCGTTTGGACCAATCAGAAACAGTAAGTGCCATATCTGCTTTTCAAGAGTATCTTGATGCCTATCCTGATGCAAAACTCAAGAAAGAGGCACAACAGTGTTTGTTTGAATTACAAGAAAAACTTGTAGAGAAAGAACTCCATACAGCTCGTTTGTATTATGACCTTGGGCCATATTTTGGTAATTGCACAGAAGGAGGAAACAACTTCGAGGCTTGTATCGTAACGGCTCAAAATGCATTAAAAGATTATCCTTATACAGATAAACGTGAAGAGTTTTCCGCACTTATTATGAAGAGTAAGTATGAATTAGCTCGACAGAGTGTTGATGCAAAGAAGCTGCAGCGATATCAAGACGCAGAGGATGAATGTTATGGATTTATCAACCAATTTCCTGATTCTAAATTGCGTCCAACGGCAGAAAAGTATATTGCTCGATGCAAGAATGTAACAGGAGAACAGCGTACAGACAATCAATAAATGAAATAAATTAAAATAACTCAATAAAAAAATATGGATTACAAAAAGTCTAAAGCCCAAGTTAACACAGTGACACGTAACATTATGGATCTCTGTGAGGAAACGGGCAACATTTATGAGACCGTTGCGATAATAGCAAAGCGCAGTAATCAGATTTCATTGGAAATCAAACAGGATTTGAATAAAAAACTGGCTGAATTTGCTTCTTATAATGATTCTTTAGAAGAGGTATTTGAAAATCGTGAACAGATTGAGATTTCACGCTATTATGAAAAATTACCGAAGCCAACACTTTTGGCAACTCAAGAGTTCCTTGATGGTAATGTTTATTGGCGTGATCCTTCCAAAGAAATAGAAGAAAATTAAGTGAGATGATCCAGCGGAAACAAACATTATATCTTTTCATAGCAGTCATCATCAGTATCATTAATCTCTTGTTGCCATTGGGAATGTTTGTACCTCAAGGCATGGGAGTTGCTTCGGTACTTTTCAATATCGGTATCAAAGACGCACAGGGGGCTGTTGATTTTGTAGCTAGCCCACTTTCAATATTGTTATCTGTCAACATAATATTATCAGTCTTTGCCATAGCACAGTATAAGAAGCGTATGTTTCAAGCCAAGTTATGCATATTGAGTATGTGTTTGTATATAACTTGGTATGCTTATTTGATATTCATATTGTTGCACGGCGTAAATATCAATGGTGATCTTCAAATGAATTTCAACGCATGCCTACCTTTAGTTGCGTTGATTCTAACATTCATGGCCCGCAAGGGAGTTTTGGCCGATGAGAAATTAATAAAGAGTATGGACAGAATAAGGTAGTCTGTCCATACTCTTTATTAATTTCTGGCTTGCTCGAT
>CAUUQE010000099.1:0-9298 GCA_963547065.1 uncultured Prevotella sp. | reverse complement strand
TGCCCGATGATGATGCCTTTCTGACTGTTTCGCTCCACATAAATCACGGCATTGATATGGATATGTTTCCCGTCTTCCTTAAAACTGTCTACCACAACCTCCACGGAATAGGGTATTTCCTTATCATAATAAAGCAGAATTTTCTCGCGGATAATCTCGCTGACAAAGAATTTGGCAGGCTTATCCGTAAGCTGTTCCTTATCGAAATAGGGCGGAGAATCGGGCAGCAGTTCCTTAATACGCTTCAAAAGCATATCTGTACCGAACTTATTTTGTGCGGATATGGGCAGTATCTCGGCATTCGGAAGCAGTTTGTGCCACTTCTCAACGATGTTTCCCAACGTCTTCTGGTCGGTTTGGTCGATCTTATTGATGAGCAACAACACGGGGATGGTCATCTTCTTTACCTTGTCGAGGAACTCTATGTTCTTCTCCGGAGTCTCCACAACATCGGTTACATAAAGCAAAACATCGGCATCTGTCAGCGCCGACTCCGAGAAGGCGAGCATCGACTCCTGCAATTTATAATTGGGTTTCAGCACACCGGGCGTATCCGAAAACACGATCTGTGCATCATCGGTATTTACGATGCCCATGATACGGTGGCGCGTTGTCTGCGCTTTAAACGTAGCAATGCTGATCTTTTCGCCTACAAGTTGGTTCATAAGCGTACTCTTTCCCACATTCGGGTTGCCCACTATATTCACAAATCCAGCCTTATGCATAGCGATATTTGTTGCTTTTATAATAAAAAAACGCATTCTTTTCTAAGGAAGGATGCGTTTATTCGTTGCGATATTGTAAGAGCTTTAACCCTTTGCCGCTGCAGTCGCTCCGTCGTAGGCCCATCGATAATACGACGCGCCATGCACGAATCCGGCCCCAAAAGCGGTAAAAATAACGTTATCTCCCTTCTTTAATTTGCTTTCATAATCCCAAAGAGCCAACGGTATAGTAGCCGCACTGGTGTTACCATAGTGCTCTATATTCACGGCAACTTTATCCAGTGGTATCTCTGCACGCTTGGTCACGGCCTCGATAATGCGGAGGTTAGCCTCGTGAGGCACCACCCAATTCACGTCTTCTGCCGTAAGTTTGTTGCGCTTGAGCACCTCTATCACATCGTTGCTCATATCCGTTACGGCATATCGGAACACCGTTCGCCCTTCTTGATAGAGGTAATGAAGCCGGTGATCTATCGTGAAATGTGATGCCGGACACACGCTTCCACCCGCTTTCATGTGCAGGTAAGGGAGCCCTTTTCCATCGGTTCTGAAGAAATAATCCTGCAAACCATAGTCCTCTTCCGTACCTTCAACGAGCACAGCTCCGGCACCATCGCCAAACAGAACGCATGTCTGACGATCTTGATAGTCGACCAACGACGACATTTTGTCCGCTCCAATCACGATAATCTTCTTACATCGGCCGCTTTCAATCATCGAAGCAGCGACACCCAACGTATACATAAAACCGCAACAAGCAGCTTCGAAGTCGAATGCGAACGCGTTCTTCAATCCCAATTTGCCCAATACGATCGACGCAGTGGACGGGAATTTATAGTCGGGTGTGGTCGTTGTAACGATCAAAGCATCTATGGTATCTAAATCAACACCGGTCTTCTGTATCAGCTGTTTGGCAGCTTTACGAGCCAGATAACTAGTACCCAACCCCTCTTCGGTAAGTATATGACGCTCTTTGATACCCACTCGCGTCATGATCCACTCATCACTCGTATCGACCATTCGCGACAACTCCTCGTTCGTAAGAATATAATCGGGAACGTAACCTCCGATACCTGTGATGACTGCTTTTACCTTGCCCATTATTCAGCTACTTCCTTAACAACAGCTACCTTGCCTCTGTAATATCCGCAGGTGGGGCAAACAGTATGGTAAACATAGTAAGCACCACAATTAGGGCATAGTGCCAGCGTGGGAGCTACTGCTTTATCATGGGTTCTTCTCTTGAGTGTACGAGACTTTGATTGTCTTCTTTTAGGATGTGCCATTTTGTTTTATCTTTTTATCTTTAATCTTTAATTTCTTCAATTCTGCCCAACGAGGATCTATAGACGTATGTTCCTCTTCGGTCTCACCGCTTTGTGTGGCCGAATGTTTATTAAGCAATTCGACCATAGCAGGATTACATTCACCGGCCGCATGCACATGCCGGATGGGAAGAGCGAGCTCTATAAACTCGTAAATGAACCACGCCACATCGATTGTTCCATCGTTCTCGTCTACCGTGATGAGGTCATCGTCTTCCGAATATTCCGTGGCTAATCGGGCCACCAAGCGGTTATCCGTGTCAATTACCACTTCCATATCGTCCAGACACACGTCACACGGAACGCGTACACTGCCCTCCGTATGGAAATGGAGTTCAAAGACGTCGACCGTTCTGTATATAGACAACTTCACCACGAGACTGCCTCGATGTACGTGGGGAGCATCTATTGCCTTAAAAAATCCATCATCAAGGTTATACCGGAACTGCGTTTTGCCCTCCTGCAAGCCTTTCAAATCGATCTTAAAGGTATCTAAACTACACATTTGGGTTGCAAAGTTACTAATATTTTCTGATAAATGAAAAGAAATAGGATTTATTTTATCTGCTCTTATATATAATAAGGTGTAAGACAAGGAGCGACATCTTGGTACACTAAGTCGCAATACCGGCTATGGCACAACGGCCGACAGCACGTTACTTACCGTTCAACTTCAACAGTCGTTCAGCATTCAGATACCCGATCTTATCCCTATCTTTGTTAGATATGGGAGCCGTATTGAGAAACTTCCTCGTATTCTTATCAATCAAGAAAGGATAGTCTGTCGCGTATATAATGCGATCGGCGACTACCGTCTCTATGGCATACTGCAACTGTGCATCGGAGAAAAACCGCTTGGCATGATATATACGTTGCTCTTATATAGTAATCCGAGATCTTGCGGGGCAACGGCATGATCTTGTTCTGCTGGTCGTCGAGCCGGTTCAGATAGAACGGAACGAGCTCTCCCCAATGCCCTGAAATAATCTGAAGCGACGGCAATTCGTCGAATATACCCGACATAATCAGCCGGAGCACCCCGATGCCAGAGTCTACATGCCAGCCATATCCCGCCGTTATTCCATCATGTGCTCCCACTCACCGCGGGTGTCTACGCCGGTTGCATATAGTCTGTACCGAGCCTTTTCAGCGAAGCGTCGTCCATTTTTTCCACACTATTATCGCACATCTGTGCTATCTGTGGCGTGAACTTGGTCGAGAGAAAAATATCATCGCGCCTAACCGTTTTGGCAAACGTGCCGAGAATATCTTCCGATACGCCCATGCCATAGGCAGTGGCCGTATCCCAAAGATTCAATCCATGCAGCATGGCAGCGTCGAATATCGGCCTCAGCGTATCGATATCCGTACTGTTTCCGAACACTTGATCTCCACCTGCGGCTCCTGCGCCCCACGCCCAAGTGCCTAATGCTATCTGTGACATTTTTTCTTTCATAAAATATAATTTTAATATCCGAGTGCAAAAGTAATTCAATTCTGCCGAACAACATGTACCGAAATTACAGTTAAAAGGATAAAAAATATGGTTTAAAGAAAAATATCACATAATCATCCGCCTGCATCTGATATACCTATTGCCCTTAAACATATCGTCTAACGAAAGTAGATACGACATCTAAGCGCCTTAGATGTGCCATATACGCCCAGTACTTATACCACAGTCTTCAGACAGAGATAAAAAGCATCATAAAAAGAATGGTATAGGACAAAGCGTATAACCGCTGTCTTTCGCCTTATCCGATACCATTTATATTCGAAACACATGCAGGACAGTCGCTACGTTTACCATTCCTGTCGCTTTTCGCATGGTAGGAATACGCTGCAAGTTATACGAAAAAAGAAAAAAATCAATACTTTTCGTCTGCTCCATTCTTCTTTCTGATGCGCTTGATTTCCTCTTTCTCATTGAATATTTTTTCTTTAAGCTCCATCAATCCTTTATAAACTCCTGCAATAGTTGTAGACTGTTCGGCAGCCGATCTGAATTTAACATCGGGATAAAGCACGCCCACGTAGCCCATGTTTTTACAGGTTTCGCCGGCTCGTTCTATTACTTGCACCCACTTATCTACATTGCCGCCGATATAACCGTTGATATATGTGCCTGCCAGTTGGTTAAAGGAAGCGAAAGCCTGCTGCAGTTCAAAACCTTTATCCCCTATGTTTCCGCCCTCTGCAAGCATGCCCTTGAACACACGTGCACGGAATTGAGCCACGTAAAACCAATAGGCACTCTCTTCTTTTTCATCTATATCGTACAGACGAACGGCCAATACATAAAGAGCTTCTATGGGAACTTGGTCGAGATGCTCTTTCATCTGTCGAGCCGTTTCCAACAGGGCGACAGGAGTATTTTGCTTTAATGCCTCGCTGTATTTACCTACATTGATGACTAAACCTTCGGAATTATACCACGGCATGACATAAATAGGCATACGGGATGCTGTTTTCGATGTGCACGAAACACCGGTCAACAAGCATAAAGATGCGAACAATTTGCTGATAAAAGATTTCATAATCGGTTATTTTTTAGTTGTTTAATAATGTTATATGCTATTCGGAGCGTTAACGCTCCCGATAAGGAGTTATCTTGCCTATCGACTCGGAAGTAAATAAACAACGGCTGTATTGTTTGCAAGCCGACCTTGTTTCGCCCGTACTCCTATTTTCCGAGTTCGATACGGAACGTGGTTCCCTTGCCTGCTTCCGACATCTTAACGAAGATTTTACCGTGATGATATTCCTCAACAATGCGCTTTGCAAGGCTCAACCCCAAACCCCATCCGCGCTTCTTGGTGGTGAAACCCGGGCGAAACACGTTGCGTAGGTCTTTCTTCCGGATGCCCTTACCCGTGTCCGTCACCTCAACAACGGCCTTGTCTTTGGCATCTTCCACACGCAGAGTGATCGTTCCGCCCTCGCCGCCCATAGCATCGACGGCATTCTTCGACAGGTTTTCGATCACCCACTCGAACAACGAAGCGTTCAACTTGATAACAACATCGTGGTCGGGCAGGTCTTTTATCATCTTTACAGCTTTCGATGTGCGGCGATCCATATACTCCGCGACATGCTCTACCACCTCGTTCAAGTTCGACGGAACAGGCTCTGGCACCGATCCGATCTTAGAGAAACGATCGGCAATCAGCTGCAATCGCTTCACATCTTTATCCATCTCGGGGATGAGTTTGTCGTGGGGATAGCTCTCTTTCAGTATCTCCGTCCATGCCATCAAGCTCGAAATAGGAGTGCCGAGTTGGTGTGCTGTTTCCTTCGAAAGGCCCACCCATACCTTGTTCTGTTCGGCTCTTTTGGAAGTAAGCAGGGCAAATATGGCCACTACAACAAAAATCATAACCACTCCGAGCTGCACAAAAGGATAATAGGCAAGACGTTTAAGCATGAGAGACTCGTCGTAGCACACATCTATATAGTCGGCCTTGGGCCGGTTGCCGAGCATAATACGGATGCTACGGCCCGACTGTTTCATCCGCAGACCTATCACTGTGGCCTGTTGCAAACTATCGGCATAATTCTTGCCTGCCACGTTTACGTTACGAAAGAACTGGGCATTACCGCCGGCATCCATCACGATAACGGGTATCGTATTGTTCTCATTGATCACCTTGAGCACTAATCTCATGTCGGTAGACTCGTCGGCGGTGCTGAGCATACGCATGGCCTCGGCCCACACTTCCATCTTATTGCGCTCCTCGGCAGAGAGGTCTCGGATGAGAAAATGAGACACTACAAGCGATGCCACAGCAATAATAACGGCTGCAAGTACCAAGAATATCTTTACTTGTCGGATGCGATCGGTCCATTGCATAACGTAAGAAAAACGTGTAAACGTGGAATATATTGTGTTTGTATGCAATGAGGACGGACGCTCCTCAAAATGTCTCTCGGTTATTTGTCATAGAGAATACTTGCATGTTCCGAATATTTTTTCGACATTTGCAGAAAATAATGCCAAATCAAACAATATGGAGATAGACGTTAACACCCCTCTCGAGAACCCCAAACTTAAAGAACTGTTTGCCAAGTCCCGCAACGCTGGCGGAAGAGCCAACGACAGCACGTGCGACATTATGGAGGCTATTGCCAACACAGTTTCCCCTTATTTGGGTGATAAACTCATGGACATGATTCCTTACGGCGATGAATTCGCCTACCAAGCCATTGACGGTATAAAACCTTTCTACCGCAAAAAACAGGGGCTTTGGAGTAGCCTATTCGGCAGATAGCACTATCGTGAGCTTTTCAATCATATAAACTTAACAACTTAAAAGTATATCAATCATGAACAAGAACAAAGCTATTGCAATTGCATTTGCAGGTATCGTGGTCATCATCAGTGCATGGCTGCTCGCTAAAGGAGTAACTAATTTCAGAGAAGAAAAAGCAAAAATCAACGTTACCGGCATGGCCGAAAAACAGATTACCAGCGACCTGATCGTGTGGGACATATCGGTCAGCGCTAATGCTTCTGATAGAAGTTCTGCTTTTGCCAAATATAAACAGTCGGCAAAGGTGGTACGTAAATTCCTAAAAAATAGCGGTATAGCCGACACTTGCGTATCAACGAACAGTGTAGATATCTCGGAAGTGACCAAAGATATCTACGACTCGAAGTCGCAACGCTATATCACTATCCACAATGGATACTCGGCTTCGCAAACATTCACCGTAAGTTCGAAAGATATTCCCACCGTAGAAAAGGTTTACCAGAATATATCGGAACTCTACGACCAAGGTATCTCTTTCAGCAGTAGTTCGCCACTCTATTATTATACCAAGCTGAATGAACTGAAAATGGAAATGCTCGAAAAGGCGAGTACCAATGCCTATGAGCGCGCACAGATCATTGCCAAAGGAAGTGACGCATCGGTAGGTAAGCTCATTTCATCATCGATGGGTGTCTTCC
Source organism: uncultured Prevotella sp. (assembly GCA_963547065.1). Lineage (GTDB taxonomy): Bacteria > Bacteroidota > Bacteroidia > Bacteroidales > Bacteroidaceae > Prevotella. The sequence continues at coordinate 2,300 of CAUUQE010000099.1, read as the reverse complement.
AGATCGTAGGTCTGAACAGCAACGAGGAGTACAGTTGGGGCGGAACATTCAACACTTCAAGCAAGGAAAAAGTAGCCAGTATCACGCTGAAAACTACATATAGGGTAGATTGACACGCTTCCTGTTCAATATAAAGTAAAAGAATTAGAGAAATATGTAAACCTAATAAGTTGAAAATAATATCAGTGAACCCAGATTATAATATCCTGCCGCCATTCGATGACGATGTATATTACAGATTTAGCAGCCCTTTCTGTGAAAGGTTTTAGGTATAAATAGGAAGAATATGGTCAAATAAAAAAGCGGATATGTCGAATCATCAACATATCCGCTTATATCTTATATTACCTAAAAGAGTTTATTCGGCACGCAATGTAAATCGCTTGAAAGCAATTACAGTAAGGTCCTTACCAGCTTGTTTCAGATACTCGGAGACGGTAAGTTTGGAATCTCCGATATATTCTTGGTTCACCAAGCAGTTTTCTTTGTAGAACTTAGCCATACGACCGTTAGCGATATTCTGGATCATCTGTTCGGGAAGATTGGCTGCCTTTTGCTCTGCAGTCTCCTTTTTCAACTTACGGATGGCTTCTGCATCGGCCTCCGTAATATTCCCTTTGCGCACGCCTTCTTCGAGATGTTCCTCACTTTCCGCAATATAAGCGTTGTATCCAGCTTTTTTGATAGCTGCATCAACGGCTTTCTGTATTTGCTCTTCTTTAGTTTTCTGTACTGCCACGGCAAATTCTTCTTCTTTTACTTTGGCGGGAACAGATGCTTCATCCAAAGCTACAGGGTTCATTGCTGCAACTTGCATAGCCACTTGATGTCCCTGTTCTTCAGCAGGAGCAGAGAGTTGAACCATCGTACAGAGCATGTTGCGGTTCATATGATTGTAACAATAGATATTATTTCCCTCAAGATAATTATATCCATCAAGCTCCATCTTCTCACCTGTAATGCCCGAACGAAGCTTTACAGCGTCGGCAACCTTAGTACCATCGGCAAGTGAGAGCTCCTTTACTTCGTCAAGACTCTTAGCCTTAACGGCGAGAGCTACATCAAGTATGTCTTGTGTAAGTTTAATGTAATCTGCCCCGTTAGCCACGAAATCGGTTTCACACTTCAATGCAATCATTGCACCAAAGCCGTTCTTGTAGCCTACGAGTACACAACCGTTAGAGGTCTCACGGTCGGAACGCTTTGCTGCAATAGCCAATCCTCGCTCACGAACAAGCTCAACAGCCTTTTCCATATTACCGTCAGCCTCGGTAAGCGCTTTTTTACAGTCTGCCAAACCGGCACCTGTGAGCTTACGAAGTTTCTGTATATCAGAGATTGAAACAGCCATAATGTATATTTTTTTATTATTTTAAAATGATTATTTGATAGAGAATTAAGAATAGGAACTATAAACGGGCGATCAATGAAGCCACTAATCACTGTCTCATAATCCCCACTCTGCGCTTATATTATTCTGCCGCAGGAACTTCATCCTCTGCAACCTCGGCCTCTACTTCTGCCTTATCCTCTGTCTCGTCTTCGGCTTTTGCTTCAGTTTGAGGAGTCTCTTCCTTTTCCTTACGAGCTTTACGTGTACGTTTCGGCTTTGTCTCAGCAGCTTCTTCAGCCTGCTCGGAGGCTGCTTTTTCGTCGGCTTTCTCTACTTTACGCTCTTCGAGACCTTCCGCAATAGCCTGACAACAAGCGGTGAGAATGGCATCTATACTATCTTTTGCATCGTCGTTTGCAGGAATAACAAAGTCGATATTATTAGGATCAGAATTAGTATCAACCATTGCGAACACAGGAATACCCAAACGATTAGCCTCCTTTACGGCAATAGCTTCTTTCATAACATCCACAACGAAGAGTGCCGAAGGCAGACGTGTGAGGTCTGCAATAGAACCGAGGTTCTTCTCCAACTTGGCTCGTTGACGTGTGATCTGAAGTAATTCTCGCTTTGAGAGGTTGGTAAATGTACCGTCGTTCATCAGTTTATCAATATTCGTCATTTTCTTTACAGCCTTGCGGATTGTAGGGAAGTTGGTAAGCATGCCGCCCGGCCAACGTTCAATCACGTATGGCATGTTGACGGAAGCTGCCTTATCGGCCACGATGTCCTTAGCTTGTTTTTTAGTAGCGACGAACAATATCTTCTTTCCAGACTTGGCAATCTGTTTCAATGCTTCTGCTGCCTCATCTACCTTGGCTACAGTTTTGTTCAGATCGATAATATGAATGCCATTGCGCTCCATGAATATATACGGAGCCATAGCGGGATTCCACTTGCGGCGAAG
>CAUUQE010000098.1:0-9325 GCA_963547065.1 uncultured Prevotella sp. | reverse complement strand
GATACCCTCTATAGTCTCTTCTTTCACATATTTTGCATTCTTTTCCTGAACAATAAGCTGCGCAACAGTGCTGCGGGGGTTCACGCTGTAAAGATTAAGTTCGCTCTGATGGCGGTTCATTGTGTACACAATAATCTTACTTGCATCGGCCGTAGGCTTGATGCGTGGCATGTATCCGTCTGCTGCCAACGGCACTTGCAACCGGTTAGCCTTATGGCTTTTAATATCATAACTCCATGCGGTAACTACAGAGTTGTTGGTTCCGGCTTTCGGATACTTGTAAGAATAAAGTCCGGGGTACTCTGCAAACTCTTCTTTCGCAGGTTTTTCACCTTTAAAAAGCTGCAAGGAATAGGTCTTCACCTTACTTTCATCGTAGCGAAGCCAGCAGATCATCGTGCCATCGGCGTTGAAACACAGCACTTTATTGAGCCCGAACTCTTCTTCGTTCACCCAATCCGGCACGCCGTTGATCACCTCATTCTTCCGTCCGTCCTTGGTAACTTGACTCTCGGCATTATCGTAGAGTAGTTTTACAAGATAGATATTGTTATCTCGCACGAAAGCTATTTGATTGCCGTCGGGCGACCAGACAGGCACTTGTTGCGGACCTCCATCGGATAGGCGCTGCAACTTACGCGACGCAATGGTGTAAATATAGAACACAGCCCGAAAAGAACGACGATAAATCGGTTCGGTTTTCGTCTGTATAAGCATTTTCTTACCATCGGGCGACATCGTATAACCATCGAAAGAGGCTATTTTCTCGCCCATCGTATTATCCACATCGAAGAGCACGCCTGTCTGCTTGCCCGTCTTGAATGAATACTCCGCAACTTGTTTCCCGTCGCTGCTGATGCGCACATAGCGGTCTGTACTTTCGATAGGAGTTATTCCTGTAATTGTCTTCGCGGCAAATTCGCCCTTTGCAATTGCCTTCAAATCCATTTTCTCTGTTGCCTGCAAGTCTGAATATGCCATAAATAACGCTGCTAAAAATACAATTATCCTTTTCATTCGCATAAGATATTTCGTTATAACCTATTGCAAAGATAGACATTTTTACTTACTTTTGCAAGCAAATGAAACAATATTACAACGATTTCGGTACATGGCTCCGCCGACGTTTTCCCTATAAAGTGCAGAAGATTTCCGTTGATGCCGGTTTCACATGCCCCAACCGCGACGGATTAACGGGCAGAGGAGGTTGCACATACTGCGATAACAGAACTTTCAACCCAGCGTATTGTAACCGCAAAAAGACCATAGCCGAACAGCTTGAAGACGGCAAACGTTTCTTCTCAAAGAAGTATCCGACTATGAAATACCTTGCCTATTTCCAAGCCTATACCAATACCTATTCGTCGCTGGAGTCGCTTCACCGCATGTACGAGGAGGCTCTGAGCGTGGAAGATGTGGTGGGCATCGTTATCGGAACGCGCCCCGACTGCATGCCGGAGATCCTTCTCGACTACTTGGAAGAACTGAACAGGCAGACTTTCCTATTGGTGGAATACGGCATAGAGACGGCTAACGACCGCACATTGTTGCGTATCAACCGCGGACATGACTTTGCCTGTTCGTGCTCGGCCATAGAACGCACGCATGCAAGGGGTATACTTACGGGCGCACATATCATACTCGGACTGCCTGGAGAAGACCGTGAAGAAAGTCTGCGCCAAGCACCTGTCATCTCCTCGCTGCCCATCGACGTGTTGAAGATACACCAAATGCAAATCATACGCGGCACACCACTGGCTAAAGAATACGCCGAACGTCCTTTCCAGCTGTACACGCCACAAGAATATATAGAATTGATTAACGATTACATACAGCTGCTGCGTAAAGACTTGGTGCTCGACAGGTTTGTGAGTCAAGCGCCGGCAGACCTACTCGTAGCCCCCAAATGGGGGCTGAAAAACTATGAGTTTGTCAATCTACTCACCCAACATCTACGACTTACGGGAACATTTCAAGGACAACACGTCGGGCATTCTTTGGAAACGGAAAACAAAAACTAAAGGATAATAATCCGTAACAAAACAAACTTACAATCGCTATCGATAAACATAGAGGATACTTCTATCCGGCATAGATCAAATGTCTATACTACGCAGACAGCACTCCTATCGCCGATAGAAAGCCGTTTAATAGAGAAAGATACACGAGATATATAAAATACAACTTTGCCTTTCCGTTGCCACCGTCGCCCTCTACAATGAAAAAATCAATAGCAACCGACAATCAGAGGAAATAAAAGAAAGTTATAGTCTGGTGTTTCGATAAAATAGAAATGCAGCTCTGCCAACACTTCATTCAACATTTTGGATGAGTCGGTTGTTGTCAGACAAGAACAATCCCCGCACAGTAAGCCCCTTGTTCTCTTTCATGTACCTGTCTATCATATCTACATATCGGGTATCATAGAAATGCCTGTCCATAATTTCATTGGTAACCCACATCACTTTGCCCATATGCACGTCTTCCTCCAATTGCGTTCTACCAGCATAATTCTTTAACGGAAAGATGCTCAACAGATAGAAACTCAGGCAGTCGGGTATGATGAAATCACGCGTCATCGTGCTGCGTTGCTGTGCCGAATAGAACTTCTTGTAAAGCGGATAGTCCTTTCCAAGATACTTATCTAATGAAATTCCTATCATTTTGTTGCCAATGACCACGCTCTGTGCCAGCGCTCCAACCTGTGTATAGACTACAGGCAACTCTATATTGGGAACCAGTTTTTCCAATCGCCTGAAAGCTTCATCCATGTCACGGTTAATGTCATCCATGTTTGCATACTGCGTTTCAGCATCCACAATGATAGTCTGAAGAAGCGTATCTTGATAGAATTTCAGAAATTTACTGTTGATTTCAGGATCATTTACCTCACCTATTTGCAGCACGTCCTCTATCAATGTGCGCGTTTCCGTAGGGTAATTGGTGTTCATTTGCTGCAATGCGGAGAAGTCACCCGTGGTAAGATAGCGACTTTCCAAACGATCATAACGCTGAATTTCAACGCTATAATCCTGCTTATCATTGCTTGGCTTCAATTTATATTCGCATGCCAAACAAAGCAACATTGCTATCATGGATATGAAATATACTTTCCTCACCGAAACGACATTATCCGAATTATAGTGGCAAAAGTACTAAAAAATATTTTAAAATCAAACATTTAAGCTAAAAATATTAAAAAATGGGTAAAACAAACGCCTTAACTATAAATTAATGAAATACCTGTTACCGATGTAAATTCTCATTTCTATTTATCTGGAAATAGTGCTTTATACCTTTTATATAATAGAGACAGAGTATCGAGTAGGTCTCTCTTTCATCGGAAGTACAATCTTTTCTCAGAGCTTGAATGCGCTTTCGATCCTCTAAAAAGTCGGGAAGACAGCGACGGAAGGCCCTTCTCGCCTTGAAGATCGCTGCAAAGTCTTTCCAATTACGGTTGATGATGAGTGTTTCGAAAGCTGCCACATAGTCGAGCACCCGCCTTATGCGCATAACATGTTTGAGATCTTGCTCCGGAAGATTCTTGTAAAGCATGGTCAAGTTATTACGAAAATTAAGGAAAGTCTTCATGGGATTGTCTTTCGGAAGTGTACCCCCACCCACATGATACACATAACTTTCGGGAATGCTGTACACTTTTCTCCCCATAATACGTAGGCGCCAGCAGAGATCGATTTCCTCATTATGGGCGAAGAATCGACCGTCGAGCCCACCAGCAGCCCAATAATCTCGACTTCTGATCATCATACAAGCCCCTGTAGCCCACAATATTTCCTGCCAATAATCATACTGTCCGTCGTCTTGTTCTACCGTATTGAAAATACGCCCCCTACAGAAAGGATAGCCATATCTGTCTAAAAAGCCTCCGCAAGCGCCGGCATATTCAAAAAAGTCTTTGTCTCTTTCCGACAAAAGCTTAGGTTGACAGGCTGCCACTTCATGGTGATTGTCCATAAATTCGATAAGAGGAGTGAGCCAATGATGCGTAACTTCGATATCTGAATTGAGAAGCAGATAATATTCGGCATCGATCTGTTTCAACGACAGGTTATATCCATCGGCAAAACCCCAGTTTTTTTCAAGTGCTATCGTCTTGCACTCTCTACAATGTTTCTCAATCCAGTGCAACGAATCGTCGGTTGAAGCGTTATCGGCTACATAGATCGTTGCCTCATCACGTGAATAATCAAGCACTTTGGGCAGATATTTTTCAAGCATGGCCCGCCCGTTCCAATTCAATATAACAATTGCCAATTTCATAATATTGCCTTTAATGCCGATCGATCATGGTTAAAATTACCAAGTCTGACGGTAATCAATTGGTTGTCGTATCCCTCATGTGCCAGCGATGCGGGCAACTCCACGCGAATATAGTTTTTGGTGAAACCGTGCATAGCCTTGCCGACCGTAGCCTTTTCGAACAACACCTCGGCCGTCGTTCCTATATATTTGATATAGAAAGCATGCATTTTTTCATCAGATAACTGCAGCAGACGCTTGGAACGGAGTTTCTTTTCTTTTTCCGTAACCACATAAGGTATTGACAGCGCAGCAGTGCCCTGACGCTCACTATAAGGAAATACATGAAGTTGAGTCACATCCAACGAACAAAGAAAATCATAGCACTCTTCGAAATATTCAGGGCGCTCACCGCGAGAACCAACCATTACATCTACGCCTATAAAGGCATCGGGCAGCTTTTCTTTTATCAACCGTATCTTATGAGCGAACAATGTACGATTATAATGACGATGCATTAGCTTGAGTACTGCATCGGATCCGCTCTGTAAAGGAATATGAAAATGTGGCATAAAAGCACGCGAATGGGCACAATAATCTATCAACTCATCGTCTAAGAGATCAGGTTCCAAGCTACTTATGCGGTATCTCTTAATACCTTCGACCCTATCTAAAGCCCTCACTAAATCAATAAAATGCTCGTTTGTAGTTACCCCGAAATCTCCAATATTTACACCGGTAAGCACGATTTCCTTACCGCCCTCAGCCACTGCCTGTTCGGCCTGTTCAACCAAAGAAGCTATGGTAGGATTACGAGAAAATCCCCTTGCATAAGGTATTGTACAGTAAGTACAGAAATAATTACATCCATCTTGCACCTTCAAAAAGTATCTTGTTCTGTTTCCCCTTGAGCAAGAAGGGGCGAAAGACTTTATATCTTTCGTCTTTACTGAATGAAATGCATGCAAGTTATCGCAAGAACCATCAGCACTGTTAACGGCGCTTTTCCTCAGCCAAGCATCGTTCAACCGCTGTACCAAAGTGGCTTTTTCATTACTGCCCAGCACCAAATCCACTCCTTCTATCTTACTCACAGCTTCCGATTCCAGCTGTGCATAACATCCAGTTACTACGACAAAAGCTCCCGGATGTTCCCTCACCATGCGATGAATGGCCTGCCTACACTTATGATCTGCCACTTCCGTCACCGAACAGGTATTGATCAAGCAGATATCTGCATGCTCTCCAGTGGCAACATTCGTTACACCATATTCTTGCAACAACTTGCCGAATGTTGACGTTTCTGAAAAGTTAAGCTTGCAACCAAGTGTATAATAAACGGCTTTTTTCCCCTGAAAAGCACTAAAATCAATCATATTTCCTTGCCTAAATTACGCGTCAGACTAAGAAAAATCACTCTCTGCGCCACCTTAATAATTATATATTATAATGCAAAGTTACGTTTTTTTGTTCAATTTTACTGCATACTATCCAATTTTTAGCTTTCAAACTATCGAAAAACATACCGAACTATACAAAGAAATCTTGCCACAAAAACTTTAACATTCATTACCAGTTTACAAGTTACTGATATATAGTGGGTTACACACAAGTTACAAAAACAGCAAAAAAAAACGCAAAAAAAGAAGACAAGATTTAGAAAAAATACTTATCTTTGCAACGTTTTAATAAACAAATGATTGTTTTACAGATTTAAAAAGCAAAGAAAATGAAGAAATTAGTTTTAATGTTCGTAGCTATTGTAGCTATCTCTTTTGCATCTTGCGGTCAGAAAACAACAACTCCTGCTAACACAGGTGACTCTGACACAGTAGCAGTTGATTCTGTTGACACAGCAGCTGCTGATACAGCAGCAGCAGACTCTGCTATGTAATTATAGCTCGAACTAAAAAATGAGAGAAATGAACCGTTGGGCACAGCTCAACGGTTTTTTTATGATATTTCTCCATTTACTACCAACAAAAATACTCGTAAGTATCAGTATCTTGCGCATGAAGACGACTAATAATGCCTTTATAAAGTTAATACAAACTATATTCAATCGTGGCTTTAAAGAAGGTTTACAGATGCAGTAGATGCGGATATGAGGCCGAAATATATGAAGGAAAAGGATTATTCGGTCAACATATCACACCCGTCTTATGTCCTGAATGCAAGGCCATACGCAACATTGTAGTCGGAGGAGTGATAGGTGATGTAGCTCCATCGTTCAGTTCAGAAACAGGAAGACTGTGCCCACGATGTGGAAACGATAAAATTACAAAATGGAATGGGAGCACATGCCCCAAATGTGGAGGTGCAATGACGCCGACAGACGAAAGGGATTTTTGGACTTAACCCATTATTCACCTGAACCATTTTTTTGCCTAAAAATATCGAACGGCAGGTTCGTCCTACAAAAACCATACATTTAACGAACTTAGATAGCTATGCTAACACTCTTAGATGACATACCTAACGAGTTTAGATAGCTATCTATCCACCGCGCATGCAACATATTCATAATTAACAGTATATGAATACGAACACAATCTGTGCAAGTTTCTATCTTTTGAAATCGGAAGAAACTTTATCATACAGATATATCGGAGAGGTATAAAGTGCCCCAAAAAATAAAAAGGTTCATACCCTATTGCAGACCGACACGCAGGTATGAACCTTTATTAATATGTTTCGGCTCTCATAAGAGAACAGCGAACGTTTATTCTTCTTCCTCTTTTAATTCGGCTTCATGGTCGGCTATGAGCTTTGTCTGCAACTCGTTCGGTACCAACTCGTAGCTTGCAAACTTCGTAGTAAAAGAAGCACGGCCACCGGTAAGACTACTTAACGAGATCGAATAGTTGGCCAACTCCTTCAAAGGTATCTTGGCAACCAACTTCTGATAGCCGGCTTCACTATCCATGCCCATAATCAAAGCGCGACGTCCCTGCAAGTCGCTCATCACATCGCCCATGTAATCGGACGGCACATATACTTCCAAATCGTAGATAGGCTCAAGTATTTTTGGCCCCGCAAGCTTAAATGCATCAGCAAAAGCATGGCGGGCTGCAAGCATAAACGACAGTTCATTCGAATCTACAGGGTGCATCTTTCCATCGTAGACAACCACTCTGACGTCGCGGGCATAACTACCTGTGAGTGGTCCGTGTTCCATGCAGTCCATCACTCCCTTGAGGATAGCCGGCATAAACCGCAGGTCAATGGCGCCTCCGACAACGGAATTGATAAACACCAGCTTACCTCCCCATGCCAAATCTACCTCTTCTTTGCTCTTTATATTCATTTTGAACTCCTGTCCGTTGAATTTGTAAACGGTAGGATCGGGCATGCCTTCCGCATACGGTTCCACTATCAAGTGCACTTCTCCGAACTGTCCGGCGCCACCACTTTGCTTCTTATGTCGATAATCTGCACGTGCCTGTTTGGTGATGGTCTCACGATAAGGTATCTTAGGTTCTTCGAATTTCACTGCAAGTTTCTCGTTGTTTTCCAGACGCCATTTCAGTGTACGCAGATGAAACTCCCCTTGTCCGTGCACTATCGTTTGTCTCAATTCTTTCGATTGCTCTACTACCCACGTGGGATCTTCCTGTCTCATCTTCAACAGAGCAGCCATGAGTTTCTCCATTTCGGCGCTATTCACGGCTTTGATGGCACGGCTGTACTTGGAGTTTGGATATTTAATGAAATCAAAGCGCTGCTCTACATCCTTTCCATTCAAGGTATTACCCGTTTTCACATCTTTCAGTTTCACGGTGCAGCCTATATCTCCGGCATTTAATTGGTCTACCGGCACGCGGTTGGCACCCGCACAAGCGTAAATTTGCCCTATACGTTCCTTGCTTCCGCGGTCGGAGTTCGTAAGATCATCGCCCGATTTTACACTTCCGCTCATCACTTTAAAGTAAGACACTTCGCCGATATGTGGCTCCATACCCGTCTTGAAGAAATAGATAGACTGCGGGCCACTACTGTCCGGAGCTACTTCCTCGCCACGCGAGTTGTGCGCCTTAGGCATCTCACCCACGAAAGGAACCACATTTCCAAGAAACTCCATCAGGCGACGCACGCCCATATCCTTGCCCGCACAAACGCAGAATATCGGGAATATAGAACGTGTTATCAACCCTTTACGGATACCTTCGCGCATCTCGTCTTCGGTAAGCGTCTCGCTTTCGAAGAACTTCTCCATCAAACTCTCATCGTTTTCAGCAGCGGTTTCAACAAGTTTTTTATGTAATTCCATAGCCTTGTCCATCTCTTCAGCAGGTATATCTTCAACGGTAGGTGCACCACCCTCCGGCTTCCAAGTGAACTTCTTCATCAGCAAAACGTCGATAAGCGAATTGAAATCGCTACCTGTATTAATCGGATATTGTATCTGTACGCACTTCGATCCATATATCTCTTTCATGTTATTGATAATGGCGTCGAAGTCACATTTATCTGAATCCAGCTGATTAATGAGGAATATAACTGGCTTTTTCAGCTTCTCTGTATAGCGAAAAATATTCTGTGTGCCGACTTCGGGGCCGTATTGACCGTTGATAAGAATTACGGCTTCATCGGTTACATTCAATGCCGTGATGGCTCCGCCTATAAAGTCATCGGCTCCGGGGCAATCGATTATATTAAGTTTTTTATTGTTCCACTCTACATGAAAAACAGTTGGAAATACCGAGTAGCCGTATTCTTGCTCAACTGGAAAATAGTCACTGACCGTGTTTTTAGCCTCTATACTGCCGCGACGTTTAATAAGTCCGGCTTCAAAAAGCATACTTTCGGCAAGAGTAGTCTTGCCGCTACCCGCACTGCCAACCAAGGCAATGTTCTTAATTTCGTTAGTTTGATATACTCGCATAACGGTTATAGATTTAAAATGGTTAATACTTTTGTCTGTTAAACATTCGCCGTCTAAGTTATACATTTTTCCTATATCATACAAAAGAATTAAATGAATAGGAGGTATCTTTTAAAACATATTAGTAAATTTGTAACAAATTTGAACATTCATGTACGGACTTTACATACATATTCC
>CAUUQE010000097.1:0-9372 GCA_963547065.1 uncultured Prevotella sp. | reverse complement strand
CCGTAATTTGCAAGTTCCGGATATCCATCGCCATCAAAGTCGCCAAGGAAAATAGAGCTCTCATTAGCGTCGTTCTCTCGATTTTTAGTATAGCTGCTGACCAATTTCAGATTTGAACCCGTAGAATAGAGCCATCTCACCTGAGTGTTTGTATATTCATTCTTGAATTTAGGGAATCCCCGATGCCTGTACCCAGCCTTGCAGACCAGCACGTCAGTACGACCGTCATGATCTATATCGTAAGTCATCAAGGAAAATCTACTGTCATCTTTGTTGGATGCATGGTCTGAAACTCCGATGTCTGCCGACTTTGTATGAGTAAAAGTATCATTGCCATTGTTGTGTGCTATCCAGAGACAGGATTCCCCCGACTTGTTGTAGACGAAGTCCGTTAATCCGTCACCGTCGAAGTCGCCTTGCTGAATCCTCCAATAATTACCAAAGTCCGTACCCGACTTTGTGTTATTCTCTGTAAATCTCGATGCGACTGCAGTCCCTCCATTATTGAAGTAGATTTTATAGCCGCCATCATATAGCAGTATCAGGTCAGAGAGTCCGTCATTGTTATAGTCGCCGACAAAAACCTTTTCAATGTCTTTGCTCACACCCTGTGGTAGAGTAAACTTTACTTCCGTACGGTTTAGTGCCGTTCCGCCGGCAAGCTGTATTATAGTGCATGGATAGTAATTGTCCTTTTTACGTTGTTCCACGCACACGACGTCATCCTTACCGTTGCCGTCAACATCAAAGGTTGCAAACAAAGGGGCCCTGTCCGTTGACTGGAGGTTTACAGCAAAAGCATGTGTACCTCCCCTTCCAGCTACAACGTCGCTTCCTAGAACTATGTAGAAAACAGCCTGGTTCCAATGACCTGTTGCCGTATTCTGGAATGGGAACACCAGATCATTGTATCCATCTCCGTCAAAGTCCATGACCGATGCCCCTCCAAACATGGATTTGATGACATCCATGGATATACCGGAGGGTAGCGTATAAACCAGAGGGGAATCGTAGGTTACGTTTCCTGTAGATGAAAGTTTGCTTCTGCTAACATATACATAAGTATAGTAGTTCCAACTACCGCCACCAGGCCAGACGGCAGTTGTGACTTTTACAGGTGCTATCCTTATGATATCACTGACGCCATCGCCATTGAGGTCTGTCGAGAGAAATTGTCTGTCGGTTTCCTCCACGAAACTGCTGCCATCCTTTGTCGGTACATTCAGCTGGGATGAGTTGACTGTAGAGGAAGGCAGATACTGCCAGGTAAATTTAACAGGAGGTAGTTTTTCTCCCTTTCCGTTTGCTTCCTCGACCGTTACAAGGCGTGTCCACTTGCCGTTGGACTGGTCCGAATTGTCATTATAGGTAAATGTGTATTTACGATATACAGTATTGTTACTTGTTGTTGTAACGGACGAAAGGCACATGTCTGTCTTTCCTTGCTGATCCTCAACGGCAAACGGCCTTGCATTTTCCCCGAGGCTCCGATACATAAAGCTGATTTTGTTGACTATTCCACGACTCTTCGCCGAATTTGTACCATAGGTAATGGTAGTAGGTCTAATACTTAGATTGCTGATGGCATACTCGTAAGTTATGTAATTGGAGTATTTGTCAGTTGCCTTGTTGATATACCATGAGGCAATACGCGAATAGCCGCTTTTATTCCTGTAGGCTATTCTTGAATTTGGGGAATTGCCATACTGGTAGGTCATACCGGTATTGGTCGTTACCTCAAACCACGTCGTTGTTGTACTATTGCTGTAATTGCCACGTACAACAACTTTTGTAAACGGATCCCCTTCTACTGTATAGGCAGCTCCATTTTGACCGGAAGTGCCGGACTGGAGAATCAGGCGTTTACCATCAAGATAAAAATTATCGCTTGCTGTATATGTAATTCCAGCTTGTCTGCCATCATGGAATAAATCGTTCCCGCCTCGGGTAATGGCAGAGATTCCTGTTACATTGAATCCATATCCTGCAAGTCCATATCCACCAGACTGACTATTGTAGGACAGACCTATCTGTGGTGTCAGAGAGCCTCTATTGGGGGCCTCTATTTTCAAACTGTAGACGGCCGCTCCGGAATTGCCGACGGAGACGGCACCTTGGGAAGTCCCGACAGAATACCCCGCATTGGGAGTCAATGGCAGATTCGGTGTCACAGGCACGATTGGATCTATAGGATCCAACTTCATGGGATTCCCGGGATATGGGTGGTTATATATCGGCGATGGTGCCGACATAGTGCCTACAGATTCCGTACTTCCGGCAGGTACACTCTCAGGTAGACTGCCATCTATAGTTGTATTCTGTCCGGTACGGAAACCGTGTGTGACCGCCGCCTGGATGCAGGTCGTCAAACCAAGTGATAAAAGGAGAAGAAGAGACCGCGTAATGTATGCCCTCATTATTTCTTTATGATTTTCCATGTCGTTGAATTATTATTAATGGTTATTCTAAGCAAATAGATACCAGCAGGATGATTACTGATGTTGATATCAACATTATCAGTCTTGACATTCTCAGTCAACACTTGGGCTCCCTGAGCTGTATAGACTCCCAATATGCATTTATCCTCCCCTTTTAGTCCGGTAATACTTATTTTCAAAGCTCCTTCTGTAGGATTAGGGTATATCCTTATGGAATGGTCACGAAGCATGTCAGAGAAACTCTGACCTTCCGAAGAAAAGGTTTGCCGCTTGGCCATAGCTTTTGGAGCAGACATGACTATTTCCCGTTTCACACGATTGCCGGCGGCATCGTAACTGTATCCAATTTTGTCTTGCGCAGAAGACACAACCGGCAACAAAGCCAGATAAAACAACAAGTAAATTTTTCTGATGTTCTTTCTTTTTTTATATTAAGTTAATGAATTCTCGGCTTCCGTAAATATCGTCATTATACAACTATTAACATTATACCCTTTAAGGATAATTTATGATGTAACCTTTACGGTTCATTTGGTTGTTGCAAATTGCTGATACATGGCTTCAGAGTCACTCTGCCAATCTGAATAACAAATATACATACATATATTGTTTAAAATAGAAAAAATCATTTTTTATATAATTTTACATTTTCTTAATATTTTAGCTATATTTGGTAACTATTCAGCGGTTACAATCTGCCTATGGTCTCACCTCTAAGAATTCTGCCGAAACACTGACTATAAGCCAAAAGAAACAGTCCTCATTTCTTGCATATTTGAGATTTTTTTTGTACCTTTACACCTATTGAAAGAGCAAGTTACGGACATGTCAAAGGTACTGCGAAACATGGCAGAAGAGATGCGGTTGATGCGTGAGACCATCAACGAGCAGTATACTGAGATAGCTAAGTTGAACCGTAACATTGAAGCCCTGAACCGCCAAATCCGTAAGAAAGAAGACGAAAATGCGATTTTGAGAGACCGTTTATCCGGATATGAGAATCCGGGGAGGAACTCCGGCAACAGCAGTACGCCACCAGGCAAGGAGAGCATGAAGGACCAGATCGTCAGAAGGACGAGGACTCTGCGTAAACCAAGCGGCAAGAAACCCGGTGGACAGGAAGAGCATGAGGGGCACAGGCTGTCTTGCTCTTCCATGCCAGACGAGACAATCGACGATACCCCGGACTATTGCACCAACTGCGGCGAGTCTCTGGCAGAGACGGAACGTGTGCTTGATTACGTGACGCAAGTCATTTCCATTCCCGAACTGAAGCCTGTAATCAAGGAAATCCGCCACTATGTAATGGTCCGCAAGAACTGCGGCGGGCGCATCCGGACAGCACCGAGGCAGCGCTCAAACTATTGTAAAGAAACGCTGGTCTTTGTCGAATGCGGATGCACATTTGGTATAGGTGTCAATTCTCAAATCCGTCTGCATCTTGCAATGCTTCCTAAAATTGGAATACTCCATACCGGCAACTTGGGCTCTCATCTTGCTGTTATCGCAAGAAGACAGCATAATTTCAAGAGTGGGAAGCACGATAAACAAACGCCCCTCTTCCCTTTGAGGTATCATCTTCTTATCCATTTTGTGTGTTATTTGATTTCTAAGTGCAAAGTTCCAAAGAAATAAACCTTTTTTAAGAATATTGGATTGCCAATGTTGGCAAAATGATACCATTTGTACTTCTTTTTGTCTCTCTAAGTCATAGACCGTCAGTGCACGGTGGCAAGTCCCTTTTATATATAAGGACTTGCACCGTGCACTGAAATTGCAGCCGGAAACTTTCTAAAAGATTTTTAATCAATTATTTGGTGGAGGTTCATATTTTTAGTATCTTTGTACCAGAAATGACATAGGCGATGTCTATTAGAGGGGGATTATTTATGTACTCTCAAAATACTCTATTAGGGCTACAAGTTGGCTACATAGATAAATAAGACTGATAAAAGTAGTTATGATACAAGGTGTTACAGACTCAAGTTCGAGTTTCGTACGCACCGCTTTAAGTACTCTGAAAACAGTGTCAGAAATTTCTAAAGAAAAATATAAGTATCATAACTTCAAGGAGTTATGATATTTTTGTTTTATACCACTTCCTCTTTTCAGAGTATGTGTAGATACACTAAAATGTCTCAAAAGACTCCACAGCGGCTACAATTCAGCTACAGAAATTTCAGAATTTCAGAAAATGTAGCCAAGAGTGGCTACAGAGTACATCAGGAGTACGTAAGAATTGCTCATCATTTGAAAATTATGTTGAACTTTGCAGCATAGTGTGGATACAAATGGCTACACAAAATCCGGTACATTCAACTGTTATTCATTACAAACATACGCTTAATCTTATATTTGTATATATGCGTATATGCATATAAAATTAATTTTAATCTTAATATTATTGAATTTTATTTGTATATTTAACGTAATAGTGTTAATGTGTTGAGAAATTTATTATCTTTGTCACATGAAAAAGAGAACGATTTGGATTATATCAATTATAATGGGATTTTCCTTTCTTGCATTGCTATTTTTGCAATTGAAATATATTCGTGAAATGACAAATATGAAGAAAGAACAATTCGATGAATCGGTAAATCGTGCACTTTATCAAGCTGCACGCAATTTGGAACTTAACGAAACATTGCGTTACCTTGAGAAAGATATAAATGAGACGGAGCGAAAGGCGTTCAGCCAAGACTCTATTGGTACTCGTTCCAGACATCCTGATAGTATCATACAGCAGTCCCATCAATATTCAGTAGCAGGTAATGATGGTACAATATATTCTTCTTTTGAATTAAAGACGATAACCGCGAAACCTTCTCAAATGCCTAAAGCTATGATTTTACATACTGACAAGAATTCGTTGGCAGAGGCATCCAAATCATTACAAGAAATTGTTAAGAATCGTTATGTTTATCAGAAAGCTTTGCTTGATGAGGTTATCTATTCTATTTTATACTCGGCTTCAGAAAAGCCATTAAAGGAGAGGGTAAATTTTAAATTACTTGACCAAGATTTAAAAGCTGAGTTAATGAATAATGGTATTAATATACCTTACCATTTTACAGTGAGTACACAAGACGGACGGGAGGTATATAGATGTCCAGATTATTCTGATGATGGAGAAGAATATACTTATTCTCAAGTACTATTCCGTAATGATCCACAGTCGAATATGGGCGTTGTTAGAATACATTTCCCAGAGATGAATGAGTATATATTCTCTTCCGTACGTTTCCTTATACCGGCTGTTGTTTTTACTATTGTACTCTTGTTGACATTTGTTTTTACAATAGTGATCATCTTCCGTCAGAAGCGTTACACTGAAATTAAAAATGATTTTATTAACAATATGACTCACGAATTGAAGACGCCCATTGCAAGTATCTCACTTGCTGCACAGATGCTTAACGACAAATCAGTTAGTAAAAGTGAAGCAATGATCGCCCATCTTGGTGGAGTAATCAACGATGAATCCAAACGTTTGCGTTTTCTTGTCGAAAAAGTATTGCAGATGTCTATGTTTGATCGTAAGAAAGCTGTATTCAAGAAAAAACGTCTTGATTTGAATGAGATTATAGAGAATATAGCTAATTCGTTTACATTACGTGTTGAGCATACAGGAGGAAAGATTTATATGGATATAGGTGCTATTGATTCTACTATTTATGTAGATGAGATGCATTTCCAAAATGTAATATTCAACTTGATGGATAATGCTGTTAAATATAGAAAGCAGGATAAGCCTATAGATATCTATCTGAAAACATGGAATGATAATCAATATTTGTATCTTTCTATTCGTGATACGGGACTTGGTATCAAGAAAGAAAACTTGAAACGGATATTTGAGAAATTTTATCGTGTTCATACGGGAAACGTGCATGATGCGAAAGGCTTTGGACTTGGGTTAGCCTATGTAAAGAAAATCATTGATTTGCACAGTGGCGAAATCCGTGTAGATAGTGAATTCGGAAAAGGTACGGAATTTATAATCAAACTTCCCGTTATCAGGGAAGACTAATATAACAGTGAAAATTATTAATATATAAATATTGAAAATTATGGACGACAAATTAAAAATTTTATTATGCGAAGACGATGAGAATTTAGGAATGTTGCTTCGTGAATATTTACAGGCGAAGAACTATACAGCAGTGTTGTGTTCTGATGGTGAAATTGGTTACAAAGAATTTTTGAAGAGTAAGTTCGATATCTGTGTGCTTGATGTGATGATGCCTAAAAAAGACGGTTTTACGCTTGCACAGGAGATACGTCAGGTTAATGCTGAAATTCCAATTATATTTCTTACAGCTAAGACACTGAAAGAAGATATTCTCGAAGGGTTTAAGATTGGAGCAGATGATTATATTACTAAGCCGTTCTCAATGGAAGAGCTGGTCTTGCGTATTGAAGCAATTTTACGTCGTGTACGTGGAAAGAAAAATAAGGAGTCTACGCTCTACCATATCGGACGCTTTACATTTGATACACAAAAGCAATTACTTTCAATTGGAGATAAGCAGACGAAGCTTACAACGAAAGAAAATGAATTGCTTGCCTTATTGTGTGCCCATGCCAATGAAATTCTCCAAAGAGATTTTGCATTGAAAACAATATGGATAGATGATAACTATTTCAATGCTCGTTCAATGGATGTATATATCACGAAGTTACGTAAACATTTGAAAGACGACGACCAAATTGAAATTATTAATATTCACGGGAAAGGTTATAAGTTGATTACTCCCGAGGAAGAATAATTTTTTGACTTATATAGGTATGTAAAGCATATTGTGACTGTCTGCCGGTATGGGGAAGTATAATGTGTTTTACTTACCTTTTTGTTATTCTAATCAAGAAATTTTGGCTCTATAACGAATCGTGTGGGTAACCATTGAAAACTCAATCAGAAATGATTACCTTTGTATTATGAATAGCAGTGAGATATTTACACAGGCCTTGGGCTTGTCAGAACCATAGTATGTTTCCAAGTTCGAGTTTAAGGATGGCGAACATTCCCACAAGGAGCTTCACATTTGGCTGAGTTTCCAGCGCGGGCAACGTTTTAAGGTTGGTGAGAAAGAGTACACAGCCTATGACACCATCGACAAGACCTGGCGTCATCTGAATTTCTTCGAGCATCTTTGTTTTCTTCATGCCAGCGTTCCCCGCGTCAAGATTGGTGAACAGAAATTGTCATGGTAGAAGTACCATGGGCACGCAAGAACAGTGGTTTCACACTGCTTTTCGAAGCCTACTCCATGCTTCTCATAGAGCGCGAGATGCCAGTCAGCAGTGTTTCACGTACCATACACGAAACCGCTCCACGTATATGGCGAGTGTTCAACCATTGGGTACGCAAAGCCGTCGAGAAGATAGACATGTCACAGGTGCAGCACATCGGCGTGGACGAGATCTCCAAGCGGAAGGGACACAGCTACATAACGCAATTCGTAGATTTGGACACGCGCAAGACCATCTTTGTCACCGACGGCAAGGACGCAAGTACTTTCAAGGCATTCAGTAAGGCATTGATAGAGAAGCGGGGCAAGGTGGAGAACATTAAGGCCATCAGTATGGACATGTCCAAGTCTTTCATTTCTGGAGCCTTAACCCATTTCCCCAAGGCTGGTATTATCTTCGACAAGTTCCATGTCTTCAAGACGCTGAACGAGGCGGTTTGTACGTTGTCAAACTAAAGTGCACAAGTGTAAATATAGTTATTTGCTTTAATATTTCATCATTTTATTTTCATTGTCGGATATATTTTATCCACAAATCAATAACTGAATCTATCTCTCCTCCTATCTACTCCCATCACTTGCAATAATACTTCCGACTGCATCAAGTAGCTTTCTTTCCGTAAATTCTCTATCTTTCATATTTACTTTAAACAAAATGTTACCAATAAGTAATCGAAAAATCAAGTTACTACTTATAGGCAACACAAAAAGCTCATTTAATTTTTTCTCTACTTGCTGGAATAAATATACCTTGAGGAGAGATTATTATGTGTCAAACCCTATTGTCGCTGGTCGGAACAGAAGATACGTTTGCTCCTAAAGGGGTATAAATATTATACTTGAAGAAGAGTTTCAAGAGCCAAGATGCGATAGTAATCTTTCTTTATGCATGAGAAATTATGATCGCTTCAGCAGATGCTGCGAGGCGTGTGAATAGTTTCAGGCTCTCCGATGCCAGATGTGCAGGATTTTCAGCCGGATGGCGACGGTGTTGAGCAGGCTCACCACAACGAAAAGCAGCAGGCCCAGCGCAAGCGAGGGCAGCAGGGAACCATCGGGGAGGCTCGGGAATAGGGTTACTACAACGTCCATATAGGCCCGCCGAACTGCATAGAGCACAGCTAAAGCAATGAGCAACACAACTGCGTTGAGACAAACGGTAAGCGCCTGATAGGGCAACGCCACCTCGGACGGGCTGTAGCCGATGAGCAGGAGGTTTTCTAATTTCGAGGAGTTCTTCTGTACGAGCAGGTAAATGCTGAGCATAAGGATATAGAAACTGAGAAGAGAGATGACCAGCCCGACTGCCATCACCATCACGACAACAAGCTTGAGGAAGTAGGTTGTTTTTTCGGCTGCAAGGTTGTTGTCTTCTACCTCGTAGCCTTTCCGCTCGATATACTTCGCAATGTTTTCGTCAGCGGGGTTGGCTACTTCGAGTATAAGTCGGCTGGGGGCACTGTCGGTAGCAGCGGGAGCGTATCGGGCATTACTCCACTCCATGAACGACTGCGGCACAAGGATTGTGTTCAAACGGTTGGAGAAACCTATTACCTTCCCTTTGTATTCGTCGCGGTGGCCGTTTCCGTGTATGAAGATGCACAGGTCGATCATGCCCACCAGCCCGTCGGAAATTTTGGGCAACGAGTGTTTCTGCGCAAAGCCGAAGTTATACATTG
>CAUUQE010000096.1:0-9530 GCA_963547065.1 uncultured Prevotella sp. | reverse complement strand
AGGGAAAAGCAACGAGGAACTCGTCTTTGAAAAGAAGTTGGGGCGGAAGCCTATCGTAATAACGGATGTTCCTGAAAATTTCAATGCTTCTGAAGAACTTGAATATGCTGACAATATAAAAAGGTAGACGGAAATGAAACTGAATAATATTGAATTTCAAGCAGCCGACTTTGTTTCGGAGATGAAGAAGCTGAAGAATGAAAAGCATTTTGATTATCTTGTTACGATTGTTGGCGAAGATTTTGGTGAGGAAGGATTAGGATGTATTTATATTCTCGAGAATACGGAAAGCCATGAGCGTATATCTGTAAAGACTATTGCAAAGCAGATAGGTGAGGATTATGTACTCGACTCTGTAACGAATTCGTGGAAAGCAGCCGATTTCCTTGAACGAGAGGTTTACGACTTTTTGGGAATTAAGTTCTTGGGGCATCCCGATATGCGGCGTCTCTATCTGCGGAATGACTTTATTGGATATCCGCTTCGTAAGAATTATGATACGGCTCCGGAGAAGAATGGTTATACCTTAGAGGATGACATAGAATTAAATTATACTTGCCAATACTCGCTTGATGGTGATGGAAGCTTGGTAGAAAGGCATGTCCCGTTGTTTTCCGACGACGATTTTGTAATAAATATCGGTCCGCAACATCCGAGTACACACGGCGTGCTGCGTCTTCAAACTATTCTCGATGGTGAGACCATTAAACGTATTTATCCCCATTTAGGATATATTCACAGGGGAATGGAAAAGATGTGTGAGGAATATACTTATCCTCAGACATTGGCACTTACAGACCGTATGGATTACTTGAGCGCAATGATGAATAGGCATGCGCTTGTAGGGGTGATCGAAGAGGCGATGGAAGTAGAACTCACAGATCGTATACGTTATATTCGTACAATTATGGATGAATTGCAACGTATAGACTCTCATTTACTTTATTTGGGCTGTTGTGCACAAGACCTTGGCGCCCTTACCGCCTTTCTTTATAGTATGCGCGATAGGGAACACGTACTTAATGTGATGGAAGAAACCACGGGCGGCCGCCTTATTCAGAATTACTATCGTATCGGCGGATGCCAAGAAGATATCGATCCTAATTTCGTAAACAATTGTAAAACTCTTTGTTTGTATCTGAAACCCATGTTGAAAGAATATATGGATGTTTTCGGTAATAATGTAATTACGAAGAACCGTTTTGTCGGAATAGGTACTATGAGCAAAGAAAACATTATCAGTTATGGGGTTACCGGTGCTTCTGGTCGTGCTTCCGGATGGAAGAACGACGTGCGTAAGAACCATCCTTATGACATGTATGATAAGGTGGAATGGGAAGAAATCACTAACGATTTCTGCGATTCGTACGGAAGGTATCTTGTGCGTATAGATGAAATACGCCAGAGTATCCGTATTATCGAGCAGCTTATTGATAATATTCCCGAAGGCGATTATTACGTGAAACAGAAGCCAATAATCAAGGTCCCCGAAGGTCAGTGGTATTTTTCTTGTGAAGGTTCGAGAGGTGAAATTGGTGTATATCTCGATTCGAAGGGTGATAAGAGTCCGTATAGATTAAAATTTCGGCCGATGGGATTGAACCATGTGGCAGCTATGGACGAGATGCTCCGTGGAGAGAAGATTGCCGATCTCGTAACAACGGGTGCTGCTTTAGATTTTGTAATACCTGATATTGATAGATAATTATGTTTGATTTTAGTATAGTAACGACATGGTTCGACTCTCTTCTGCGCCAAACACTTGGCTTGGGAGACTTTTGGACAGTTCTGATTGAGTGCGTGGTTGTTGGCTTGCTGATACTTATCGGTTATGCTGTACTTGCCATTATCTTGATTTTTATGGAACGTAAAGTCTGTGCATATTTCCAATGCCGCCTCGGCCCTATGCGTGTAGGTCCGTGGGGGCTCTTTCAAGTGTTTGCAGATGTATTGAAAATGCTTATCAAAGAAATCTTTGCTGTAGATAAAGCAGATAAACTTTTGTATTATATAGCACCATTTCTTGTGATTATTGCTTCTATTGGAACATTCTCTTTTCTACCGTGGAATAAAGGCGCCCATATACTTGATTTTAATGTGGGGGTTTTTATGATTACCGCTATCTCAAGTATTGGTGTCTTGGGAATATTTCTTGCCGGTTGGGCGTCCAATAACAAATATTCGGTTCTTTCGGCTATGCGCGGTGCCGTACAGATGATATCGTATGAAATGACTCTTGGGCTTTGCCTTATTGCTGCAGTGGCAATGACAGGTACCATGCAAATGGGAGGTATTGTTGAGAGTCAGACAGGACCGGGAAACTGGCTGATTTGTAAGTGGAATATTCCGGCAATCATAGCCTTTATTCTGTTTTTGATAGCAGGAAATGCCGAGGCTAACAGGGGACCGTTCGACTTGGCTGAGGCTGAAAGTGAACTTACAGCAGGCTATCACACGGAATATTCTGGTATGGGTTTCGGGTTTTATTACTTAGCTGAGTACCTTAATCTCTTCGTGATTTCCGGTATTGCTGCTGCCGTATTCTTAGGTGGCTGGGCACCTCTTAATATCGGAATTGATGGCTTTGATACTGTTATGAATTATATTCCCGGTATTATATGGTTCTTGGGTAAGACATTTGTTGTGGTATGGTTGTTGATGTGGGTACGATGGACATTCCCACGTCTGCGTATTGATCAAATTCTTACACTTGAATGGAAGTATCTTATGCCATTCGCTTTATTTAATCTTGTATTGGCGACAATCTGGGTGGCATTCAACTTCAATCGTTGGTAAAATATAGTAAGATGACAATGAATGAAGTGATGTTTTAGCATCATGATTTTATAATTTCAATTAGATGGAAAATAAACAATCATATTTCAGTGGCATTTTGGATGGCGTTAAGTCTCTTGCTACCGGACTAGGAGTTACTTTTAAAGAGTATCTCACCCCCAAGAGTACAGAACAATATCCGGAGAACCGAAAGACTACGCTTCATGTAGCCAAGCGTCATCGTGGACGCCTTATTTTTAAGCGTGATGATGATGGAAACCATAAATGTGTGGCCTGCTTAATGTGTGAAAAGGCATGTCCGAACGGAACCATAAAGATCATGTCTGAAATGGTGACTAATGAGGAAACCGGAAGGAAAAAGCGACAGCTGGTAGATTACCAATATGATCTGGGTGATTGCATGTTTTGTCAACTTTGTGTGAATGCTTGTAATTTCGATTCAATAGAATTTACCAACGATTTTGAGAACAGTGTTTTCGATCGAAATTCTCTTGTGTTGCACCTTGATAAAGAAGTCTATCAGGGTGGAAGCCTTCCCGAACTCATTGAGGGAGGTGCACCGATGACCATCGGGAAGTTTAATACTAAAACCAAATAGGAAAGGTTGCAATTATGGCTAATTTGATAATGTTTTGCATTTTGTCTGTTGTCATTCTTGGCTCGGCAATTATGTGTGTAATGACGAAAAGGATTATGCGTGCCGCTACTTTTCTGATATTTGTTCTTTTTGGTGTAGCAGGTCTTTATTTCTTGCTGGACTATACGTATTTGGGCGCAGCGCAAATCTCAATTTATGCAGGTGGAATTACCGTGTTGTATATATTTGCAATTCAACTAGTGTCTAAAAGAACCTTGCAAGGACTCGTTGAACGCATTAAAGGTTCCCGTTTGATTGCAGGGTTATTGATTTCACTTTTTGGACTAGTAACAGTTGTAGTGGTATTATTGAAGAATAAATTTTTAGATGTCTCTATTTCTGTAAGCGATACGGAAGTACCGATGAACACGATAGGTACAGCTTTGGTCGGTTCTGAAAAGTATCAGTATGTTTTGCCTTTTGAGTTCATATCGGTATTCTTGCTGGCATGTATTATAGGTGGACTTATGATTGCGAGAAAGGAGGATAAAAAATGATACCGGTAGAATATTTTTTCGTATTAAGTGCCTTGTTGTTTTTCATAGGCGTATTCGGTTTTGTTACCCGTCGTAATCTTGTGGCAATGCTCATTTCGATAGAGCTTGTACTTAATTCTGTAGACATTAATTTTGCGGTATTTAACCGCCTTTTGTATCCGGGACAGCTTGAGGGATTTTTCTTTACGTTGTTCTCAATAGGTGTGAGTGCAACAGAAACAGCGGTAGCACTTGCAATAATAATTAATGTTTATCACAATTTCAAGAGTGATCAAGTGAATGCTATTGAAGAAATGAAAAATTAAAAGAAAATTCAAAGATTAAATGATAACCTAATTTAATTATGGAGAAAATTAATCATTTGATCTCAACATTTTAATAATATGAATTACAGTTATGTATTTTTGATACTCCTTTTGCCAGCACTATCTTTTCTTGTGTTGGGACTTGCGGGTATGAAGATGAGCCATAAGATTGCAGGTCTAATCGGAACAAGTGTACTTGGCATCGTCTTTACATTGGCATGCTATACGGCTTATGAGTACTTCCTTGTAGTTGGGCGTGATGTTGCTACGTCAATGTATCCTACCGTTACCGTGTTCGATTTCACATGGCTAAGGTTTTCCGAATTGTTAACGTTCAATATCGGATTTAGACTTACACCCATTTCGGTGATGATGCTTATTGTAATAAGTACCGTCAGTTTTATGGTACATATTTATTCTTTCGGATATATGCATGGGGAGAAGGGCTTTCAGCGCTATTATGCATTTCTTTCGCTCTTTACAATGTCCATGCTTGGCTTGGTGGTTGCTACGAATATATTCCAGATGTATCTCTTTTGGGAACTTGTTGGAGTTAGTTCTTATCTACTTATTGGCTTTTATTATCCGATGTATACTGCCGTTGCAGCATCAAAGAAAGCTTTCATTGTAACACGTTTCGCCGATTTGTTTTTCTTAATCGGTATTTTGTTTTATAGTTTCTATGTAGGAACATTCAATTATGATCTTACCGCAATGCCCGATCTTGCACAGCGAGTTGCTGGTGCTGCTTGGGTGTTGCCTTTAGCTCTGTTCCTTATGTTCATTGGTGGTGCTGGTAAAAGTGCAATGTTCCCACTGCATATTTGGTTGCCCGATGCGATGGAAGGTCCTACACCTGTCAGTGCTTTAATCCATGCAGCAACGATGGTAGTAGCCGGTGTGTATCTCGTGGCAAGCCTATTTCCCTTATTTGTAGAATTTGCACCACAACAGTTACATTGGATTGCATATATCGCAGCTTTTACCGCTTTTTATGCTGCTTCCGTTGCATGTGTCCAGAGCGATATCAAACGTGTACTTGCATTCTCAACCATTTCTCAAATTGGTTTTATGCTTGTAGCTTTAGGAGTATGTCTACCAGACGCTGTATCCGGAGGGGTTGCAATGATAGAAGAATATGCAGATGTGAATGGCTTGGGCTATATGGCGGGAATGTTCCATTTGTTTACTCATGCTATGTTCAAAGCATGTCTATTCCTTGGGGCCGGTTGTATTATTCATGCCGTACATTCTAATGAGAAAGCTTATATGGGAGGGTTATGGAAGTATATGCCTATTACTTGCATTACTTTTGCCATTTCATGCTTGGCAATCTCGGGTATACCGCCATTTTCTGGTTTCTTCTCGAAAGATGAAATTCTTGTAGCATGCTACAATTATTCTCAACCTATGGGAGTGATCATGAGCGGTATCGCTTTGATGACTGCATTCTATATGACACGCCTCTTCTGTGTCATTTTCTTGGGAAAGAGTTATTATGAGACAAATAAGGATAACGGAGCTAAAAAGCCTCATGAGGCACCTCTTACAATGACTTTCCCCTTGATATTTCTTTCTCTTATTACTCTTACTTGTGGCTTCATTCCTTTCGGACACTTTATTTCAGCCAATGGATTGAGTTTCGATACCCATATCGATTGGGCTGTTGCCGGAACTTCTATTCTGCTCGCTCTTATTGGCATCGGAATAGCATTCTTCATGTATGCAGGACAGGCAACTCCCGTTGCTGACAAGCTTGCCAAGATGTTTCCCACGCTCCATCGTGCAGCCTATAAGCGTTTCTATATGGATGAAATTTGGCAGTTCGTAACGCATAAAATCATTTTCCGATGTGTAAGTAGGCCTATTGCATGGTTTGATCGCCATGTTGTTGACGGCACATTCAACTTTGTTGCATGGGGCGCAAACGAAGCAGGCGAAACCATTCGGCCATGGCAGAGTGGAGATGTGCGCCAATATGCAATATGGTTTCTTACCGGTTCTGTCACCTTGACACTAATTCTTTTAGCTATTCTCGGGTGATGCATCAATATGGATTTATAGATCAAGAATAATGAATTGAAATAAAAATGAGTATATTAACTTTATTCGTAGTAATACCCGTACTGATGTTGCTCGGACTTTGGATAGCCCGCAACGATAACCAAGTACGTGGTGTAATGGTTGCCGGTTCAGCTTGCTTGCTTGTTTTGGCTGTGTGGCTTACTATTACATTCATTCAATTGCGTAACGCAGGCAACCATGATGCAATGTTATTTACGTACAGTATTCCGTGGTTCAAACCGCTTAACATTGCTTACAGCGTTGGTGTCGACGGTATTTCTGTCGTCATGCTGCTACTTTCGGCAATCATCGTATTTACCGGGACTTTTGCTTCCTGGCAGTTGCAGCCTATGAAAAAGGAGTATTTCCTTTGGTTTACATTGCTAAGTATAGGAGTCTTCGGCTTCTTTATTTCCACGGACATGTTTACCATGTTCATGTTTTACGAAGTTGCACTTATTCCTATGTATCTGTTGATCGGTGTATGGGGGAGTGGTCCTAAAGAATATGCGGCTATGAAGTTAACTCTGATGTTGATGGGAGGTTCTGCACTTCTTATTCTCGGTATTCTTGGTATCTACTTTTTCAGCGGAGCAACCACTATGGATGTACAAGCTATTGCGGCTATGCATAATATTCCCGTTCATATACAGAAAATATTTTTCCCGTTTATCTTCATTGGTTTCGGTGTGCTCGGGGCCTTATTCCCATTCCACACATGGTCACCTGATGGTCATGCCTCGGCACCTACAGCTGTATCGATGCTCCATGCAGGTGTGTTGATGAAATTGGGGGGATACGGATGTTTCCGTATCGCTATGTATCTCCTTCCCGAAGCTGCACAGCAACTCTCATGGATATTCCTTATTCTGACAACTATCTCCGTTGTGTATGGAGCGTTCTCGGCTTGCGTGCAAACAGATTTAAAGTATATCAATGCTTACTCATCCGTATCTCATTGTGGACTCGTATTGTTCGCCTTGTTGATGATGACACAGACTTCATGCACTGGGGCTGTGCTCCAGATGCTTTCTCACGGTTTGATGACGGCTCTCTTCTTCGCCCTTATCGGAATGATCTACGGGCGTACCCACACCCGCGATGTACGTAAACTCGGTGGTCTGATGAAAATCATGCCATTCCTGAGCGTGGGATATGTCATTGCTGGTCTGGCTAATCTCGGTCTTCCGGGCCTTTCGGGTTTCATCGCAGAGATGACTATATTCGTAGGATCGTTTGCTAATAACGATACTTTCCACCGTACGGCTACGATTATTGCGTGTACGTCTATCGTTATCACGGCGGTCTACATCTTACGTGTAGTCGGAAAAATTCTCTATCAGAAAGTGGCCGATCCACATTATGAGACACTTACTGATGCCACATGGGATGAACGCATTGCCGTTATCTGTCTGATTGCCTGTGTCGCAGGCTTAGGTTTATTCCCTCTATGGGCAGGCAATGTCATTTCTGATGCAGTGGGACCGATCCTTCAGAATATCTTGTAAATTAAAATCATAAGAAGATGAATTATAATCAATTTCTAAATATGATGCCGGAAGTCACTTTGATGGCCATCTTACTGATAACTTTCATTGTAGATTTCTGTACGGTGAGGAGGCCGTCATCTGCCGAAGGAGTGGGGAAAGTTTCTCATTCTCGTCCGTGGTTCAATACACTGGTATGCGTTCTGTTAGCAGTTCACATCTTGCTGAATGTCTGTCCTACAGTACCGATGACGGTTTTCGGCGGAATGTATCATACCGATGCTTCTATCGGAGTTATTAAAACTATTCTCGCATTGGGCACACTGATCGTAGTTATACAGGCTAAAGAATGGTTGTCGCGTACTGACACTGCTTTCAAAGAAGGAGAATTTTATATGCTGGTAATTTCAACCTTGTTGGGTATGAACATGATGATCAGTGCCAATCACTTCCTACTGTTCTTTCTTGGGCTCGAAATGGCCAGCGTGCCTATGGCATGTTTGGTAGCATTCGATAAATATCGCCATCATTCTGCCGAAGCCGGTGCCAAGTTTATTCTTACCGCCACTTTCTCAAGCGGTGTCATGCTTTATGGTATTTCATTTCTTTACGGTGCCGTGGGTACGCTGTATTTTGATGACATGGCCACCCGCCTTACGGTGTCGCCACTCACTATCATGGGTATGGTTTTTTTCTTCAGTGGTCTCGGCTTCAAGATATCTCTTGTACCGTTCCACTTTTGGACTGCCGACTCTTATCAAGGTGCGCCTACCACGGTTACAGGTTATCTGAGTGTCGTTTCCAAAGGTGCTGCGGCATTCACTCTTTGTGTCATCCTCATGAAAGTGTTTGCCTCAATGGT
This sequence comes from uncultured Prevotella sp., assembly GCA_963547065.1. Taxonomy (GTDB): domain Bacteria; phylum Bacteroidota; class Bacteroidia; order Bacteroidales; family Bacteroidaceae; genus Prevotella. The sequence goes on along the minus strand of CAUUQE010000096.1, from coordinate 882 downwards.
AGAGTATTGGCAGTATCTGATTTATATTGTCATTGTTTTGAGTATTACCATAGCCAATCTGTTTGCCATCCGCCAAAGTGAACTCAAGCGTTTTATGGCATTCAGTTCTATTTCGCAGGCAGGTTATATTATGTTGGCCGTGATTGGCAACTCCACGATGAGTGTTTCCACGCTTACTTACTATGTATTGGTTTACATTGTAGCTAATATGTCCGTGTTTACTATTATTAGTACGATAGAAGAACATAATGGCGGCACGACAGACATGGATAGCTATAACGGGCTCTATAATACTAATCCTAAGTTAGCTTTTTTGATGACGCTTGCGTTGTTTTCGTTGGGGGGTATTCCACCTTTTGCTGGCATGTTCAGCAAGTTTTTCGTGTTCATGTCCGCCGTTAAGGGCGCATCTGTCGACACCCCGGTTGGTGCTCTCGCCTATGCAGTGGTATTCATAGCCTTGCTGAACACGGTTATTTCGCTGTATTACTATCTATTGATTGTAAAAGCTATGTACATCAAGCATACCGACACGCCTCTGCCCACATTCAAGTCGCATGTAAATACGAAGATTGCCCTTGTATTGTGTACCGTAGGCATTGCGCTCTTTGGCATCTGTTCACTGGTTTATGATTGGATAGACGTTGCAGCCATAACCACAGTGGCATGACAACGCAATCAGTCTTTATTGAGTTCTAAAAAGTTTTTTCGTCGCCGATCATAGGTCTGATGGATTATCCTATGGATGCTTATCCTCCGTATGTAATCTATCCGATCTATGATGTTGGTGACTTTATTCATATTCCCAAAGCCGATCGGTTCCGAGTACTTCCGTCAAAAGTTCGCCCTTCGCATCGTAATCATCGAAGTAATCCTCTTTCT
>CAUUQE010000095.1:0-9651 GCA_963547065.1 uncultured Prevotella sp. | reverse complement strand
TTGGCAATGTCGTAAATGGAAAGTTGTGCGTTTCCGAAGAGTCCGAAGTAGCTCTTGAGCGCTTCTTCATCGTCTGCGGAAAGCAAATGCAGTATATGTTCGATGTAATGTTCCACCTTGTGGCTCACGCAATCGGGCTCCTTACCCAAGCGAATAAGGAAAGATTGCAATTCTGTAGCAAGCACATTCATGAGACTTAGGTTATCTGTTGCCGTACATTTGCTCGTAATATTTCCGGTAATCTCCCGATGTTACCTCCTTTATCCACGCTTGGTTCTCGAGGTTCCAGCGTATGGTCTTAATGATACCTTCGGCAAACATAGTTTCCGGATACCATCCCAAATCGTTCTTAATCTTGGTGGGATCGATGGCATAACGTTGGTCATGGCCCAGTCTGTCGGCTACGAAAGTGATCAATTCATCATTGATCCAGTCGATAGATATATCTCCATGCTCGTCTTTCACTTGCTTTTTCAGCACTTTGCGCAGCTCTTTGTCGCTACTCATCATATCGTGTATGGTCTTTATGGTGAGTTTCACAATGTCTATGTTCTTCATTTCGTTATGGCCACCTACGTTGTATATCTCTCCTTCTTTGCCTTGGCGTACCACCATATCGATGGCCTTACAATGATCTTCCACGTACAACCAGTCGCGTATATTGTCGCCCTTGCCGTACACGGGCAGCTGTTTACCTTCGAGAATATTATTGATTATCAGCGGTATGAGCTTCTCTGGGAAGTGGTAGGGACCATAGTTGTTGGAGCATCTTGTAATGCTTACCGGCATGTGATAGGTATCATGATAGGCCATAACGATGAGATCGGCGCTGGTTTTCGATGCGGAATACGGGCTGTGAGGGCATACCGGTGTCTGTTCGGTGAAGTATCCTTCGGCGCCAAGTGAGCCGTATACCTCGTCTGTAGCTACCTGATGGAAGCGCTTGCCCGGCTTCCAAGCGGGATACCCCTGCGCATCTTTGCCCGTTACCCATGCCTTGCGTGCGGCATCAAGCAGGTTTTGAGTACCAAGAATATTAACGGATAAGAACAATTGAGGATCCTCTATCGAGCGGTCTACGTGGCTTTCAGCCGCGAAATTCACCACGAAATCGATGTCATTATCGGCAAAGAGCCGGTCGGCAAGAGCACGGTCACGGATGTCACCCTTTACGAAGAAGCACCGTTTGTTGTCTATATCGTCCTTGATGGTGCCGAGGTTGCCGGCGTAAGTCAATGCGTCTAATACAATAATCTTAATATCCTCGTTGGGATATTTCTTGTTCAATAGGTACTTAATATAGTTTGCACCGATGAAACCTGCAGCTCCTGTTACGAGATAAGTCTTCATATATTTTTTATATTTTAATGATTATTCTATGTTCTGAGAATACTTTTTTCTATTTTTATGGGCTTTTCGGCGGTTTTATGATCCTGTTCCGACGATGTTGTTTATTGTTTGTCGGACAATGATATAACTTCGCAATCGGTGAATTTGTTGCCTTCAATCGTCAGTCTTACCAACGTGCGTTCTTTCTGCCAGCCCTGTATACCGGCGGCACCCGGATTTATATGGAGCAGATTCAGTGTACGATCGTACTTTATCTTTAGGATGTGAGAGTGTCCGCTGATAAAAAGTTGAGGCGGAGAGGCATAGATCATGCCCCGTACGGAGCGGTCGTAATTGCCCGGATAGCCACCGATGTGTTTTATAAGTACATCAACATCCTCGCATTTGAAGCGCAGTATTTCGGGATACATGCGGCGCAGATCGCCGCCGTCTATATTGCCATATACCGCTCTCAGAGGCCTGAAAGTGGCTAACCGTTCAGCTATTTCCATCGTACCTATATCACCTGCATGCCATATTTCATCGCAGGGGTCGAAATATTTCAAGTATCTGTCGTCCCAATAGCCGTGCGTATCGCTGATAATTCCTATCTTTCTCATTACTGCTTTCGGAGCTTTGTTGCAGTTGTTTACTCCAAGTTGAATTTCTTTCTGATGAATGTAGCAATAAATTTCTCCGTCTCTTCAATGCCTAAAACAGACGAATTGACGCAAAGATCATAAGATTCGCTGTGTCCCCATTTCTTGCCTGTGTAGTAATTATAATATGAGGAGCGTTCATCTTCTCGGGTGATAATATATTTACGGGCGGTATCTTCGTGGAATTGGTGTCGCTTGCAAACAGCTTGGATGCGCCTTTCAAGGTCGGCAGTAATAAAGATATTCACCGTATTCTTATAGTTTCTCAGCACGTAATCGGCCGTCCGTCCCACGAAGACGCAACTGCTTTCATCGGCGGCCTTACGGATTGCGTCGCTTTGAAAACGGAACAAACTCTCTTGAGAGAAGTTGTTGTTATAGAAATTATTATCGCCGATCAGCGGTGCATACAAGTGGAAAAGCGATTTGAAGAACCCTTTACGTTCGTCGTTTTGCTCGAAAAACTTCTCGCAAAAGCCACTTTCTTTGGCTGCAAGGTTCAATAATTCGCGGTCATAGAACTTACAACCGAAGTCGTTTGCAAGCAATTTGGCGATCACTCTGCCGCCACTACCTATCTGTCGGCCTATGTTAATAATTATTTTCCGATTGTTTTCCATTGGTTGTTTGTTTGAATTGAACTTTAAATTTACGGATGTATGCCGTCATAATCCACATAGCAACCAAGGCTGCAGTGAAGTCTGACGACGGTAGGGCATACCAAACGCCGTCGAGTCCGAACCAATGAGGGAGCACAACGAGTAGAGGTAGCAAAAACAGAAGTTGCCTTGATAAGGAAAGGAATATGCTTATTTTTACTTTGCCGATGCACTGAAAGAAATTTGTCGTTACCATTTGATAGCCGATAATGGGGAATACGAGCATGTTAATTCGAATGCCTTTGATAGCCAAAGCTATGAGTGTTTGGTCGGTAGTGAACAGCCTAGCGCAGTAATAAGGTAAAAATGTTGCCACCAACCAGCCCGTTGTCATGATCAAGGTGGCGACAATGATGGAATATTTCAGTACGCCCATGAGTCTTTCATACTTCATTGCGCCATAATTATAGCCTGCTATAGGCTGCATACCTTGGTTAATTCCCATTACAAACATTACGAAAATAGTCGAAATGCTGTTAGCTATACCGTAAGCGCCCACTGCCATGTCGCCCCCATATTTTACAAACTGATTGTTCATGAAGATAACTATAATACAAGCACACGCATTCATCAGAAACGGCGAGATGCCTATTCCGATAATATTTTTTACCAGATCAGCTTTTAATTTGTATATGCCTCGTTTCAGATGAAGTAACTCCTGTTTGTTACTGAATAACTTCATTTGCCAACTCAAAGCCAATATTTGAGAGATAATCGTGGCGAATGCCGCTCCTCGGATGCCCCAATGCCACCACCATATAAATATAATGTCGAGCAAGATGTTCATGGCTACCGTGAACATAGTGGCGAACATTGCATGACGGGGCTTGCTTGCAGCACGCAAAACAGCATTCATTCCGAAGTACATATGTGAGAAGACGTTGCCTGAGAGTATTACTTCCATGAAGCTGCGTGCATAAGGCAGGGTCTCGTTACTGGCTCCGAAGAAGCGCAAGATGGGATCGAGAAAGATAAGACATATAATACCGAACGACAATCCGACAATCAAATTCAACGTTACGGTGTTACCTAAAAGATGCTCAGCCGTGACATAATCTTTTTGTCCGAGCTTTACTGAAATGGCTGTAGAGGCACCTACACCGACGGCAGCCCCAAAGGCTGCGGCAAGATTCATTAATGGGAAAGTGATTGCCAAGCCCGATATAGCCATAGGACCTACAACTTGTCCGATAAACATACGGTCGATCATATTGTAGAGAGAGGCTGCTGTCATGGCAACAATCGCAGGTAATGCGTATTGTACAAGTAGTGACCCCACGGGTTTGGTACCCAATTCGAGTGTGGCAGTTTTATTATCCATTCAGAAAATCATACGGTAATAACTGCTACAAAAGTACGAAATTTATTTCATAAGCTTCTTGTAAATACTGAATAAATGTATAAAAATCCCCTATTAAATTGCCGTTTCTCGATATTATATCGTATTTTTGCAGTTGATAAACGATATGTCTATCTTATGCGAAAGGCTATTACATTATACGAACTTAACCAACTTATTAGTGATATTATAGCTGCCTCCATGCCTGATGAGTATTGGGTAGAGGCAGAATTAGCGGAAGTCCGCGAGGTCAGGGGGCACTGCTATATGGAGCTGATACAGAAACAGCCTTTCTCGAATACGCCGGTTGCCAAGGCTTCAGCCAAGTGTTGGAAAACCAAATGGATGCAGGTGCGTCCGCATTTCGAACGCGTTACTGGACAAAGAATGCACGCTGGACTGAAACTCATGTTACGAGTGTATGCCGATTTTCATGCTGCTTATGGTTTTGCATGGATTGTTACAGACATCGACCCTACCTATACAATGGGCGATATGGCACGGAAAAGACAGGAAATCATAGCTACATTGAAGCGTGAGGGTGTATTCGAAATGCAGAAAGAACTCGTGCTTGGTATGTTTGCACAGCGTATTGCGGTGGTGTCGAGTGCCAATGCGGCGGGCTATGGCGACTTTTGTAACCAGCTTGAAAATAATGAATACGGCCTGCATTTCGACATCTGTCTCTTTCAGGCAATAATGCAAGGCGAGCAGGTTGAGCAGAGTATCATTGCTGCACTGAATGCCATTAACGAACGTATCGACGATTTCGATGCCGTAGTGATTATACGTGGTGGTGGCGCTACCAGCGACTTGAGCGGTTTCGATACCTTGATGTTGGCCGAAAACGTGGCCAATTTTCCGCTTCCTATCATCACCGGAATAGGCCATGAGCGCGATGAAAGTGTATTGGATATGGTGTCTTACGCCCACGTAAAGACACCTACCGCTGCTGCAGCATACCTTATCGATCATTTGGCAGAGGTTCTTGCAAGAGTAGAAGATGCCCACAGCGAAATCGTAGGTTGCGTGCGCCGGCGTATGGAACGCGAAAAATTACAGCTGAATGCCCTTTCCAATAAAATTCTCATTATGTTTTCTGCTGTTAAAGTCTCGCAGACAGCTCGTCTGAATAGTCTGTTTATGACCATTACAACGGCTATGACACAACGTCTTTCGGTTGAAAATCACCGCATAGATATGCTTTCAGCAATCATACTTCCGTCGGTTCGGCGGCGTATGGCGGCAGAGCGTCACCGATTGGCAATGCTTGTTCAGCGGACAAAAGCCGTTAATCCCGTTATATTATTGCAAAAGGGTTACAGTATAACGCTACATAACGGTAAACTGTTGCGCGATATACGTAGCCTGAGAGCAGGTGACGAGATAGAAACAAAGGTAGAACATGGATCGGTGAGATCGGTGGTAAAGGCCGAAGAATAGGACGATGACAGGCATAGCCTAACACTGTATAAATGAATATATACCCATGACAAAGGAATTGAACTACGAAGAAGCTGTAAAGCAGTTGGAAGATATCGTGAGTAAAATGGAGAACGACGAACTCGACATTGATCAAATGAGCGAACAACTCAAGGTGGCTCAGAAACTTATCAAGCAATGTAAAGACAAGTTGACAAAGGTTGATGCGGAGACAAAAAAGATACTTGATAAAGAATGATTGAGCACAAAATGTGTGTGTGTTGTGATGATATTATCGGAAAACGAATAAAATAATTGCGGCCTCGCATATTTATTTGTAATTTTGCGATAGACTATAATGATGATGTGTTAAAGAAATGATGTTATGAAAGATTTAGATTGGGATAATTTGTCGTTTGGTTATCTACCGACAGATTACAATGTTCGTTGTTATTATCGTAATGGGAAATGGGGCGAGATAGAGGTCTGTTCCGATGAACACCTTAAACTTCACATGGCTGCAACCTGTTTGCATTACGGGCAGGAGGCATTCGAAGGACTGAAAGCCTATCGCTGTTCTGATGGTAAGGTACGCGTGTTCCGCATGGATGAGAACGCTCTACGTTTGCAATCTACATGCCGCGGTATTCTTATGCCGGAGGTTCCGAGCGACTTGTTTATAGAGATGGTAACGAAAGTGGTACGGCTTAATCAGGAGTACGTGCCCACCTATGAGAGTGGAGCCACGCTTTATATCCGTCCGTTACTTATAGGTACGAGTGCCGAAGTGGGGGTACATCCGTCCGTTGAGTACATGTTTTTGATTTTTGTTACACCGGTTGGCCCTTATTTTAAGGGTGGATTTGTGAGCAATCCGTACGTTATCATCCGCGATTATGATCGTTCTGCCCCGCTCGGAACGGGTGTCTATAAAGTGGGCGGCAACTATGCAGCCTCTCTGAAAGCCAATTCTATTGCTCATGAAAAGGGTTATGCGTGCGAATTTTACCTTGATGCGAAAGAAAAAAAATATATAGACGAGTGCGGTGCAGCTAACTTTTTCGGCATAAAAAACAACACTTATGTTACGCCGAAGAGTACGTCTATCTTGCCTTCTATTACCAATAAAAGTCTGATGCAACTGGCAAAAGACTTCGGTATGAAAGTAGAATGTCGGCAGATACCTGAAGAAGAACTTGACACATTCGATGAGGCTGGTGCATGTGGAACTGCCGCAGTGATCAGTCCAATCAGCTATATAGATGACTTAGATACTGGAAAACGCTACGATTTCGGACCAAATCCCGGTCCTATATCTACTAAACTCTATAACCATTTGCGAGGCATACAATATGGAACGGAGTCAGATGTACATCATTGGACTACGGTTGTGGTGGAATAGTTGTACTATTTTTTTATATAAAGAGGGCAGATTCCTTAGGCTTCTATCCAAGAGTATTATCTCTTTTTGGTAGTGTATTCTTGAGATATAGCTCTGAACATTATAGAAATCGAAAAGAAATAATAACTCTTATACTATTAATTAAATTATTTTTTAATTTTATAAATGACAAAAGCAATGATGAAACAATGGATAAACCACCATTTATGGGTATTTTTTATCCTAATGGTTTGTATGCCTGTTATGGTAGCTTGTAACAGTGATGATGAAGAAGAGAAGAACATACCTCTTAGTGAAAAGGCTCTGTTAGGTACATGGGAACCACAGAAATTGACGGCTAAAGTCATAATACCTGATACGAATACACCTGTAATATATGAAGTAATAAAGACGAATGGTAAAGTGGAATATACGCTAAACGGTGTGAAAGTCCCTGTTGAACAATTAGATTTTCTTCCTGAGTATTTCGATTTTCCGCGCATTGAGTTTATTGACGGAGGCAAGTATAATTATTATGTATATCAAAAAAATCAATGGCTAAAATATAATTCGGGTACTTATACACTTGACACAAAAGCCCAAACAATTACTGTCATTGATGAAAGTTATCCTGAAACAGCGACAATTTCTAAGCTCACTTCTAATAAAATGGTGCTTAAAGGGATATTCTCTGATAAACTTGACAAAATGTTTGCAGACGTTGTGTTTACATTTATTCGCGTGAAATAGCTACCAGCCGATGTCAAAAGGGATAGAAAGTGATTATAGATATATGTCGTTCATTTTCCATTATATTGAATGATAGAAATATCAAATTACATTTAAGTATGCTGTAAAATATGGTAATATGCTTGGCATTTGTAATAAAAACATTATATTTGCAGGTAGAATAAATCATAATCTATGAATGTATGAAAGATTTTTTTAAGTATGTAACCGCTACGATAGTGGGCCTTTTTGTATTTGGAATCATCATTACGTTACTTGGTGTGATGAGTTTGGTAGGTATGGTTGCCGCAAATGACTCAACTAAAGACGTAGCTAAGAATTCTGTATTTGTGCTCAATCTGTCAGGAACGATACAAGAACAAGGGCAAGGCAACTTTTTAGGTGAACTTACGGGCAACACCTTGAATAATTTGGGACTCGACCAAATTCTTTCAGGCATACGCAAAGCCAAGGATAATGATCATATTAAAGGTATTTATATCGAGGCCGGTATGCTTCAGTCGTCGTATGCAACGTTGCAAGAGATACGTAATGCATTGCAAGATTTTAAGAAGAGTGGTAAATGGATTGTGGCTTATGCGGATACATACACGCAGGGTACATATTATGTGTCGTCGGTAGCCAATAAGATTTATGTTAATCCACAAGGCATGCTCGATTGGCATGGCTTGGCTTCTCAGCCCATATTTATCAAGGACGTTGCTGCTAAATTTGGTGTACGTTTCCAAGTGGTGAAAGTAGGGGCCTATAAAAGTGCCACTGAAATGTTTACCGAAGAGCATATGAGCGAACCTAATCGACAACAGGTAACGGCATTTATCAATGGTACATGGCAGAATGTGTGTAATGCAGTGGCACAAAGTAGAGGAATAAACGTAGATTCTTTGAATGTTTATGCCGACCGGCTGTTAGCTTTTGAAAGTGCTGTAAATCTGAAGAGATATAAACTTGTCGATGATATGATTTATTCTGACGACGTGAAAAAAAAGGTTAAGAAGCTACTCGGTATTGACGATGGCGATGCTATTTCTCAGCTTTCAGTGGCCGATATGGTAAATGTACCTCAGAAAGCAGAGGGCGATGAAGTTGCTGTATATTATGCTCAAGGTGCCATTGTGCAGAATGCAGCAGCGGGACTTTTCTCTCAAGAGGCGCAAATAATATCCACTAAAATTTGTAAAGATTTGGAAGGTTTGATGAACGATGATGATGTGAAAGCCGTAGTCATCCGTGTGAATTCCGGTGGTGGTGATGCCTATGCCTCTGAACAGATATGGCATCAGGTAGCACAACTTAAGACAAAGAAACCTGTTGTTGTCTCTATGGGAGATTATGCGGCATCCGGTGCATATTATATGAGCTGCGTGGCCGATTGGATAGTAGCTCAACCGACGACGCTTACAGGAAGTATCGGTATTTTCGGTGTCATTCCGGACTATAGTGAGTTAGTTACACAAAAGTTAGGTGTGAAATTCGACGAAGTTAAAACCAACAAAAATAGTGGATTCGGTAATATTATGGCACGTCCGCTTAATGCCGATGAAATAAGCGTATTCAAGGCTTATATCAATCGCAAGTATCAATTATTCCGTAAACGTGTAGCAGATGGTAGACATATATCTGTTGCAGAAGTAGAGAGGATAGCCCAAGGTCATGTATGGCTTGGGCAAGATGCGTTGAAGAATAAATTGATCGATCAGCTTGGAGGACTTTCTACCGCAGTAGCTAAAGCTGCCCAGTTGGCTAAGATTAAAAAATATCATATGTCTGAGTACCCTGCTGTACCGGATTTCTTTGATCAAATCTTTTCTTCGGTTTCACGTGGGAGCTATTTAGATGAGCAACTTCGCATCACGCTTGGCGATTTCTATGAGCCTTTTACCTTAATCAGAAAGCTTAATCAGCGTGAAGCTGTTCAGGCTGCATTACCGTTCTATTTGAATATGAGGTAAGGTATGTCAGCCATTAATTATAAACATGATATGAAAATAATGAGAAGAGAAGGCGATTTTATCCATATTAATAAATGGTTGATCCCGCTAAGTTGGATTTACGGTTTGGTTGTATGGTGGCGCAATCAGCTGTTTGAAATGGGCGTACTCAAGCAGCATT
>CAUUQE010000094.1:0-9748 GCA_963547065.1 uncultured Prevotella sp. | reverse complement strand
GATTGATAATGTTATCGCTACATTTTTCCGTTTTTCATATTTTATATGTACTTTTTGAGCATAAAAGATGTGTTAAATTGTACATAAAACAAAAAGAGGATATACCCTTATTAGGATACATCCTCTATAAAATTACAGCTTATTTCTATCAGTTTATTTGACAACGAACTTCTTACCTTTGAAAATGTAAACACCTTTCTTCAGGTTATTGAGGTTCTTTACTCCCTTTGCTACAATTCTACCATCAATACTATATACGTTTCCTGTAGTATCTTCGGTTGCGATACGGTCAACCACAATATTTTCAATACCTGTTGTAGTTTTTTTAGCAACAACTGGTGCCCAGAACATACCAACTACTGGACGAGCTTGAAAATCGTAACCTCCTGCAGTTTTCGGGTTATAGTAGTCGCGTAGAGCAAAATGGTTTGGCGTTTCGTTGATATAATTCCAACAAGGATTTACTAATTTAGCAAAGTCTGTTGCATTGCCTGCCAACGTTGCTGCCATAACATTCTCATCAAGTTTAGCACGATAACCGTTATTGATATTACTACCATCATAACGGGCATCCATCGGCATACCATACTTAAAGTTCGGAATAAGGCTCAGGTAATGGGCAACTTCTTTGTTGATAACATCGGCAAAGAGCTGAGTGCCCAATATCTTATCGTAAGCGAGATCGTATTTCTGCCCCCACACTACAGGACTTTCATCCTCAAGATAGCCTTGAATATAGTAGTCACCTTTCGTAGATTTGAAAGTTGTCTTCCATGTTGCAGCGAGGTCTTTTGCTTTCTGTAAGTAAGTTGTGGTTACATTTTCGTAACCAGCAGCCTTGGCAATCTCACCGAAAGCAGCAACTGCAAGGATAGTTTTAGCTGCAAGATGCGCATTGTTGAAGATACGTTTGTCAAAGTTATCGGCTGTACCTTCGAGTTTGTATACGTCAAACTTTTCTTTGGTAACAATCTCTGCAAGATAGTCGGCAAATGACTTTAGACGATTGTAGTTTTCGCTAAAGAATGTCTTATCGGTGGCACCAAGCTTGGCAGCTGTACCTGCTTCGAGAATGAAGTTGGCTGTACATTCCGTCTGGTTGGCGTAACCGGTCATGTTACCAGTACCTGGGTCAATATTCGGAAATTTATCTATTATAGGATAAACCCAGCCTAAATCATTAGGAACATCTGTTCTTGTCCATGCTCTCTCGTTCATCCATTTGATAATCGGCCTCAGAGTAGCAATGGCCAAGTTTGGATTATAAGTTAGGAAGAGCGGTGCTTCGGGGAATACAGCATCCATTGTTTGAATATCATTTCCGCTGGTAATAGCTGTTGTATAGTTTAAAACTTTACCGTCTGTACCTACAACGAGTTTATTACCTGCCACAACCTGACGATATGCCAGTGCACAAAGTTCTGCATATTTACTTCCTCCAGCAGCCATAGCATCATCATATATAGTCTTATCCATTGTGCGTGCAGCATTGATGTTTGCAGCATAATTAGTAGCATAATCGGCCATCGCAGCTGTGAGAGAACTATATTTCGTCGTCCAGAAACCCTTTAATAATTCACTCTGTTCAGGTATAGGATTACCTTGAGCGTCATTAGATGCACTGGCTGTAATGTTCTTAATAGACTTACCCTCGTCATCAAAACCAAACATTGTGAAGCCTGACAACTCTTTTGCAGAACCAAGGTCGTGTTTGAAGAGTATCATTGGCATTTCATCAGTACCACCTTCTGCTTGGTATGTGGCACCTGCAGTGACGGTAGGAACATTACCAGTATTCATCATATTGTTAGATGATAATTTATAATTACCGAAACCTATACTTTGATTCTTTGTACGATCGGCAGCTATATATAGGTAACCCCAGTTTTGGCGGTCGGCCGCATGTATCTGTTGTGCAGTAGTTCCTGTTTTGGCAAAAGTAAGTCCGTTTGCTGTTACAAGGCTTGTAATGTTCTGATTAGCGTCGTTCCCGACAGCTATTTGCGGGGTCGCTTCAAAATAAACCTGCACGCTGTGTGCTTTGCCGTCGTTAGCTTTGGCGCGATAAGATACGTAATTAATAGGTGTAGATAAAGCTATTTGATCGGTAATGATCTGAGGTGATGTAAATACAACGTCAAGGTCTACCGGTCCGGCGGTAAAGTTGAAGTACGATTGCGTTGCCGTTATGTTTACAGAGTTTTGTGTTACAATATCTGTGGGATGGTTGTAAACATCGAGTTCGTAGATACCGAAGTCGGCATTGGAGCCACCTATATTGTTATGAGCATAGGCTGTTAGAACGTTATCGCCTTGGTGGAGCAGCGCAACTTGTTCGGCTGTCAGTACACGTGTAATATATTGTGTGCCGTCTGTCCATGTGTTACCGGTGTAAGGAACTATGGCATGGATATCTGCCGGCATGCCGTCCATCCATTCCTTATTACAGTCGGTTCCACCGGAATTATTTCCACGGCGGATTATAATATTACCGTTTGCCGATTTTATTTTGGCGTTATCGTAAATTTCGTTTCCATCTCCGTTTAGCCAGAGTGTGAACTCGTCGTCGTGACGGAATTTTACGATATAAGTTTTCGTTGGATCTGGGGCTTTTGCTAGCATGAAGTGTCGGCGTATAGTAATATCCGTATTATCACCAGACCACTCTGTATGGCGGTAAGCCTGTCCTTCATTGCCAAATCCTCCCTTGCCGTCTTTCATATCTGTCTCACCTTCATAGTCGATAGAAGCAAATCCCGGTTCTTCAGTAAGGTTTTCAAGTGAGTATTTTGCATTCCATGCACCAGCATCGGCCATAGGAACGAGTGCCACTTCGGCATCGGTCTTCTCACCATAAAGACCGCAGTCTGCGAAGGCACCTCCCCAGTCTTGATGCACGTGAACGGCCAATATATTTTTCGAACCATCGGTTTTAATGAGATTTTTTTGGTCTTGTGTCAGCAGAACTACTTCGCCATTGTTCCAATCAGGGTTATTGTCGGGGATAGACCAAACCAGTTGTCCGTTGATATAGTACTCGCATGGGCCGTCGTCATGGCCGCATGCCAAATAGACGTTGCCCGATATCTCTTTGTTGATAGTGAATGTACGACGGAAATAGATATCACCCGTTATATCACCTTGTGCCCACTGAGTACTTGGTTTGCCCTTGTAATAAGCATCTGAACAGAAAGGCGAAGTCTTTTCTTCCCATGGAAGTTGGCTTTCTTTATCCTCTGTTGCAGAGAAATCTACATCGTACCACGCTTTTCCGTTATCATCATTAGAAGGGACCCCGGTAAGTTTTCCGTGATTACTTCCATTAGAGGGATCCCCGCTGTAGTAGATGGTGTTAGCCTGCCACTGTGTTTCGGGAGTATACTCTGATGAAGGAAGGTAAACTTTAGTCTTATCGAACCACGATTTGCCTTGTCCCAAGAAACGATAAAATTTACCGTCTACGCGGACATAGCCGACGAGACTCTTGTCATTGCCATTGTAGTGTTTGGTTGTGCCGCCGTACAATGTGTTATATGGCGACCATATTTGGAAGTACGGATCGGCCATAATTATAGGTACTGAAGGTGCGCGAAGATTGTTCTTCTGTACCGGTGCGAAGACATTTGTCTGTGCGGAAATTCCTATACATACAAACGCTGACGCCAAAAGAGATAAAATTTTCTTCATCTTCTTTACTGATTTAAGGAAGATCCTTTTATTGCTGTCATCGGAAGGCAAGGATCTGATAAATCCTATCCGAATGATGTTATTGTTAATGAATTTGATTATTTTGTTTAGTCTGTGGTCTGTTGTTCTTGATATAAGTCAGTTTAGATTCTCTTGCAAAGGTAATATATTTTTTTGAAAAACAAGCTGTTTTCTTGCTTTTTTATGGTTGTTGCAGAAATATAGTTTTCATACAGTGCGGATAGAAATAGGGTATAAGCCCAACAGAGGGTCTGTATAATGAGTATATAAGTATCGTCTGTCGTCGATAGACATAGGGTGTAATGTGTATGAACATAGCAATAAAAAATTATAGAGAAATCGATTGTCTTTAAAAAATATATGTTACATAGGAATTATTTTTTCGTTTAAATAACGGTATTCATTGAAAAAAGACATATCTTTGCAAGTGGTTAATACCATTAAAATCTATTTTTAACTAAATATTAAGATTATGAAATTCAGTTCAACTTTTAAGTTCGGATTGTTGTTCGTCGCGTTTAGCTGTGTTTTTGTTACTGTTTCAGCGCAAAAAAACGTAGCTTACCAAGATCAAAATGTACGTATATCGGTAATCACTGATGGTGTCGTAAGGATGGAATATGTACCCGACGGACGGTTTGTAGACGATAATTCATTCATAGCCGTGAATAGAGATTATCCTGCAGTTGCATTTAAAGTACAAAATAAGGGGCGGAAAGTAGAAATAAGTACGGCACAGTTTGTCCTTACATATAATAAAGGTACGGGCAAATTTACTGCAGAAAATCTGCAAATTGCTTCTCCCAAAGGGAAGAAAACGATACCGTTTGTATGGAAACCCGGCATGAAAGATGAGAAAAACCTGAAAGGTACCTATCGTACACTCGACGGTTACGACGGAAATATGCACGACAATGAGCCGATGCCGATAGAAGATGGTCTGCTTTCAAGAAGCGGATGGACTTTTATAGATGACTCTGAAGGCTATATATTTGATCATTCTGAATGGCCTTGGGTAGCCCATCGTGCCAATGAGGGCAATACGCAAGATTGGTATTTCATGGCGTATGGGCATGATTATAAGAAAGCCTTGAAAGATTTTACCGTCTTTTCAGGCAAGATGCCTCTGCCTCCGCGTTATGCTTTCGGTTACTGGTGGTCGCGTTATTGGTCGTATTCAGATAATGAGATACGCGATCTTGTGAGTCATTTCAGAAACTATAATGTACCTTTAGATGTAGTAGTAGTGGATATAGACTGGCATTATCGTGAGGAGGGAAAAGGCGGATGGACGGGTTATACGTGGAACCGGCGCCTGTTTCCCAGTCCGAAAGGCTTCCTTAAATGGCTCGATGGTGAGCATTTGCAGACCACTTTCAACCTTCATCCGGCCGATGGAATTAGGAATTTTGAGGAACATTATCCTGAAATGGCTAAGTGGATGGGCATTGATCCGGCTACTAAAAAAGACATAGCTTGGCAGGCTTCCGACAAACGTTTTATGAGAGGATGGCTCGAAACACAGCTTCGACCGATGGAAAAAGATGGGGTTGATTTCTGGTGGCTGGACTGGCAACAGTGGAATAACGACCGTCTATTCCCGAAACTTAGCAATACATGGTGGCTGAATTATGTGGTATTTACCGATATGGAGCGCACCTACGACCGCCGACCGATGCTTTATCACCGCTGGGGAGGGCTGGGCAATCATCGTTACCAGATAGGTTTCTCTGGCGATGCTATCATTAGTTGGCGCTCACTTGACTATCAACCTTACTTTAACTCTACTGCCTCGAACGTGTTGTACGGCTTTTGGAGCCATGATATCGGTGGGCATCAGGGTGTTTCAAATATTGATCCCGAACTTTATATCCGTTGGATGCAGTTTGGTGCGTTGAGTCCTATCCTCCGTACACATTCCACCAAGAATTCCGGTCTTAATAAAGAACCGTGGGTATTCGACTATCATAAGGTCGATATAATTCGCGATATCGTAAACGAGCGTTATGCTTTAGCGCCGTATATTTATACTATGGCGCGTAAAGCCTATGACGAGGGGCTTTCCATTTGCCGCCCCATGTATTACGATTACCCCGAAAATAAGGAGGCATACGATAACAGGAACGAGTATATGTTCGGCGATCAGATGCTCGTTTATCCTATTACATCGCCGATGAAAGACGGAATTTCCAAAGAAAAAGTATGGCTTCCGGCAGGGAACGACTGGTATGAAGTTTCGTCAGGTACGCTTCTTAAAGGCGGACAAACTGTGGAACGCAACTTCCATCTCGACGAATATCCGCTTTATATCAAGGCTGGTTCCGTTATTCCCATGTATGGAAAGGTGAAGAATTTACAGGATAATGATGAACCGGTAGTGGTTTCCGTGTATCCCGGAATTAAAGGACAATTCTCATTGTATGAAGATAATGGCAACGATAAGAACTATGCCGATGAATATGCAACGACGGAATTGGCTGCACAGCGTAACGGAAATATGCTCACGGTAAGTATAGGTGCGCGTAAAGGTGCTTACAAAGGTATGCCTTCTGCGCGCCGTTTCACGGTGAAAGTCGTAGCATCTGCCGTGCCTGAAAGTATCATTATCAATGGGAAAAAGGCCGATTTCGAATATGATGGTAATAACCTGACGCTTATAATCGGTGTTCCCGAAACAGATTGCAGTGTGGCCAAGAAGATAAATATTATCTATCCACAAGATGCACTCGATGTGGCCGACGGAACCATCGGGCAGTTCCGTCGCATACAGCGGAACTGTCTTGCAGTCAAACGCGATGATGCTGAGATCATTTTCGGTGAGGAGTTGGGCACCATGGAGTCTACCGGACGGGCTATTTCTTATTATCCCAATCGATTTAAAGAGTATATCGAAGCGTTTCGCAAGAACTATGCGAACCTGCCACAAGTGCTGAAAAATAATGGTCTCAGTGAGAAACGTGTAGAAAAAATACTCAAGGCGACTTACTAAAAGTTTTTGGTTAAGATAGATAAACTATGCATTTCTTTGCGATAATATATCTTCATATGTGTTTTTAGAAATAAGAAAGCGTGGCGTCAGTTGTATCTGGCGCCACGCTTGTTTAAGGTGTATTTTTCTATAAGAAGAAAGTGATGTTTCCCTAAATAGTAGAAAATACGGTCTACTCTTCTTCTTTCTTTGTCTTGCGAATGGTACGTTTTCGTTTGGACTTCTTTTCGTTTGAATCTGCTTCTGTCTTTACTCCGGCCAATTCCGGATCGATCATAATACGCCCGCAGTATTCGCAAACAATGACTTTTTTGTGCATCTTAATATCCAATTGGCGTTGTGGAGGGATTTTGTTAAAGCAACCTCCACAGGCGTCACGTTGTACATATACGATACCCAGACCATTGCGAGCGTTCTTGCGAATACGTTTGAAGCTCGACAGAAGGCGAGACTCTATCTTTATTTCCAACTCTTTGGCTTTTCCTTTCAACTTATCTTCTTCCTCACGTGTCTCCTGCATGATCTCGTCAAGTTCATTCTTTTTCTGTTCGAGGTCCTCCTGACGATCGTTAATCTGCTCTTGTGCCAGCTCCAAGTCGTGTTTGCGTTCTTCTACTTTAATAAGTGCTTCCTTGATTTTTTTGTTGCACAATTCGATTTCAAGACTTTGGAATTCGATTTCCTTAGTCAGTGTGTCATACTCACGGTTATTTTTCACTTCGTCAAGTTGTTTTTTGTAACGATCTACACTGAGTTGTGCTTTGTCGATGTCTGCTCTTTTTTGCGACATTGCTTCCTCGAAATCCTTGATATCATTGTTTATTTTTTCGACGCGAGTATAAAGACCTGCAATCTCATCTTCCAAGTCTTGTACTTCTAAGGGAAGCTCTCCACGCAATGCACGCTTTTCATCTATGCTCGATAATGTAGTCTGCAATTGATAAAGCGTTTTCAATTTTTCTTCAACAGACAAATCTGTAGGATCTTTCTTTGCCATATTATATTATAAATAAATTATAGGATTAGTATTGGTTTTCGTAAGAAAACATCTTACTCCCTTACACTTATCCTTGATGATAGATTTAAATATTTCGTTGGTATATTGCTCACTTTGGTAGTGTCCAATGACTGCTATTTGTAATTGTTGCTCGTATCCGAAGAATTCATGATAGCCCATTTCGCCTGTTATAAAGGCATCTGTTTCTGCTCTAAGGGCTTCTGGGAGGAGAAAAGAGCCAGCCCCGCCACACAAGGCTACGCGTCTGATTTCGCGATGTAGCAACTGGTTAGCCTGTATACACTCTACGTCGAACGTGCGTTTGAGCATTAGAATGAAGTCATCCGCCGCCATTGGCTGTGCAAGAGTGCCGATAATGCCCTGTCCGCCGTTCACTCCATCTACAGTCTTCGTCTCGCCCAAAAACGTTATGTTGCCCAATTGTATCTTTTCAGCTATCTTATAGTTCACGCCACCTTGTACATTATCCATATTCGTATGCATAGAAACGATCGTAATATCGTGATGAATAGCTTTCATAACTGTACGTTGTACGAAATCGGCACCGATAATCTTGGATAATTTATGGAATATCAAAGGGTGATGAGATACAATAAGATTGCAACCCAGAGCTATGGCTTCGTCTACGATTTGTTCGTTAACGTCAAGACACAATAAAGCCCCTGAGACTTCCGCCTCCGTCAATCCAACCTGCAAGCCGGCATTATCGAAGTCTTCTTGCAGTGGCAGAGGCGCGAATATTTCAAGGGCATTCACCACTTCTATAATCTTCACGCTTATAATCGTTTAGAGATGCAAAGATATTCTTTTTATTTGGAAACAGGAAAGAAAAAGGTTACCGTTTAATGATTTTTAAGTGTTTAGTGTTGCCAAAGGAACGATTTGGCTGTTTTTACCATTGGTTATAATCGGCCGAGGCTTCTACCTTATTTTCGATATCATCAGGCAATACGGGGAAAAAGTTGATACCCGTGGCCTTTTCTACGACATCGACTGTTGTGCTATACGCTGCGATTGGTTTGTGTCCATCTTCGTTTTCATATACAAAGCCAATGGCTTTGGGCTTACCCCGCATACATAGAATGACTTTAAAGAATGCTTCTGGTACTGTTACATGGTGTTTTCCAATACGTCGATGTCGTGGATTCCGTAGAATGGGACCGCAGACGATATAGATATCTCCATATTTTTTAGCCCAGCTGCGGCACTTGTTTTCTAAATCATTCCAGTCTCCAGTGTTTAAATTGTGGGCTTGGGGACAAATATTCGTCATTAGAAAAGACTCCTCGAGTGCTTGTTCGTTCCACTTGTTGTCGCCTGCCGGGCACATATGACCGCGGTCGTATCCCGAACGGGTATAGTCTTCTGTTGTCGCGGATGGTCCTTCTACTTCCTTATCTTCGTGGAATTTCATGGCTGAACGTTTATATGGCCCTCTCGTATGTGTTGCCGTGAGATGCCATGCTACCCAGTTAGGTATTTTATGTTCAGCATTATAAGATGTAATGTAGCCTTTTCTGTACAATATTTGTTCCGATGTATGCGACATTTTGGCGGGAAGGACAATACTGTCGACTACGTTTATTTTGGTCTTCTCGAATACTTCAGGCGATTGTTCCGTTGAGGTATATAGACTGAAGGCCTCTTTGTTTTCGATGATACCGCGTATTAATTTACGGTTGGTACGATTGTTGAAGCTGCAAGACAGAACAACCACAGCCGACAGTAAAATACAAAGAGATAGTCTTTTTCGTCTTTTCATAACTACAAAGGTAATAATTTTAGGAGATGATACAAAAAAAAATCGAACTGGAATTCAGCTCGATCTCTCTTATTTTATTATTACACTTATGCCAATGTATTCACTCTTCCGATATTATACATGCTCAAGATTTCTACGCAAAATCTTCGAATTGTTTTGTTATTGATAAATCTTTTTGTTAATTCTTTCATAATCTTTTTACCTTTCTTTATTAAAAATCGTTATCCATGTAGGATGTATCTTCACATCCGTTATTCTAAATACCTATAGT
>CAUUQE010000093.1:0-9835 GCA_963547065.1 uncultured Prevotella sp. | reverse complement strand
CACGTTGCGGATCTTCCCAAAAATCAGGAGCCTGAGTTCGCAATTGTTCCTCTTCGAGCTCTACCATCTTTCGATCTATGTCGAGATATCTATGCAGGGCGTCTGCACGTTCTAACACGTCTTTCAGTTGATCTGCTGTTATCATTCCTTAGCTGTTTTTCGGAGAGAGCGGCGGTCTACTCCTCATACATTTTCTCTATTTCTTTATTAAAATTTTTGTATATGATCGTTCGTTTGAGTTTTAGCGTATTCGTAAGTTCTCCCGATTCCATCGAGAAATGATGTGCAAGCAGTGTAAAGCGTTTGATTTGCTCGTAAGAAGCCAACGGCTGTTGTAACGTATCGATACGGTTTTTGATCATATCATAAACCTGTTGGTTCGCACAGAGGTCTTCACGTGTCTCGAAAGGAATATGATGTTCGCGTGCAAACTCCTCGAGTAACGGAAATTCAGGTACCACCAATGCAGACACGAACTTACGTTGATCGGCCACAACCGCCACCTGATCAATGAATTTATCTACCAAGAGCATGGCCTCTACCTGCTGCGGAGCAATGTATTTTCCGTTACTCGTCTTGAACAAATCTTTGATACGGTCTTTCAAGAATAGTTCTCCGTTCTTAATATACCCTGCATCTCCAGTATGAAAATATCCGTCTTTGTCGAATACTTTCAGGTTGATGGCATCACGATGATAATATCCGGGGGTGATAGTCGGACCTTTCAGCAAGATTTCCCCGTTATCCGATATTTTTACTTTGACACCTTCGATAATTCTTCCCACAGAGCCTACTGTAAATGGTTTACCCGCATGATCGCACGACACCGTAGCCAAGCTCTCGGTAAGACCATAACCTACGATCATATCTAGCCCGATGGAATGCACGAATTCTTCGATTTCAGGCGACACGGTAGCACCTGCTGTCGGGAATATGTTGGGCTTCTCAAGTCCGAGTTGTTTACGAACAATACTCAAAACAGATCGGTTTAGCACTTTATACTCAAGTATCAAAGCCAACGGAGGGCGCTTTCCTTTGCTCAAATAATCTATATTATGCCGCTTTCCAACGGCCAAGGCATGATAGAAAAGCTTCTGTTGAACGCTGCCGGAACGGTCTATTCTATCTTTTACAGCAATATAAACCTTCTCCCAGAAACGCGGTACACTCGACATACTCGTAGGGTGTGTCTCGCGCATAGATTGTTGTATCTCGTTCGGATAGGTATTCACGATGAGCTGTGCGCCCTCTGAAATAGCTAAATACGACCACGCCCGTTCAAATATATGCGTAAAAGGCAAGAAATTGATTACACGGTCTTTCTCACCGACAGGCACACATTTATCGTTTGCATTGAGCCCCGCGCGGTATTGTCCGTAGGTAAGAATAACCCCTTTGCTCTCTCCCGTGGTACCACTCGTATAAAGTATGTTACAAATATCCTTATCGTTGGCTTGACGATAAAGATTCTCGACTTCGGCCTGTCGTGGGAAATTCTCGCCTAAAGCAATGAAATCTTCGAAATACAGCGCATTGGGATCGTGGGTACTGATACGCACACTCGGATCGAAGATAATGATACGTTCCAGCGAGGGGCACAAGGCAAACACGCGATGTGCCTTATCATACTGATCTTGTTCGCCCACAAAAAGGAAACGCACGTTGGCATCGTTTAGGACATATTGTATTTGTTGCTCGCTACTTGTAGCATAGAAAGGTATCGAAGCAACTCTTATACCGTAAGCACCGAAGTCTGTATAAAGATATTGTATGCAGTTTTGCGAAAACACGGCAATATTCTCTTGTGGCCTTACACCAAGGTTGAGCAAAGCATTCGACACTTGTTTCACCCGCAGAGAGAACTGATTCCAAGACACAGTCTTCCATTTTAGACTGCCAAAGTTTCTGAATGTGATGGCATCGCGCGTACCATACTTCTTTGCCTGCTCATGAATAAGCATCGAAAGATGACATTTTGTCTGCATAAGCTGTTCCTTTTATTGTTGCAAAGATAAGCTAATTTGACAGAAACACAAAATTACAGCTTTCTTTTTTTCGTAATTCTTTCGTTTACAGACATTTTTATTTAAACCCTTTGATAACCGTTCTCCCAATACCGTCTGACAAAAGAATGACCACAAGACATCTGATATTTCTATCTTACACAGCTAAGTTACAAATAAACAAATAGTCTGCTTGCAACCTTAGCTCTCTCCACTCGTCAGCCAAACAAAGCTCTCTATAGATTTCAAACACAGATGAATCTCCGTTGAATCATTCACTTGTATTTGTTTGATCTGCCTACAGAAGTTTACACTCTTATAATGAACGAGTCTAATAGACCGCACACCTAATAGCAACAGGTCATAGACCTAAGCAACACAGACCATATATCTAATAAGCATAGACCATAAAACTATCAAAACAATTTCCAATAACCAAGCATTTTATCAAGAAGAGTCAGGCAGGTTGAGCTCCTACGATCAACAGTAAGCCCCCCTATAATTTGCCACCGAAAAAAGATAAATAAACAAAATAACCTTTCATGACGATTCGCCTTCCGAGCATAATTTCCATTCATAGTAGCCTGCCGTTCATTGCAAAATGATCCAGACATTACTGCAACACACGGCAGTCAATAGCGAAACCTCGTAATAAAAAGAAATAAAAGCATCTCATATATACGGTTATGCCTATAACATATCATGCTTAATTTTTCAGCATAACTTCTCTATTCTCCCTGTGACTGGCCACTATATCGCCAAATATATAGCTCAGAAGCCGTTATTTATCACAAAACATCACGCCCATAATCTTCACAAATATTATTTCTAAACATCCTCGCTGCCATACTTTAAACAGAAATACTCCATTCCGCAAACAGCTTATCTTACCGTATAAATAACAAGAAAGTATTATTATCTATCAAAATAAATAATATTATGCCACACTTTACCTCATATCTTTGCGATAGACATTATACTCTTTCCAGAAAATTACCTAACATACCAAAAGAATATAAAAACTAAAAGATAAAATGAAAAAACTTATTTTAGTTCCATACTTACTACTTGTAGCGGCTATTTGTCATTCGTTGATAACGGAAACTATGCAAGATAAACAAGAGAAATCTCTGCAATAAAAGAAGAAAAAAACATACAGTAACTGCCATGGCCAGTACTGCTCCTGCCGACACCTTTATGCACAACATTGCATTGAGCAAAGAAATAGATGTAACGGCATCGGCCTATGTCAACCCCAAACGAGCTTCCAGAAAAGGCTTGCTATAGCGATATTTTTACCAAATGGCGCGATAACAAATTATCAAACACGTGGCTTCAGTTTTAAAACCAGTGCGACTATACCATTAAAAAGATCGGTCTGGTTTGGGAACACTGTGATCTGAATAATATATATATAAGGTATAAACTAGCACTGGCTGCATAACATGAACCGATCGTATCAGCGAAACGACCAACACGAAAAACACATGCACACACGATGTAGACTGGAACAGCGTATGCTTTTTGCGCTTTACCGATGTTCTGCTGATTTATGCAGAGGCGGCAAATGAAGTAAATAATGGATCTACACCAGAAGTTCTCGAGGCCAAGAATAGGGTTCGTATACGCAGTAATGCTACGCCGAAAACTCTTAGTGGGACAGGCAAGATCAACGATAAGGTAAAATTCCACTCAACAGTGCTCGAAGAAAGTACTATGGAGTTTGCCGAAGAAAGTGACCATCGTTGGGATTTAATACGATGGGGCATTTACCTACCTGTAATGAATGCTATTGGAGGTACTGATGAAGTAGACATTGTAAAGAGCAGAACAGAGAAACATCTACTCTTTCCTATTCCTAATTCGGAAGTAGGTGTGAATATTTACATCAAAACAAACAATAACGGAATCTTTATTTCAGTCAACCACTTACTCCACAGAATAGGTAAGGCCTGATAAGTTTTAACAACTTCGTGGCATAAATTATTTTTGCAAGATAATAAAATAAAAATAAATTATGAATAAGACGTGACTCGTTATAACATACCGACAACAGTATAACACATATCTATACAATCATCGGCAGCCCTTATTACTACCGATAACCTTACGTCTTTCTAAAGAGGATATCCTTATTCTGCATAAAAAGCGCCGATTTCGCTGATACATAAGCTGGCACGAGTATCGGTGAAACGAATACGGAGAGCCGATATTTCAATGTCTGCAAAACGCAACAAGCGCTTGAAACCTATGGTTGTGGTCTCTTCCGTGAGCAATAAAGGATGCCAATTACCTTTGTTTTTATATTCTATAGTGAACGCCTTTACCCGCTGTCCCAAAGGTATGTACTCCTGAAACAACAGCCTGTTGAGGCATGTAGGCTTACTGAAAGCAATATTTATATCTGCTTTAATCACGTTGTTTTCTGTTGCCCAGTAGGTTTGATAGTCGTTGTCGGTCAAATATTCTACCCTGTAAGATTTCCCGCGTGTATTGCTACACGTAATTGTAGCATCGGTCAACAAATTGTGAGAAAAATCTTTATCAATACGTCGCCGAAATACTAACAAGTTCAGAGAGTCGGTTTTGTGCAATAATCCTCTACGATCGGCAGGGATATTTAGTAATAGAGTGGCGTTATGTCCTACACTTCGGTAATACAAGTCTACCAGTTGTTCAGGCGTTTTTACTGCAGAATCTTCGTTATCATGGTAAAACCATCCCTGTCGGATAGATACATCACACTCTGCAGGCACCCAGATATTGCCGTCAGCATGGCCCGTCGTAAGTTCTTGATGATTAGGATAGCCGGCATAGACCGCCCCCTCGCGCAGAAACGACCAATTAGTGGTGCCTGCAACACCTTTCTCATTACCCACCCATCGACACCCTGGCCCACCGTCAGAGAATATGATTGCCTGCGGTTGAAGCTCCTTAACCATGTCGTAGGCTCGTTGAAAGTCGTAATAAGTGCGATGCTCTATAGTGCGCTTTTCTTTGGCTCCGCCATACCATCCGTCTCCTCCATTAGCCCCGTCGAACCATATTTCGAAGATCGAGCCGTAGTTCGTAAGCAGTTCTCTTAGCTGATTGTAGTAGTAATCCACATACTCAGGCCGTCCGTAAGAGCTTTGATGCCGATCCCAAGGCGACAGATAAATGCCGAACTTCAGACCATATTTGCGGCATGCGTCCGATAGTTCGCGTACGATATCGCCTTTGCCATTCTTGTAAGGTGACCGAGCTATGCTGTAATCCGTATATTTCGAGGGCCACAGGCAGAACCCGTCGTGGTGCTTACACGTAAAGATAACACCTCTCATCCCGCCACCTTTCAAAGTGCGCACCCATTGTTCGCAATCAAGATTTGTGGGATTGAACGAAGCCGGATCACTATTGCCATAGCCCCATTCCATATTGTTGAAAGTGTTAAGACCGAAATGTACGAATGCATAGGTACCCATCTGCTGCCAAGCTACCTGACTTTCGGTGGGAACAGGTAGACAAGGCAATAGCGGATTATCAGCTTTTGCTATGCAGACGGCAAGGGCGCTGCTGCTCCAAAGTACTAATAATAAAAAACGTTTATGCACGGGATATTTCTTTTAAATTAATTTGAAAAGTATTGTAGGATATCAGGGCATGAAATTACAAATATACATATTATTCTCTTTATTGGCCAGCTTTACGAATGATTTTAACTATTTCGAGACAGAAGAAGAGAATTTTTGACCTTACTGGTTGCCCGACTGGTTTCTCCTCCATTGGCTTTCCGAAAACTTTTACAATAGATACTACTATAACGAAAGATATTGACGAGACGGTATTTACACGACGAATATTTGGAACAAGACGTGCGATCGTCGCCTGCAAATGAAATTAAAAAGATAACAAAAAGACCACGTATGGGCAATAGGCATGCCATCTAAGGAGCATAGATATATTATTTAATGCCGACAAACAATATGTCTATGCTTCACAGAAAGCTTGTCTATTGGAGGATGAGATCACTGCTATTTTTGTAAAAAGTTAGAAAATAGAGAATGAAGGTACCGCTCATCCATTAAAAATAAAATAAATGAAAGCCTTGTAAAAGTCATTTTACGCATTTTTATACCCTAAATTAAGTTTTTCATATCTGCTTTCTGAATCGTTGAAAGTCGCAATACTTTTACAAATCAGCAATACATATGAGAGGCAAATGTGTCTTTCTCTCCCTATCTTAGCGTGAGAGATTTCATATAAAACGCAAAACTTTCTATTTATTAGTAAAATATAAAAACGAAATATTTTACGTGAAATATCGAAAAATCTTTGGAGTTGAATTATTTTTTTCGTACTTTTGCAGCGTTCAGTGGAATGAGGGGCTTTTCTAGGAGTCCCTCATTTTATTTTAATAAAGCACATATGATTGACAAAGGTGTCGTAAAAAAAATAGTTGACGAGTGGCTTCAAGACAAGGATTACTTTCTTGTAGGGGTGGAAATTAGCCTTGATGACAAGATCGTAGTTGAAATAGACCATGCCGATGGCGTATGGATAGAAGACTGTGTAGAGTTGAGTAAATATATCGAAAACTGTCTTAATCGCGACGAAGAAGACTACGAATTGGAAGTAGGTTCGGCGGGACTTGGCCAACCATTTAAGGTTCCGCAGCAATACGTTAACTTTATAGGCAAGGAAGTAGAGGTGCTCGATGCCGACGGCATGAAAGTGAAAGGTCTCTTGAAGAGCGTGAAAGGCAATGAATTTGTGGTTACAGTGCGCGAAAAGGTAAAAATCGAGGGCAAAAAACGCCCAGTGTTGCAGGATGTGGACCACACTTATCGAATGGATAAAGTAAAATATACAAAGTATTTAATAAGTTTTAAATAAGTTTTAACGTTTGTCTATGCGCGAATATACGATGCTTCTATTGCGGATATTTATCTGTATAATTGATGTATAGCATAGATATAAAACGTACTAAAAAGAAAAATCGCTATGACAGCAAGAAAGAAAGATGAAGAAACTGTAAGCATGATCGACACTTTTCGTGAGTTTAAAGACACGAAAAACATCGACCGTACTACATTGGTAAGTGTGTTGGAAGAGAGTTTCCGTAATGTGCTTGCCAAAATATATGGAAGCGATGAGAATTTCGATGTGATTGTAAATCCAGACAAAGGCGACTTCGAAATTTATCGTAACCGTGTGGTGGTAGCAGACGGTGAGGTGGCCGATGAGAACAAGGAAATAGCCCTAAAAGAAGCACAGAAGATAGAACACGACTATGAAGTGGGCGAAGAAGTCTCTGAACCCGTTAACTTTGCAAAGTTCGGTCGTCGTGCTATATTAAACCTTCGTCAGACATTGGCTTCGAAAGTACT
This sequence comes from uncultured Prevotella sp., assembly GCA_963547065.1. Lineage (GTDB taxonomy): Bacteria > Bacteroidota > Bacteroidia > Bacteroidales > Bacteroidaceae > Prevotella. The sequence goes on along the minus strand of CAUUQE010000093.1, from coordinate 2,463 downwards.
TGAACTGGAGCACGACTCGTTATACAACAAGTATAAAGACCGTGTGGGACAGATCGTTTCGGGCGAGGTTTATCAGATATGGAAACGCGAAGTGCTCGTGGTGGATGATGAAAATAACGAACTGATTTTACCCAAGAGCGAGCAAATTCCATCCGATCAATATCGCAAAGGTGAAACGGTTCGCGCCATCATCTTACGCGTTGACAACGAAAACAATAATCCTAAAATCATTTTATCCCGTACAAGTCCGGTATTTCTTGAGCGCTTACTTGAGGCCGAAGTGCCTGAAATCAACGATGGACTTATCTCGATCAAAAAGATTGCACGTATGCCGGGAGAACGTGCCAAGATAGCTGTAGAAAGCTACGACGAACGTATCGATCCTGTCGGAGCCTGTGTAGGCGTGAAAGGAAGCCGCGTTTATGGCATCGTGCGTGAATTATGTAACGAGAATATTGATGTAATCAACTATACATCCAATGTAAAATTGTTCATACAACGTGCACTGAGTCCTGCAAAAGTTACCTCCATAACCATAGACGAAGAAAATCACAAAGCAGAAGTTTATCTACAACCCGAGGAGGTTAGTCTGGCAATCGGTCGTAGCGGTTTAAACATCAAATTGGCTTCCATGCTCACTGAATTTACGATAGATGTGTTCCGTGTACTCGATGAAAACGAAGATAATGAAGATATCTATCTCGATGAATTTGCCGACGAAGTTGATCAATGGGTTATTGATGCCATTAAGGCCATTGGTCTTGATACCGCTAAGCAGGTGATCAACGCCCCTCGAGAAATGCTTATTGAAAAGGCCGATCTTGAAGAAGAAACCGTGGATAATCTGTTGAGGATATTAAAAGCGGAATTCGAGTAAGCTTATATTCTTCATAACAATGACATGAAAACACCGATGACATAAGAAATATGAAATAAAAAGAAATAAATGAGCATCAGATTAAATAAAGCATTACGTGAATTGAATATAGGACTTCAAACGGCAGTTGAGTTCCTTGAGAAGAAGAGCGAACTGGGTGAAGTAAAGGCCGAACTGAGCTTTAAGCTCACCGAAGAGCAGTATGCTGCCCTTGTAGAAGCCTTTAAACAGGATGCTGCTGTGCGCACAGAGGCAGAGAAACGCTTCAAAAAGCCAAAGGAAAAGAAACGCCCGCAGGAGGTGGAAAAGGAGGAAAAGAGTGCCGATGCCCTTTTTGCACCAACCTCTCGTCAGCAGTATACCCCGCTGGGAAAGATTGATCTTGACAGCGTTGGCAAAAAGCAGGCCGTTCCAAAATCAGCTGGTCCTGAAGCCAAAGAGAAAGAAGAGGAGAAGGCTGCTGCCGTAAGCCCGGCTCCGGAAGTGAAGAAAGAGGCTCCGAAAGAGTCACCCAAAAAGGAGGCTAAGCCTGTTCACGAGGCAAAAGCTGAAAAGAAAGAGGTTGAGGCTGAACTGCAATCCAAAGAGGAAATACCTGTAAAAAGTGAGACTGCAGCAACAGAGGGGCTGGCTCATGAGCCTGTTGGGGCAGAGAAAACAGCCCGTAGAGCCAAAAAGCCTGCGGCTGTAAAGGTGGCAGAAGTAACCTCTGAAAAAGAGCCTGAACAGAAAAACGAGGCTGAGATATTTCAGCTGAAGAGCGAGCGTAAAATCGCAAATACACCTAAAGTTAATATATTAGGCAAGATCGATCTCGACGCCCTGAACCAGAATACACGTCCAAAAAAGCGTACGAAAGAAGAAAAACGCAAGGACCGTGATGAAAAGGCACATCAGCAAGGAGGCGGTGAACACAAGAAGCGTCAGCGCATAAACGGCGGACGTGTTGATATTAACGCCGCTGCTGCACAAAGCGGAAAGAACAGTCAGGCACAAGGACAGGGCAATAAGCGTGGTGGAAAGAACCGTAAACGTGCACAGAAACCGTTGGAGGTTAACGAAGAAGATGTGGCACGTCAGGTAAAGGAGACGCTGGCTCGACTGACAAGTAAGACGCAGAATAAGCGAGGAGCAAAGTACCGTAAGGAAAAGCGCGAAGCCGTTCAGGAGAAGTTAGACGCCGAGGCAAGGGCAGAAAGAAAGGAGAGCAAGACGCTTAAACTTACCGAATTTGTAACTGTAAGCGAGCTGGCAACGATGATGAACGTAAGTGTTACGGAAGTAATTTCGACACTTATGAGCATTGGAATCATGGCCTCGATTAACCAAAGGCTCGACGCCGAAACCATAAACATGGTGGCAGAAGAGTTTGGTTTTAAGACCGAATACGTGAGTGCGGAGGTACAGGAGGCCGTAAGCGAAGAGGTAGATGACGAGAATGAGCTTGTGCCAAGAGCACCCATTGTAACCGTTATGGGGCATGTTGACCATGGAAAAACCTCATTGCTCGACCACATTCGGAACACAAATGTCATCGCTGGCGAGGCCGGCGGTATTACACAGCATATTGGAGCCTATGGCGTTAC
>CAUUQE010000092.1:0-10034 GCA_963547065.1 uncultured Prevotella sp. | reverse complement strand
TACTCTGCCGTTCACTCACGGTCCCACGAGCCTGAATACAATATTCTCGTCCCAATTTATTGGCACTGTCGCAAAGTTCTTTGTTATCTGCTTCGTTAAAAACAAGCTGGGTTATTCCATACCGATCACGCAAATCAATGAACGTCATGCCTCCCATTTTCCTCATACACTGTACCCATCCCGCCAATGTAACTTGCTTTCCGGCATCAGAGAGGCGCAACTCTCCGCATGTATTTGTCCTGTACATATTTTATATATAATAAAATTCATCGCAAAGATACAGTAAATCAAGCGAAGTACAAAATATATTGATATGTTTTTTATCCTATAACCAATACCGTAATTCTGCAAATAAAGTTAACTCGTAAATGCAATATTAGACTTATATTACACTCAACAGATACTGCATTAATTTCTTCTTACCTAAGAGTCAAACCTACCTAATTTATTTGCATGATAAATAAAAAAGTCTACCTTTGTCTTAATACTACGTTCGGGCAATCACGAAAAAACAGATTAACCCTGTCTCACAAAAATACAACAAACAACCGAAAGAGTTATTCGTCTACTAAAATACACCATTGTCATTATGACCATACTTATGTTTGTCCGATATCTCTTTATAGTAGCTTTCATTCCCTCCCATGAACTTAACAACCATATTCGAGCGCTACCACAAGCCTTATTCAACGCGCTACGCTTTTGATTTACAGATTACAGCCTACACACTACTGGTACCTACAATACTAATAGGTGGTATTCATATTTTTCAAACAAAAGAGTTGGAAACGCTTTATGTACCGTTTCGATATTGTTTACTTCATGACCATCGAGCTATTGATAACTATCTTCTCAAGTATAGACCTTGATTTCTATTCTAACTTCGGCTCGCAGATCAATATTACATTCTTTGATTTCTTCAATGAAAAACCACTAAGCCTTCTGCTAACAATTTAGTAGGAATGCCATTGTATACTTTATTTATTGCTTCAAATTTTGCTTTCTCTTAGATTACCAAACAAATAGAACAAAAGAATTACTCCTTAAAAACAACTCTTAAAGTATGGCCATATATATTACTTATCTTTTATATGATAGGCTTAACAATAAGCCTCCATGGCTCAACATGGCATTTTCCGCTAGAATGGACATGGTATGGGAGGACTGTGCAGAAGCACTGATTCATCAACAATTCAAATGTATCTATGATAAGTTCAGTATATTGAAAGATAATCCGAAAGCCAAGTCCAACAGTATCGGCGTATTCGGCAGTTATCTCTTTGACGCCATCCTTTTATAACTCATCCACAAGACTGCACGCCCACAAACAATACTCACCATACCGACAACCAATCATCCCCCATTCGAATTTCCCCGTAATCTCAATCTACCTCCGCTCACTAATACTTTTTAGTAAAACGCATGCTTTGTTGAAAAAACGTAAAGTACTCGAGAAATACATCACTGGCTACAGATATTATATATTATAATTTGGCATTGGGCCTATTTCTCGACAAATTCAAGCCCTCCCTATGGCCCGAAATCTCATCGTTGTTATTACTGACGACCATAAGGTACGTTCCATTCTAGACTACACAACTGTCAATAAGCATTGGCAATACACACTGTACCTCTCAGCATCTACTTGCCACCCTATCTTCGAAATACTGTCTATTGCGATATGACAAGCCGATGGGGATGCCACGATGATATATTGCCAACCTTAGCTCCTTTTGCTTTCAAGCATACAAGTTTCATAAATCTTGGAAACAATCTGCTTGATACTACGGCTCCTTCTTATCGTTTCTACAGTTACAACACGGAACAACTTTTGGCAAATAATAAATAGTTGAAGAAAGTCAAACGACACGTAGAAGCCCGAAACTTGTTACGTCTCATATATTTCCGCTTGTTGCTATTGAAGAATTAAACAACATTATCCTTTTTTTATTATTAAGTATACAATACCGTTGCCTATACTAAACAACAATGATATTAAATAAAATCACTCTTTATGCTAAATGTTTAATATTTCTTAATATTCCATCTTTCTTATGAATTATTCTTTATCTTTGTATCGTCTTATACTAAACAGAACAGATTATGAAAAAGATTTTTATAATGACAATGATGCTCTTGTTTGTAATCAACATGGCAAGTGCGCAACAGAAATCTTCCGAAATTAAGTTCGATAAAACTTCGCATGACTTCGGTACTTTCAGTGAAGATAATTCCGTACAGAAGTGTACTTTCACTTTTACCAATGTAGGTAATGCGCCACTGGTTATCAATCAAGCAGTGGCATCATGTGGGTGTGCCGTACCTTCTTATACCAAAACACCGGTTGCTCCCGGGCAGAAAGGCGAGATAAAGGTCACATATTCGGGTGCTGGAAAGTTTCCCGGCCATTTTAAAAAGACTATTACAGTGCGTACAAACGGCGTGCCGGAGATGACACGTCTTTACATCGAGGGCGATATGACCGAGAGCAAGAAATAACATGCCTCGAGCATAAAGATACAAGAGCGGGTAATCTTCGTTGTAGACTACCCGCTTTTTCATTGCCGTATCACAATTATAAATCAAAAGTTCCTCGTACCCACTATCGACAGGCATACCGTCTAAGACAAATACATATAGTTTCTATGCCAGATAGATATAGCATCCGTTCATAACAGGCAGTATATCTGTTTTCTCCAGACCTATCTTCAGAAAAAACTCTCCATATTTTGTAATCTCCTTATTTTAATGTAACTTTGCCCCATAACAGATAATATTCGGACTATTAGAACCGCCTTTGTTGCACACGAGTTATACGAAATCAGATAAATGATATTTTATTTTTCGGGAACAGGAAACACACGTTGGGCAGCCGAAGAACTTGTCCATACTACGTGTGAGCAGGCGATATTCATCCCCGATGCCATTTCAGGCGACTGTCATTACATGCTTAATGCAGACGAACGCATAGGGTTCTGCTTTCCTGTGCACGGTTGGCGCCCACCAACCATCGTGCGTAAGTTCATTGAAAAACTGACATTCAGCGTATGCGAGGCAGATGATGATGTGGCAAACCACTACTGTTACGCACTTATCACAGCAGGCGACACTATTGGGAAAACGGCCGAAATCTTCGAGAACGACCTGAACAAATGTGGCATATCAAATTCTGCCGTATGTACACTTATCATGCCGGAGTCATACGTAGGACTACCGATGATGGATGTCGATACACCCGAGAAAGAAACGCAGAAGAAAGAAACGGCACGCCTGCAACTGGCAGATTTCACAAGAGCCATACAAGAGCGGCGTAAAGGCTACTCCCATTTGGTCAAGGGGCCCATTCCAGCATTCTTCAGTGGCCCTGTAGGCGGGTTCTTTATACGTCATATCATCAGCGATAGGCCTTTCCATGTAGAGAGCAGCCGCTGCGTAAAGTGTGGTATTTGTGCAGATGTATGCCCCGTACACGATATCAAGGGTGGAGTGGGCTACGAGCCGCAGTGGCTGCACAAGGACTCCTGTCTGTCTTGTTTTGCCTGCTACCACCACTGTCCCCACCATGCCATCGAGTACGGCATGCGCACTAAGCACAAAGGACAGTACTTCTTCGAAAGAAAGAAACGATAAAATAAAAACTTTCCATTTACTCCCGTTCACAGAAGAAGCAATATATAAAACTACATTTACAGTACATTAATATATTTAACCAGACAAAATTCGAATATGAAAAAACTATTACTCATGCTCTGTATGATGCTCATAGCATCGGCAGTAAGGGCAGGCAAGGCAGATAGTCGCCCCGTAACCATAATACAGACTGACGGCTCAAAGCTCACAGTACTTGGCTTTGGCGACGAGCACCATAGCTGGTATACCACTACCGATGGCGTTATTCTTGCACATGTGGGTTATTCTTATTACGTTGCAAATATCGACGGTGCAGGCAATATCACCCCCTCGGCACAGCTGGCCCACGAGGCCGGCGAACGTTCCGCTACCGAACAAATCCTTGTAAAATCACAAAATCGCGAAGCATTTTTTTCGCCTGTGGCTACAAGATCCTATAATTCACGTATAAGAAGAATAAACATAGACAACAGTTCCGTACCATATTTTCCCCATACGGGCAGCCCCAAAGCACCCGTTCTGTTGGTTCAATTCGCAGATGTCAAGTTCTCTTCCACTAATCCGAAACGCTCTTTCAACGATTATATGAACGCTGAAGGCCCACTGACCGACTATGATATGGCCGAAAGCCGAAATTATGGAAGCGTTAGACAGTACTTCAACGACATGAGCAAAGGTGCTTTCACACCACAATTCGATGTAATAGGTCCAATTACAGTAAGCAAAAAATCGGCTTACTACGGTGCAGGCGAAAAGGAAACCGGAGCCCGTATCTACGAAATGATCAACGAAGCGTGTACACAAGCACAAGCTCTGACCGATTTAAGTCAATACGATGCCAATCACGACGGGATAATTGATGCAGTGTACGTTATCTATGCAGGCTACAGCGAGAGTATTGGCGGAAACTCTGCAAACGACATCTGGCCCAAAGCAGGCCATATTCCAAGTAGCCGACAAAAGACTTTCGGCACAGTTAAAGCCGTGCGTTATGCCATCAGTAGCGAGCTTAACTACAATCCGAACCACGTTTTTAAAGAGGCCCCCCATAAACGCATCTGTGGCGTTGGACTCTTCTGTCACGAGTTTTCACACACTCTCGGACTGCCGGATACCTATTCCGGCTTGTATGAAGACAATCAAGAAATGGAATTTTGGGATCTGATGGATAATGGAGAATATACCGATATCGGCTACACCCCTACTCCCTACACACCTTGGGAGAAAGAAACGATGGGATGGATCAAGATAGATACACTGAAAGAAGCAGCAAAGGTAACACTTAACGAGGGCGACTACCGCAAGATTGTGAGTGACGTGTCGAAGGAATATCTCATAGTTGAAAACTTTCAGAAAATAGGATGGGCAAAAAAAATGCTCGGCCATGGCATGTTAGTTTACCGCATCGACTACCCTTATTCCAAAGTCAATATGAACGACTTCCCCAACTCGAAGAAAGGAAAACCCGGTATTACAGTGGTTCCGGCCGACAGTTTGCTCATTTCTTCCTATAGAGTACATGGCAAAAATGCTCCTCCTACCACTCTTCAACCTTATAGCCAAGAAGAATATTTAAAGAGTCATGGAGGCGATCCCTACCCGGGTACCTCGAACATTACCAAAATATTGAGCGTTCAACTGAACGGAAGTAAGCTGGAAAAATCCATCTATCATATCAATGAATCAACGAACGGCATAATAACATTCAACTTCTTGAAAAAAAACATACCGTCGGGAATCGTACAAATCGTTAAAGAGAAGAGCAATACTGCAGACAACCGTGTATTCACTATCGACGGTCGATTTATTGGAACCACTACAAACGGTCTTCCTAAAGGTATCTACATTGTAAACAAAAAGAAAGTTGTAATAAGATAAAGTGCTGCTTGTAATGGCGTCGCCTCCGAGAAACACGTAAAGCCACCGGCCATCCCGATAAGGATAACCGGTGGCTTTATCTCTTACGTGTGCCTATTCATCCACCAATAGAAGCACTGCCTATTACAAATAGATATATCATCTATCATCGATAGGCATATCATCTACAGCCGATACATGCCATACCTATCTGCCGCAGACTAATAAACTCGCGAGCCGAAGATGCTCGTCCCTATGCGCACCATAGTACTTCCGTGCTTTACAGCTATACGGTAATCATGGCTCATGCCCCAGCTACGTTCACAAAAGGCATCTTCGGCGGCAAAGAAACGTTGCTTTACTTCACGAAATAAGCCTGCCGCCTCATCAAATTCTTTGGTGATCTGTATCTCATCATCCACGTTAGAAGCCATCATCATCAGCCCACATATCTGCACATTATGCAACTCGCGCCATGCTCCACCGGCCAACATATCCAAACAATCTTGCCGGGAAAAGCCGTATTTAGTTTCCTCTTCGGCAATATGGAGTTCAAGCAGAACCTTTATAACGCGCCCGCATCGGGCCGCTTGTTTATCGATCTCACGCAAGAGTTTAAGGCTATCGACCGCATCAATCATCGAGATATACGGCGCTATATGCTTCACCTTGTTAGTTTGCAGATGCCCAATGAAATGCCATTCTATATCTTTTGGCAGTGTCATAGCCTTCTCGGAGAGTTCCTGTTCGTGGCTCTCGCCGAACACACGCTGCCCTTCTGCATATGCCGCTTCTATGTATTCAGCGGGATGGAACTTACTTACAGCCACTAATTTTACACCTTCCGGCAGACCTTGAAGTACCTCCCGCAGGCGTTTTGCCACGTCCACGGTCATATTATTCGTCCTCCCCGTTCTCTTTTTCCGGCTCGTCTTGCATGTATTCAGGCTTGTCATTGGCCGGCTGTGTGCCCTTGGCATGATGCTCGAACACATCCATTATCTGCGTTTCGGCTACCGAAGCAATCACATAGTCTATCATCGTACTTCCCATCACCTCATCAATATGCTTCACTGCACCATCAAGTGTACCGGCCTGCACAAGGTAAGTGACGGAAGAACGTTTCTCCTTTTCGGTCTTTTCATCGATGGTAATGAACTGCAATTTAGCCTTATACCAACGGTCATCCGATGCTCCATCACTGAAAAAAATCTCGCCATAAGCTGCCTTCTTGATATCTGTAACGACGAATTCTCCGCTGATATACGACGACATTTCATCGATAATCATATTTTCGGCCTCGGTAAAACTCAAGGAATCTACCACATATAGTTCGGTTACTTTCTTCTGCAAACCGTCTTCCATCGTCTTTTCGTAACGTATCTTTGTCTCAAACCACGTTGCTGTTCTTGTTCTCATTGTCTGTTATGTTTTAATTTATAGTTGCAAAAGTAATAAAAACATGGCAGACAGAAGTATAAAATAAAAAAAATGAGTACCTTTGTCACACTAATAAAATAGATAAAAAATATGCCGGAAATATCTGTCCGCGGCCTTGAGATGCCCGAATCACCGATCCGAAAGCTGGCACCTCTCGCGGCTGCAGCAAAGAAACGTGGTGTGAAAGTCTACCACCTGAACATCGGACAGCCCGACCTTCCTACACCCAAAGTGGGCCTCGATGCACTGAAAACCATCGACCGAACGATATTGGAATACTCTCCCAGCCAGGGTTATCTGTCGTATCGTCAGAAGCTTGTGGGGTATTATAACAAGTTCAACATTGCTGTTACCGCCGATGACATTATCATTACGTCGGGTGGGAGCGAGGCTGTACTCTTCGCATTTATGTCATGTTTGAACCCAGGAGACGAAATTATCATGCCCGAACCGGCCTATGCAAACTACATGGCTTTCGCAATATCGGCAGGAGCTACCATACGTTCCATCGCTACAACTATAGACGAAGGCTTCTCGCTACCCAAGGTAGAGAAATTCGAAGAACTGATCAACGAACACACGCGTGCTATCATGATCTGCAATCCCAATAATCCAACAGGCTATCTTTATACACGCAGAGAGATGAACCAGATACGCGACCTCGTGAAGAAGTACGACCTATACCTGTTTTCCGATGAAGTTTACCGCGAATATATCTACACTGGATCGCCTTACATCAGTGCCATGCACCTGAAAGGCATAGAGAATAACGTTATATTGATAGACTCCGTATCGAAACGATACAGTGAATGCGGCATTCGTATAGGGGCGCTCATCACCAAGAACGAGCAGGTTCGACAGGCCGTAATGAAGTTCTGTCAGGCACGTCTTTCGCCTCCTTTGATCGGACAGATCGTAGCCGAAGCGTCGTTAGATGCACCGGAAGAATATTACAGAGACGTGTACGACGAGTACGTAGAACGCCGTAAATGCCTGATAGATGGCCTTAACCGCATCCCGGGAGTATACTCTCCCATCCCTATGGGGGCATTCTATACGGTTGCAAAGTTGCCTGTAGACGACTCGGAAAAGTTCTGTAAATGGTGTTTAGAGACTTTTAGCTACGATAAACAAACCGTAATGCTGGCTCCAGCAGCCGGGTTTTATACTACACCAGGAGCAGGCGTTGACCAAGTGCGCATAGCCTATGTACTTAAAAAGGCAGACCTTGAGCGGGCACTTGTGGTATTGGAGAAAGCTCTTGAGGCCTATCCCGGGCGTAAAAATGATATTTAATCCTGCCCAAACCTGTGGCGGAAAAAAGCTATCCTACGATTAAAATGAACCTACCTTTATTCATTGCACGGCGTATTTACTCCGACAACGGTGACAAGCGCAAGGTGTCGAAACCGGTAATCCGCATTGCTATGGCCGGTGTTGCCATTGGCTTGGCTGTGATGATCGTATCTATATGCGTGGTGTTCGGCTTTAAACATGCCATACGCGATAAGGTGGTGGGCTTTGGAAGCCATATTCAAGTGGCCGACTTCATGACACTGCAGAGCTCGGAGATGTTTCCTATCGAGATGAGCGACTCAATGTTGAACGTATTGAGACACATACAAGGCGTGCAACACGTGCAGCGTTTCGCCATGAAACAGGGTATCTTAAAGACCGACAGCGACTTCCTTGGCGTGATGTTCAAAGGTGTCGACGAGAATTTCGATACCACTTTCATCCACCAGAATCTCGTAGAAGGTAGCATACCTCGTTTCTCCGGCAAGGTCTCTCATAACAAAATCATCATTTCAGAGATGATGGCAAACAAGTTAGACCTTAGGTGCGGGCAGCGTATATTTGCTTATTTCATCGATAATAACGGTGTTCGCATGCGCCGTTTTACCATCTCGGGCATCTACAATACCAATCTTTCTCAATATGACAAAGTCATGTGTTTCACCGACTTATATACTGTAGTGAGACTGAATGGCTGGGAAGCAGATCAAGCCACAGGGGCTGAGATCGCTGTACACGACTTTGATCAGGTGAACGTAACCGAAGATATACTGATAAACAAGGTAAACCGTACCATCGACAAGTATGGAGAGACCTACTCTTCAAAGACTATACGCGACATAAACCCACAGATTTTTTCATGGTTAGACCTGCTTGATCTTAACGTTTGGATTATTCTGGCACTGATGATTGCCGTAGCCGGTGTTACTATGATATCGGGATTACTCATCATCATCCTCGAACGAACTACGATGATCGGCATACTTAAGGCGCTCGGAGCGCGAAATACCACCATCAGAAGCACGTTTCTTTGGTTTGCTGTGTTCATCATAGGACGTGGACTACTTATCGGTAACATCGTCGGAATAGGCCTTGTGGCCCTTCAGCACTACACGGGATTAGTGAAACTCGATGCCACTACCTACTATGTAAGTACCGTTCCGGTGGAACTGAACATACCTCTGCTCTTGCTGCTCAACATTGCTACACTCATTATCAGCATCGTCGTACTCATCGCTCCAAGTTATCTAATCTCGCATATCCATCCGGCCAAGTCAATGAGATATGAGTAATAGAAAAGCAAAAAGAAAAAGATGCAAAAGGATAAAAGAAGATAGAACTGAAGAACAGAAAGCATCTAATGCGGATACAAACATAAGTAGTCTTCAACAGAGGGACTTTCTATCGGTCATAACCCCGTGTTCTATCGAACTTACCCCTATGTTCTATCAGCCATATACCTATGCTTTATCAAACTCGCCCTCATCCCCTGTAGCATCTTCATTTTAAATGTTTATTCGTAAAAAATACCTTTTTGCATTATTCCTCCTTTGCCTTTCGAACTTTATCCAAACCACATGAAAACTCAAAAATATATTTAATCACCCTAAAATACTGCACAATATTTTTTGAATTGTGCAAATAAGATAGTACCTTTGCACACAAATTTGGATATTGTGCAATGGAAACGATACTAAGCTTCAACACATATATTGAACACAGCATCATCAACAATTGGGACAACGAGGCCCTTACAGACTACAAAGGAGTAACTCTTCAATACCACGATGTGGCAAGAAAGATTGAAAAGT
>CAUUQE010000091.1:0-10442 GCA_963547065.1 uncultured Prevotella sp. | reverse complement strand
GTGGCATCGTGAAGCACCTGAAAGGCATCTCGGATAAAGATATAGTAGCGCTGAACATACCTACTGCCACGCCTTACGTTTTCGAATTCGACGATAACCTGAACCTTGTAAAAGACTATTACCTCGGCGATCAGGATGAAATCCGCCGCAAACAAGAGGCCGTAGCCAAGCAGGGAAGTGCCAAATAAGCACCCGTAAAAAATGCTGCATCGTGCGCCCGTCAACCGCGGAACACCGATGCAGCATTCTTCTTTACCGTATGTCTTTACAATACGGACATCAAATATTCTTCATTTTTCTTCCGCTCTTCATCCAAGAACAAGCTGGTTTAATAGCCGATAGTAAACAATTCTTTGTGATGGACCGGTACTTCCAATTCGTCAACCATAGCTTTGGCATAGTCTTGAACCGATATATGACTCTTACCGTTGGTATCGACTATCAAGTCTTCTTTGCCAAGGCGATATGATCCTGTACGCTTTCCGTCGGTATCGAACTCGCCAGCCGGTGCAAAGAAAGCCCAGTCAATTCCGTCTTCTTTGGCAAGGATATTCAGATAAAAGTCGCCAAGTGTGCGCACCGTACTCATAATTTCTTGAGGAATGGCACCCGAGTCAACAACGCGAAGCCCCGGCTTTACGAACAATACTCCTGCACCCCCGACCATCAGCAGACGCCCTACTCCGCTCTTTTTGGCAGCCTCTACAATCTTTGGTGAATTAGTTTTAATCAAATGAGCAATATCCGGATTGGTCCATCCCGGATGGTATGCGCTGATAACAGCATCTTTACCGCGGGCGATATCGGCAATTCTATCCACGTCGGCCACATCGGCTTCTACAGCAATCAGATGTTCGTGTTTCGGCAATTTAGCCACGTTGCGAACCACAGCCGTTACCTGATGTCCGCGTTCAAGCAACTCATTGAGCACCGCAGAGCCCACAAAACCGGTGGCACCTATTAAAACTACATTCTTCATAACTTGGTTCCTTTCCATTTATGTTCGTTGTTTATTTCTTTTATTGAGTACAAAGATAATACAAAGACATAACTTTTACAAGAACGAACCGACAGGTTACATAGTTACCGAGCGGTAGGATTTGCCTTGAAAAGAGCTTTCCTTGAAAAGAAGTTTAACGCAGATTAACACGGTATCTTTTGGTAACTAAGTTCAAAAATGCTACTTTTGCTGTCGATAAATCTAAAAGACGGTGCCGCAAATCGGCGCCTATAATATAATTAAGGTGTAGATATGGAACAGATAACAGATACGGGTATAGACTTTCGGGCGTGTCCTGTACGTAACGTATTAGGGCGTTTCAGCGACAAATGGTCGATGCTTGTATTGATGGGAATACATGAAAGTAAGACTGGTATTCTGCGGTTCAGTGACCTTAAACGCAGAATACCCGACTGCTCGCAGAAGATGCTGTCGCAAACGTTGAAGAATCTTGAGCGCAATCATCTGGTCAACCGCCGACAATATCCCGAGGTTCCACCCCGTGTGGAGTACAGTCTTACCGACACTGGGAAGAGTCTCATGCCTCCCGTGAATGCTCTTGTGGAATGGGCATTAGACCATTTCAACGACGTTGTGGGCAACTCCTAACCCCGCCGGCATGAGCATCTCTCGCCTAATCAAGAACTGGACGTTGCCGTTGTCTATGGTTACGGGTGCAGCAGTTTATCTCGTTTTCGCCAACACACCAGCGCTTACAGGGGCGGCGAGCACATTGTCTCCCATCCTCGATGCTATTCTTCCGCTGTTTATGTTCTTGGTGCTGTTCGTCACGTTCTGTAAGGTCGACTTTCGCAGATTGATCCCTGTGCGCTGGCATCTGTGGGCGGGAGTGTTCCAAGTGCTGTTCATCGTAATTCTTACAGCCCTCATTCTGGGGTTCAGTATGCAAGGACAAAGTCTCATACTTGCCGAAGCAATGCTCACATGCATCATCTCTCCCTGTGCTTCGGCCGCTGCCGTGGTGACACAGAAGCTCGGCGGAAACCTCGAAGAGATGACTACTTACACTTTTATTTCTAACTTTATCACCGCTATCTTTATCCCCATCTGCTTCCCGATGATAGACAAAGCGGCCGACATCAGCTTCATAAGTGCTTTTATGAGTATACTCTACGAGGTGGCCGTGGTGCTGCTGGCGCCAATGCTGCTGGCATTCATCGTGAAACATCGTATGAAACGTTTCCATCGTTGGATAGTAGGAGTGAAAGACCTTTCATACTATTTGTGGGGCTGTTCGCTCGTATTGGTCACAGGGGCCACGGTGAGAAACATCGTACATGCCGACACTACCGGCACTTTTCTCTTTGTCATTGCCGTGCTGAGCCTGCTGCTATGCATCATGCAGTTCGTCGTAGGCCGCCGTATAGGGCGCTACTTCAGCAGCACGATCAATGCCGGACAGGCGTTGGGCCAAAAGAATACGGCCTTCGCCATTTGGATAGCCTACACATATCTGAACCCTCTATCGTCGGTAGGTCCAGGCTGTTATATTCTTTGGCAGAACTGCATCAACAGCATAGAACTATGGATATGCCGCCGTAAAGGACTCGAACGGAGTTCGTAGACATGCAGTCTATACCCGTTAGGCGTACTGCCTACCGACACTACACGATATGTCTATCACCAATAGACATGCCGTCTGCAATTTGCTGGCCATACCGATATGCGGAATAAAAAATCCGTCCGCAACGGCTTGTCTGTTGCCGAAATGTTGTAACTTTGCAAAGAAGCTGCCTGTAGGTAAGATGCACAGCCACGCAAAGCGTAACCGCAAAGAGAAGAACAATAACACGTTAACGATAAAAGTCCCCAAAACAATGGCAAACCTAAGATTTGAAGTAGTAGCCGAGGCATTCAGAAAAAAACCGCTCGAGATAACGGCACCGAGCGAAAGACCGTCGGAATATTTCGGCAAGTACGTATTCAACCGCGCCAAGATGTACAAGTATCTGCCCGTCGAAGTGTATGAAAAGCTCACCGATGTGATAGACAACGGCATCCGACTCGACCGCTCCATAGCCGACGCAGTGGCCGAGGGAATGAAACGCTGGGCCGAAGAAAACGGCGTCACCCACTACACACACTGGTTTCAACCGCTCACCGAAGGCACCGCTGAGAAGCATGATGCTTTCGTAGAGCACGATGGCAAGGACGGCATGATAGAAGAGTTCTCGGGCAAGTTGCTCGTACAGCAGGAACCCGATGCCAGTTCTTTCCCCAGCGGGGGTATACGCAACACCTTCGAGGCCCGCGGATACTCGGCATGGGATCCCACTTCGCCCGTGTTCATCATCGACGATACGCTCTGCATCCCCACCATCTTCATTTCATACACCGGCGAGGCGCTCGATTACAAAGCCCCTCTGTTGCGTTCGCTCCACGCCGTGGGCAAGGCTGCTGCCGAGGTATGTCGCTATTTTTATCCCGATGTAAAGAAAGTTACCACCAATCTCGGCTGGGAACAAGAATACTTCCTTGTAGACGAGAGTCTCTATTCGGCCCGCCCCGACCTCATGCTGACGGGGCGCACACTAATGGGGCACGACTCCGCAAAGAACCAGCAAATGGACGACCACTACTTCGGCACCATCCCCGACCGTGTACAGGCGTTCATGAAAGACCTCGAAGTACAGGCGCTCGAGCTTGGTATACCCTGTAAGACAAGGCACAACGAAGTGGCTCCCAACCAGTTCGAGCTGGCTCCCATCTTTGAAGAATGCAATCTTGCTGTAGACCATAACATGCTCCTCATGTCGCTCATGAAGCGTGTTGCCCGCAAACATGGC
Source organism: uncultured Prevotella sp. (assembly GCA_963547065.1). Classification (GTDB taxonomy): domain Bacteria; phylum Bacteroidota; class Bacteroidia; order Bacteroidales; family Bacteroidaceae; genus Prevotella. Next base: position 6,635 of record CAUUQE010000091.1, on the reverse strand, counting down.
TTCCGAGTGCTGCTCCACGAGAAACCTTTCGCTGGTGTCAACGGCTCCGGAAAGCACAACAACTGGTCGCTCTCCACCGACACGGGCATCCTGCTCCACGGTGCCGGCAAGACTGCCGAAGAAAACCTGCGCTTTGTGGTCTTCATCGTAGAAACGCTGATGGGTGTGTATCGTCACAACGGCCTGCTCAAAGCCTCCATCATGAGCGCCACCAATGCTCACCGGCTCGGGGCCAACGAGGCGCCTCCCGCCATCATCTCAGCCTTTCTCGGCAAGCATCTGAGCGACCTGCTCGAGCATATCGAGAACAGCCATAAGGCCGACCTCTTCGTATTGCAAGGCAAAAAAGGAATGCAACTCGACATACCGCAAATTCCCGAACTTATGATCGACAACACCGACCGCAACCGCACCTCGCCTTTCGCCTTTACCGGCAACCGCTTCGAATTCCGCGCCGTAGGTTCCGAGGCCAACTGCGCATCGGCCATCATCGTGCTCAACGCCGCCGTTGCCGAAGCGCTCGCCGACTTCAAGAAACGCGTAGACGCCCTGATAAAGAAAGGAGAAGACAAAGTGTCGGCCATCATCGACATCGTGCGCGAAGATATAAAAACCTGCAAACCCATCCATTTCGACGGCAACGGATACTCCGGCGAATGGGTCAAGGAAGCCCGCCGCCGCGGCTTAGACTGCGAAACCAGCTGCCCCCTTGTCTTCGACCGCTACCTCGATGCCGACAGTGTAAGAATGTTCGAAACCACCAACATCATGCACCGCAACGAGCTCAAGGCCCGCAACGAAGTGAAATGGGAAACCTACACCAAAAAAATACAGATCGAAGCCCGCGTCATGGGCGACCTCTCCATGAACCACATCATCCCCGTGGCCACCCACTACCAGAGCCGGCTTGCTAAAAACGTGCAGAACATGTATGCCATCTTTGACCAAGCCGAAGCCGCACGCCTCACCGCACGCAACATAAAAATCATCAAAGAAATCGCCCGGCGCACGCAAACCATAGAAACTGGTGTAGAAGAACTTGTTGATGCACGCAAGGTGGCCAACAAAATCAGCGACGAACGCGTCAAGGCCATCGCCTACCACGACACAGTGGAACCCAAAATGAAAGAAATACGCTACCAGATAGACAAGCTCGAACTCCTCGTAGCCGACGAACTCTGGACACTCCCCAAATACCGCGAACTCCTTTTTATCCGGTAGTACTACTGCCCTCCGGGCGGTCTTTGCCGCTGACCTTCCTATTCGCCGTCGTACCCACAATCAAGAAAATCTACGACAACGAAGATTTATAAAAGATATTAAAAGACACGTTGACCGCGTTCACTGTCGAACTGCCAGAGAATTCTTTCACCAAGCCGTCAAAACCAATTTTTCCGAGGTTCGCGGGTTGTGCGATGTAAACCTCCTTACCTTTCTGCGCGCCGAAGTTCAGTTTACGCTTCACCAGCTTTTACTTTATTTTCCATAAGAATGATTACTTAATTATCAAATGTTCAGCTTCTCTGCAAAGGTGATGAAATTTTCTTGGCCAAGGAATTTTTATATCTCCGATGCGTGAATATGTAAAAACGTTTGGCAGATATATTTATTTTGTGTTATTTTTGTAGCGTAACACATTAAACTATTCGAGTGTATGAAATGTGAGCTAAAATTTCTCATGTTAAAAATGGAAAAGAAAGTTGGTAAAGGAGTCAGCGCAGCATCGGATTTCGAACATATTGCCCGCTTATTTTCATTGTATCATGTTAAACATAAAGTCTGTGGTTTTGGAAAAGGTGTGGGATTTGTTACCTTAAGGGAAAAACCTACTGCCGAAACGATCGATAAATTGCTTCTCCTTGAGGGTTTTCAGAGTAGGAAAAACTTTAATAGATATTGCATGGTGATGACAATACTCAGAATTGTTATGATACGAAAGGCTGTTATCCAAATGAGTATTGCCATGAAGAGGGACCCGAAATATTGGGATGTTCATTATTTTCGGCACAAATAAAAGCGACTTAACAATGATGTTAAGCCGCCGTACCATTATTTTTTTATAAAAATGAATAAATCTTGTCACTCTCCGGTAACGTTTCGTTTCTCTTTGATACGTGCTTTTTTGCCCGTAAGTGCACGGAGATAGTACAGTTTAGCGCGACGTACTCTACCTCTTTTATTCACTTCAATGGAGTCAATATTAGGAGATTCGATGGGGAAAATACGTTCTACGCCTATTGTTCCCGACATTTTGCGAACGGTAAAGCGCTTCTTGTTCCCATGACCTGAAATCTTGATCACTACACCACGGTAAAGCTGAATACGTTCTTTGGTTCCTTCGATGATTTTATAAGCGACAGTTATCGTATCGCCTGCCTTGAAATCAGGGAATTGTTTGCCGGTTGCAAATGCTTCTTCAGCAACTTTAATTAAATCCATTTGTTTGATAATTAAATATTATTTGTCGTTCCAACGTAACATAGCAGGCAACTCTTCTTCCCGTCAGCGATTACGCTAAAAGCGCTGCAAAGGTACAAAAAATAATGTATAATTACTTGTTTCGGTGGAATAATTTTATGATTTTAACAAAAAAGACATGCAGATACGGATACCGAGAGGAGTATTTTCAACTTCTTAGGGCGCGGTATAAAAGTGGCAGATACCAAGGATAAAACGGCTATTAGCCACTCTTTAGCTTTATAAGTTTTCGGTAGCGTATAGACAGAGACACCCTGTAAAGCTATCAGGCAGTACATATAGGCACCTTAGAATACCTATGTGACGAACTTAAACATACCCTCTAAGCACCTTAGATTATAAATCTACTCCCTGCGTCTTGCCGCTTTATTCTTTTTACCCTTTTATTTTTTCATCCGTTCATGTCTCGGTTATCTTTTTTACCTACGTACTTTTTTATCCTTTTATCTTTTAAGTGACTTCTTTTGTCAGATAATTCGTTTCCTACTTTGTGCAAAGCCGAGCAAAGTAGGCCTTATCTTTACTGCTGCCGGTTCCTGCGAATTATTTCTGCGTTTTATTTGTCTGTTTCTGTTATTTAAACTATATTTGCATAAACAGATCGAAGACTATGTATAAAAAAATGATGCTGGTGGGCATGACGGCGGTGCTTGTGTTGGGCACATCGTGCAGCTCACATTATGTTATGACAGGTATTTCGAGGACTCGGATACTTGTAGATAAAACCTATGATACGGCTCCTGATGCTGATGCTACGGCATTTTTGTCGCCTTACAAACATAAAGTAGACAGCTTGATGAGTCCGGTTGTGGGTACAAGTGCGGCCTATATGGTAGCACATAGGCCCGAGAGCGAACTGTCGAACCTATTGACCGATATCATTGTTTGGGGCAGCAAGAAGTTCAATGAGCACCCCGATTTTGGCGTTTATAATATGGGTGGCATCCGTGCAGCTCTGCCTAAAGGCAATATAACCTATGGGGATGTACTCGATGTGGCACCTTTCGAAAACAAAATATGCTTCCTTACGCTCACTGGAGATAAAGTGTTGGAGTTGTTCAGGCAGATGGCACGTCGTGGAGGCGAGGGAGTGAGCCACAGCGTAAGGCTGAAAATCAGTCCTGAAGGTAAGCTTCTTTCGGCACAGATCAATGGTAAGCCGGTAGAAAAGGATGCGAAATACCGTATTGCAACGCTCGATTATGTAGCGCAGGGCAATGACGAAATGGAGGCATTCAAGTCAAAGACCGATGTCGTTTCGCCACAGAATAGGGAGAACAATGTGCGTTTTATCATTATGGATTATTTCCGCGAGAAAGCTGCTCAGGGCCAATCGGTGAGTGCAAAGACGGAAGGACGCATTGTAGTGGAATAAGATAATGGTCGATGATTGGATAAATAGAATTTGAAGAAACGGTTATGAGAAAAAATATATTTATTTTATGGATGTTGTTGACCGTGCTGACAGTTTCGGCACAAGTCAGACAGCTGACGATATTACATACAAACGATACGCATAGCTGCATATTGCCGCTGAATTACAACTTAGCCGATACGATGCTGGCCGGCAGGGGAGGCTTCGTCAGGCGTGTGGCCATGCTGCAACAGGAGCGCAAGGCAGATCCGGAACTGCTGCTGTTCGATAGCGGTGACTTCTGCCAAGGTTCGCCGTATTTCACGCTTTTCAAGGGTGATGTTGAGGTTGGATTAATGAATATGATGCATTATGATGCCGGCACAATAGGCAATCATGAGTTCGATTTCGGCTTGGATAACATGGCACGTATATTCAAGAAGCTGAATTATCCTATCGTTTGTGCCAATTACGACTTTACCGGAACGGAGCTAGCCCATGTCGTGAAGCCTTACGTCATATTGAAGCGCAAAGGACTGAAGATAGGTGTATTCGGCCTTTCTCCACAGCTCGACGGACTTGTAGACGTGAAGAATTACAAGACCACGAAGTATCTTGATCCGGTAAAAACGGCTAAGGAGATGGGCGAACTATTGAAAAACAAGGAGAAGTGCGACCTTGTAATCTGCATATCGCATCTCGGATGGCTGGAAAGGGGCATGAGTGATCAGAAGATGATAGCGGGTTCTCGAGGAATAGACCTCGTGCTCGGTGGTCATTCACATACTTACTTCAAGACCTTGCGCTATGTGAAAAACCTTGATGGTAAGGAGATTCCCGTGGATCAGAACGGCAAGAATGCCATCTATGTGGGCAAGATGGTGATTGATTTCAGCCGTATGCGCGGTAAATAACGGGCTGTCTGCTCTACACGAATGTTCTCGTTTGTGTTGCCCCAATGCTTGTATTATTCGAAATAGAAAGTGAGTACAATCATCTTAGATTGCGCTCTGTCGATAGAAGTGGCATAGGGTAGCATCGCTTTGTCTCTGATGTCTTTTACATGGTTGCTGTTGAAGCTGTTGGTAAGTCCAAACATAAACTTGAGTTCGGGGCGAAGTTTAAAGTATTGCAGATAGAAATCGCAGCCGATACCTATGTCGGCAAACAGGTCGTAACGCTTTAATTCTATATAATCGTTGCCGTGGCTACTGAGGTTAAGCATTGGGGTGAAGCCTCCCAAAAGGTAAGGACGATGGTTGTTGGAACGCGGTGCAGCGAAGATAAGTTCGAAGGCCGAGGCCACATATACGGTCTTCATGTCTTGTTTTTGTTCTTTCGGACTACCGTTAGGCGTTGTTTCTTTTAAGTTACGGAATGTGATGTGTCGCGTGCCAAAGTACATTGTAGGCGCTATGCGCAGCTGAAAATGAGTATTTAAACGAAACTCCCCGAGCACACCGACATTGAATCCGGGATCCCAACGGCTTTGGTCTGTCGTTACTACAGCTTCGTAACTGGTACCGTCGTCGTTAGTGATAGTATGCGAACCTACGTTGTTGAACTCCAGATCTTGAACATGTGTGCCCACCAAAACGCCGAAATGAAACGGCCGTAAGTCGGTATAAGGGCGATTCTGCACCCTTCTGTCTTGCTGTGCAGGGGTATTCAGCGCACAAATTATTACGGTTAAAAAGAAAAAAAGTCTTCTCATATCACCCTATAAACGCCTTTTATCGGAAGTTATTGTGTCGGTGTACTCTTGACTTTTGCCTGTGCCGTCGGTCTTATTCGGGCAATACGACTATCTCGACATGATTTCCTGAAGCAAAAAGGTGGGTACGCATAAAGGTCGAAATCTTATCGGGAGTGAGGGCATTTGTCGTTTTTTTGTAATCGGTCAGTAGGTCTATCCCTTCTTCCATATAGGTTTCCAAGGCTTTCACCCAATGATAGTTTTGTTTGGCTTGCTCGTCGGCACGTCTTATCATGAATTTCTTTACCTTGTTCAGTTCCGTTGCATTGATTTTCTTTGCCATACCTGTGGCCTCTTCGTACATAATTTTCAGAGCTGTGTCGACCTTTTCGGGCTTGATAGGACAAATACCGTAGAGCTTCGCATATGTGTTATTGCCGGCTTTCGATACGGTACAATGGGCATCGGCCGAATAGGCTGCCGATGCTTCTTCGCGTATCTTGGCGATGTAGAGAGCTGTCAGAACCTGTCCGGCAGCATCGGCCATCAGTTTGTTTTCCAGTGTGTTTTTAATGCCTTTAGCATACCAAATCATATAAGCCTTGGCTTTCGGTGTTTCCATCTTCCGTCTGAAGTGATTGAGAACTGTGCCTTTAGCATAGGTTTCCACGTCTCTCCATGTTTCTCGTTTGCCTGTCGACGGCAGCGAGGCTATGTATTGCTCAATAAGAGACAGTAGTGTTTTCTCGTAGAAATTACCCACAAAGGTGAATGTAAAATTGCCTGCATTTGCAGTACGTTCCTTGGCTATCTGCAATATGCGGTCGTAGTCCACGCGGTCGATATCCTCGAGTGTGTAGTTCGAAAAGCGTGGATTGTGGTTGTACAATGTTGCCATAAGAGAGTCGGACAGCGCCATGTCGGGTGACTGACTGATATTTTTAAGTCTTGTACGGTAGCTTGACATGAGGTTGTCGAATGCCTTCTGATCTTTCTTGATGCAAGTGAAATAAAGGTAAATCTGTTGCATCATACATTCCAGATCGCGGGGTGATGAGGCTCCGGTTACCCGTTCATAATCGGTATCGAGCGAAAGATTGACATTAG
>CAUUQE010000090.1:0-10454 GCA_963547065.1 uncultured Prevotella sp. | reverse complement strand
GGTGGAACGCGGTAAAGCTTACGAACTTACTGTGGTGAAATAAATGCCATAGAAGTAGTTGACAGAATGTCTGTTTTATGCGATAATCGGTGGTAAATAGCAAAAAATGTCTGTATAGATGCTTGTCAGGCAAATGTCAGACAGTTGTCAGATAATATTTTTCCACGCCGATTACGGTTCTTGTATCTTTGCTTTCGGAACAACGAACGAAAGCAAAAATGAAGAAAAACTTTTTATTTATTCTTGTCGCCTGCATGGTGTTGCCGCTTTATGGGCAGCAACCGACGACCGTAGCCGACTCTGTTACCTTGGGTGAAGTGGTGGTGCATGGTGCACGTGTTATTGATAAAGTAGACGGACAGCAGATATTTCCTTCGCAAATACAAAAGGAGAAATCTACTTCGGCCTATGGTCTGCTCAGCAAATTGGCACTGCCTAACATTAAAGTTGATGAGGTGTTGCACACCATTTCGACAGATGGAAGATTGGGAGATGTACAGGTTCGCATCAATGATGTTATTGCCTCGCGCGAACAGCTGTTGGCTCTCGACCTGAAAGCCGTTAAGTATGTAGATTACATTCGCAGCCCGGGAGTACGTTATGGCGATAATGTGGGCTTCGTTATCAATATCGTTACGGCGCGTGCAGTACGGGGATATGTACTCGGAGCCGACCTTACGCAGGCGTTAACTGCGCGCCTTGGCAATGACATGATGTATGCCAACTTGAACTATGGCAAGAGTCAGTTCGGCATAAGTTATTCTTTCGGTTACAGAAAACTTGCCGGTCGTCGGGCAGAGGAGACCTTCCAATACTTGTTAGAAGACGGGAGTGTGTGCTCAGGATGGCATCGCGACCTGTCTTCTACAGACAAAACGTTTGGCAATAACCTGCAGCTTACCTACAGTATTGCCGACTCCAGTCGCTACGTGTTGCAAGCTAAACTGACGGTAGATGCCGACCGTACGCCCGAAGATAGGCAGGTGCGGCAGAGTATGCTCAACGGAACGTCGACAATATCCGAACTGAACAGTACTGATAGATCGTCGTCTCCCGCCATCGACCTGTATTGGTATGCGGCATTGGGAGTCCATCAGAGCTTTACGGCTAATGCGGTTGGTACTTATATCCGCTCCTCCTATACCTATTATAATAAGGAGAATAGGGTGTATGAATATGGCGGAAAAGGCAATAGTTATTCACTTCTGTCAGAGGCAATCTATGAGAATAAGCTGCGTCCGTTTACTTTCTCGGCCGGCATGCAGTACCGTCAAAAGTACGTAGAGAATACTTATACGGGCGATATAAGCAAGTATGTGGGCGAACAGTCGGCCGACTGTTACGTCTACACCCAGCTGAAAGGCCGGCTGTATGGCCTGAATTACGTGCTCGGCATGGGGATGAGTCGCATTTATTACCGTCAGGTAGCCGACCGATACACCTATTATTTGCTGCGTCCGAAGTTCACCTTTTCTTATTCTTTCCTCAATGTGTTTACGGCGAAGTACGATTTCAGCATCGCGCCACATGCACCCCGTCCACAGTATCTGACCGATGTAGCTGTGAGAATCAATGAAATGGACATCAATGCAGGCAATCCCCGTCTGCGTTCCGACCGCCGTTTAGAGCAGCAATTTACACTCTCTTATCAAGACAAACGCCTTTATTCAGAGCTGATGATATTGTATCGCAACAATCACAATTGCATCATGCAGAGCATTGAACGCACCTCTGCCGGCTTTGTATTTGCGCGAACCAACCAGCGTGCCATCAATATGTTGCTTTTACAAAGCTACAACCAATACGAAATAATTCCGTCGGTTTTCACGGCTACATGGACGACCAGCGTGCTGCGTTGCCTTAATTACGGTAATGATTACAAGCATCATTACACCGGTTTCAGTACCGCCTTACAGCTCAATGCTTATCTTGGAAGGTTTACGTTTGCTGCAAATGTCGATAACGGATGGCGTTGGTTAGAGGGCGAAAACAAAGGCCATCAGGCACCGGCCCACTATGTGTCGGGCACGTATAAATGGGGTAACGTAGATTTATCGCTGCATTGGCAGCACTGCATGCAGCACAACCCGCTCACGATGCGTGCGGAATTGCTTAATAGGTATGTCAATAAGACCACTTCGGTGCACCAGAAAGATTTCGGAAACATGCTGTCTTTTACCCTTACATGGCATTTCTCGCACGGAAGGAAATACACAAAGATCAATCGAACAATGAAGAACAGCGACACCGAATCGGGGCTGTTGAAGAAATAACGAGTGCATGTTCCGCGAACAACCGGCAGTTTTGCGAGCAGTGTAACCTCTGTTAAAGATTATATTTTCGATAATCCTCAATCGATAAAGAGGCGAATAATCGTGGGCGTATGATTGTTGTATTATCGAAAAACAAATGTATTGTGTGAATTTCATCGTGAAGATTAATAAACTCATTGTGCATTGTGCTTATGTTTGTTCAAGGAGATAGGAGAGGGAATGTATTGAACATGTGAAGAGAGGTGTGCTATAAACGATAGCGAAAAATAATACCTGTTACTGATACACCTATTGTCTGTCGAACTTAAACGGTGCATTTGTCGCCGTTAGGTGTACTGCCTGTCGCCGATAAACAGGTATTTTGTTGGTGCTATACCTGTAGTCATCTCTCCTTAGAAAGGGGAGATTGAGAGTGGATTGCTACCTCTTTTCGTTGATAGTTTATCTTTTTATCTTACTTACGATAACTTCGTAATGATTTTATATTCATAGAAAAATATTTATACTGTTAACAACTTTTAATCTTAAAGCTATTGCGCGTCTACGAAATTTTCGTAGATTTGCAATCGAAAGGATATGACATATTCTTTTTATGCAGAATGTTTAACCGCTTTAGGAGCCCTATTAAAACACGGAACAATGGAGAAATTGACGATACAAGAAGAAGAAGCGATGCAGTATATCTGGCAACTTGGCAGCTGTACCATAAAAGAAATACTCGCTTTGATGCCCCATCCGCAACCGCCGTATACCACGCTTGCCTCGGTTGTGAACAATCTGAAGCGCAAGAAATACGTGCTTCAAGAGCGCAAAGGCAATACCTATGTGTATGCTCCGGCTGTGAAAGAGGCCGATTATAAACGCCACTTTATGGCGGGATTTGTACGCAATTACTTCCGTAATTCGTTCAAAGATATGGTGTCGTTCTTTGCACATGAGGACAAAATATCCCCCGAAGAATTGCAGGACATTATCGATGAAATAGAAACAGGAATACGCAATTGAACATCTAAACATTACGAACGATGGCCATTTATCTGCTTAAAATCAACGTCTGCCTGATTATATTGTACGGCTTCTACCGTGCAATGTTCGGGCAAGACACATTTTTCGGCTGGCGCAGGGCTATGCTCATCGGCATCTATGCAGTGGCCCTGTGCATACCGTTGCTCAATATAGAAGCGCTTATCCGGTCGAACGAATCTGCCGTAAGTATAGTCTATGCTTATGCCGAAGTAGTTCTGCCTACGGTAACGGTACGGGCCGAGGCTCCTGCATTCTCATGGACGGCGCTTGTGCAGGCCATCTATCTCTCGATAACGATGCTTCTTGCCGGCCGGTTTATATGGCAGATTGCGAGTATCTGCATGCTGGCGCACCGTTGCAGGGTGCAGACGATAGACGGGGTGCGCGTGCATGTGATCGATGGAAAGGGCAGTCCGTTCTCGTTTTTCGGCTGGATATTCCTCAATCCCGATGCACAGAGCGCTGCTCAACGGCAAGAAATCATTGTTCATGAGACCACCCATGTCCGACAGATGCACTCTTTAGACGTGCTGTTTGCCGAACTGTTCGCCGTAGTGTGCTGGTTTAATCCCTTTGTATGGCTGCTCAAACGCGAAATAAGAATAAATCTGGAGTTTCTTGCCGATAGCAGCGTCATTGCTCGGGGCAACGACCGGAAGGCGTATCAGTACCATCTGTTGGGGCTGACCTATCAAAAGAACGTAGCTACAATATCGAATAATTTCAATGTTTTACCCATTAAAAGACGAATAAAAATGATGAACAAACATCGTACACATGAAATCGGAAGGGCTAAATATTTGCTTTTTGCGCCATTGGCAGCAGCTCTTCTTGTGGTTAGTAATATAGAAACGGTGGCACGGAGTGTAAGTAACAGCCTCGAAGAGATGGAGACCGTGATCGGTAAGCCGAAGACGAAAGCAAAGAAGAAGGGGCATCCGCGCGTTGCAAAGGGCAATACGTCGGCGGTTGATGATAGAGATATCGGCGTTGCACCTGCGGATGATGCACAGAATGCAGTCCGAAACGGTGAAACGGAGGTATATGAAGTCGTGGAAGAAATGCCTCAATTCGTGGGCGGGACAAGTGCTCTGATGCAATATCTCGGTACAAATACCAAATATCCCAAGGAGGCCTATGAGGCTCATTTGCAAGGAAGAGTTGCGGTAAGTTTCGTTGTACGGAAGGATGGCAGTGTGTCTAATGCCGAAATAAGTCGATCTGTGGCGCCTTCTCTCGATGCCGAAGCGCTACGGGTTGTACAAAGTATGCCGAAATGGACACCGGGTAAGCAGAACGGAAAGCCCGTTAACGTGAAATATGTAGTGCCGATAACGTTTAAAATGGACGGAACAGAGAAGGCCGGAGGGCCGAATACGACCGATAGAAGTAATGTTACGGACAGCAAGACGACCGCTGGAAAGACGGTAGAAGCTGCACTCGGGTTCGATAAAGCGAAATATATCGTCGACGGAAAGCCTGTTACAAAAGAACAGTTAAAAGAGCTGTCTCCGGATCGCATTGAATCTATGGCCGTTAACAAGAAGGAAAATACCATCTACATTACACTGAAAAAGGAATAATCTCTCTTGAATAAGATCATGAGGAAAGCAGTTTTCCTATTGATGATGTGTGTTGTCTGTGCCCGAGCGGGTGCAGACAATCACGATATGGAGTATCTCGGCGACAGTTGTATGGAACAGTTCGACGTGCTCGGAGCACTGAATTGCTACGAAAGAGCACGTATGGAGCACAATTCCGACGGTCTGCAGATGAAGATAGCCGACTGCTATTACTTGCGCGGAGACTATCGCCGATGCCTCGGAATGTTGGGTGCAATAGCGGAAGATACGCTCTCGCACAAAGCTTTTCGTGAGAAGTTCTACTGCTATAAGCACCTTGCTTTGGGCGAAGAGCAAATCAATTGCGGCACTGCATTGGTGAAACGTTATCCTTATGACGGCGAAATAGTGGCGGAACTGGGCAAGACTTACAACGCTAAAGGGCTTTCTGAGAAGGCTTTAATGCTCACCTCGCAGTATAATATGAGAGACTCATCGAACGTATTTGTAAAGAGAGAGCTTGCCAACTCCTACTTCATGTGCCGGAACTGGGAGGGTGCAAGAGGAGTATATGTGAAACTGATCGGGGATGGAGACGGCACTTTCGAGGATTATTATTCACTTGCGATGTGCTTGTCGCAATTGAAAAAGCAGGCCGAAGCCTATGAAAATTACAAGAAAGCAGTGGAACTGAGCGCCCGTAAGAATGTGGGTGTGCTTTACAGATATGGTATTTTATGCATCGAAATAGGCTTTGCAGACGAAGGAATTGGGGCTCTTAATGAAGTTATTTCTATGCTTTCGCAGGAAAAAGGCATGCTCTTCGGCGTGTATAGAGTACTGGGTGAGACAGACGCCAAGCGCGGAAATTATAAATTAGCAGCCAGACAATGGGAAGAAGCTGTGAAGTACGAACTCGACAATATGACTATTTATTACAATCTGGGACAGGTTTACGGTGCGTTGGGCGATACGGGCAGGCAGAAAACAAGCTATGAGAAATTCCTGCAAAGTGCCAAAGAAGAGCCACAGCCCTCATCCGTATTGCGGCGGATGATAGCCAATGCCGAGGCTGTACTGAAGAAATAGCCTACGTAGGTATTTTAAAAAAGTTACATAGGTATTTTGAATTACGTGTTTTGGAAACACCGCTTGCTTACACATTTTATCGGTTGAATATGAAAAGAATATATATTATTACATTATTGTTATGCGTTCTGTCGGCGACAGGGCGTGCACAGAAGGTAGACTCTTTAGTAGAATGTCGTTATTTGGTGAACGGTTTTTACTTCGAGTTCGCCCCCGTCAGCGTGGAGCATTTGCCCATGTACCTTTATTCGGATAGAGAAAAAGGCTTGGCAATCTTTATGATTAATGCCGACAGGCCGTTGACTTCTGACGATATGAAGTACGCCGTACCGCCCGAACGAGTGCAAAACCTTGCTGCAATACAAAAGATGTTGCAGGAACAGAAAGAAGGTTTGGCTGTGCGTGCAGAGGTGCCTGTCGATCCAGAATGCCCCAAAGTGGGCGATAAAATACCCCGTTTCGAAGTGAAAGATATAGAGGGCAACAGTTATACAGACGGCAACACGGCGGGCAAACCGTTGGTTCTGAACTTCTGGTATACGGGTTGTAGGCCTTGTATATGGGAGATGCCGGAGATCAGCAAGTGGCTCGCAGCGGTGCCGGACGCACGGTACCTTGCCGTTACCTATAATAAGAAAGACGAAATAATGGATATTGTAACGCGCCAAGGGTTCAAGTTCAAGCAGGTTGCAGCCGACAAGCAGCTGAACGAGGCATTCAAAGTAAAATCGTTTCCTACCACGGTTCTGATCGATAAAAAGGGTATTATCCGCATGATTATGTATGGTACGAATCGGCAAAAACGCGATATGCTGCTTATGAAATTAAAGGAAATAGCTGTCGAACCGGTAATGTAGCGATGGCAGACGAAGGAATGAACGCGTGCAGACCGACTGTTAATCGATATTGATATACACCTCTCGCTGTATTCCGTTGCGGGTGATGACGTGCAATTTATAGCGTTTGCCCGAAACGAATGGATAGGCTATGAACTGTTCGAAGGATGTTACGGGCTCATTGTTTATACGTATAATTCTGTCGCCTTGCCGTAAGCCGGCCTTATACTCTGCACTTTCTTTGCGTACAAGGCCCACCGTGGGCATGTCGCCCTGCGGTACGTAGGCGATACTTACTTGCTTATTGGCCACCGTAACGGTGTCGTTGCCGTTATAGGGACTGAAAATAATGCGTTTGCGAAACGGATCGATGGTTATCGTACCGTATTTCAATATTTGTGCTCCAATACGTGAAGCGCCTTGAGTGGTAATGGCTTTCACGTCTGTAAAGGCGAAATTGCCCCATTTCAGTCGGTCGAGATTAAGGAAAGCCACCTCGTCTTCGTGCTCCGGACCATAGCTCCCGATGGAGAGATTGCCGTAAGCGAAGCCCTCGATCTGTGCGTTTACCTGCTTGCTCTTATAGGTATGTTTGTCGAAGTTCTGTTTGTTCATGGTGTAAAGCTGCCTGTATCCGAGGTCGAAAAGTGCCTCGTCGGTATGACGCACGAAAGGACCAACGTAAATATACGGTACGAACCACTTCAGTCGATATTTCAATTCATAGCCCTGTTCGCCGCGGAAAGTCTCCTTGTCCGTGCTGAGTATCATCATTCGACGGCGAAGGTCGAGCTTCATGCACACGCCTTTGTTGATGAGATCGAAACCGATAACGGCATCGCACTTGGTTTTCATTGCCGGTCGGGGCATAATCGAGGCCACATAATCGGTAAGAGTGATGTGCCTGAACGTTACGGGCGGAAGCGATACCACCCGCACAGTGTCGACACGTTCGTTGGCATCGAGCGATACGATGTTGCCCAATTCGCGATACGAGCGGGTGCTTTCTCCCTCATATACTGTGCCCTGACTGCTGCCGGTGTCTATACATAAGCGTTGTAGCCGGCCGTTTATCGTAGCATTAAGGTATATCCGATCGTCGATAATATCGATGGGAATAGTGTCGCAAAAGGCATGCGGCGAGAGCGTGAAACCTGTGTTGTAGCCATAGGTCTGTGTTTCGGCCGGCATACCGCGGAGCAATACGAGGAATAAAAGTAGTATCTGTTTCATTTTCTTTGGGCTTTTACGAGTTCAATAGCCTCCTTTCCCGACAGATGCTCTATGTGGAAATCTATCATAACAAATGTGTTTGAAATCTTTATTTATTTCGAATTTCTGCGCTTCTCTTTCTAAAGATGCTCGGCGTTTGCGTCGTATAGATCTGTAATCTGTCATATCTTTGTTTGTTATATGATACATCTATTGGCGATAGGCGTATGGTGTGTCTGCAATAGAGAGTCTATCTATCAGCGATAAACCTTAGCTGTAGCGCCGGAAATGCTATTGGTAAGCTGTTCTCCTTACGCCTTGTACTGTTTTTTTGTATCTTTAGGTGTTCGATGCGACAAATGTACGAAAAATTTTGTAACTTTGTTATCAAAAGCTACTGCGAATGAAGACGGAATATGAAAAAATGCTCTCGGGAGAATTGTATTGCTTTGTCGATGAGGAAGTACTTACAAGTGTGAAGCGTGCCAATGAATTGTGTCGTAGGTTACAGACTATGACGCTCCATTCGCCCGATTATAGGGCTGTAATCGAGGCGCTTATCCCGGGTATACCGACTTCTTCGAGCATTAACCCGCCGTTCCATTGTGATCATGGCGCGGGAATAGTGATGGGAGAGCATGTGTTTTTGAATTATAATTGCATCGTTCTCGATGGCGGAAAGGTATCTTTCGGTGACTTTGTAAAGGTAGGTCCCGACTGTAGATTCTTCACCGCACAGCATCCGATGGACTTTCAAGCGCGACGAAAGCCTATAGAAACGTGCTTTCCCATAACAATTGGCAACGACACATGGATTGGTGGAGGAGTAACGGTGTGCCCGGGAGTGACGATAGGTGCTCGCTGTATCATCGCTGCAGGTGCTGTGGTGGTACGCGATATACCCGATGAATGTATGGCAGCCGGTAATCCTGCTGTGGTTAAGAGACGGCTGCAATGAACTTAATGATAGAGATTGCTTATTTTGTGTGGCTTTTTGGTATTTTTAGAAACAGGATATACGTCCTTAAAAAAATATTTTGCTGATTACAAATTATAAATTTTAAATTGTGAGAATAAAGGTATTACTACTATTGTTACTATTGATATATATAGTAAGCATACATGCCATATATTATTCTTCGCTTTGTAGGGAAGAGGCGTCTTTTTCTTTTTTACGTAATCTGATTTTATATCTGGTATTTCGTAGTGCTCCATTGTTGAAGTTCATGATACTCATAATTTCGTTATCGGTTTTACCAATGTGCCATAAGATAAGAAAAGTGATACTTTTAGCAGGGAGCGGGCCATATTTTTCTGCAATTCGTTCCATGAAATCTTTATCTTCTAATTGGTAATAACTATTGAAGCATACAAATTCGTTTTTGTGCCATTCTTTCATTGACAGATGTTGTTCCATTACTTTTTGATAGAGGATTTTACCTTTAGCAATTCTTTGTGTTTGATAGGCCTCGGCTTCACTTACTTTCTGTCTCAAAGAGCTGATTTGTTGTGAATAATAATATGCTTTGTTTCGTTCTTTTTGCACTGCTGTTGTACTCTTTCTCTTCCACTGCTGATAAAAAATGATGAAAATGGCAATTGATAGAATAAGTAGCAAGATAAGGCAGAATATGCAGATAACGAGCTTGTTTTTTGTTTGGTTATAAACTTGTACTTGTAATTCTTTTTCTTTTTTTTCAGCGGTACTGTATTTTTCCTTGTTGTTGATATTTAGCCGATCATAGATTTGCATACCACGTTTCAGAGTATCAAAAGCCTCTTCTATATGTCCCTTTTCTTTCAAATATTCGGCATATTGGTTATAGTAATTGTAGATATATGGAAGAGATATTTTTTTGCTTTCTTTGTATTTTTCTACAGTGAGTCGCGCTTTCTTTATATAAAGAACCTCATTTCTGCTGTCTTTTTCTTTTAAAGCTATTTGTGCCAAATATATATAATTGGTAGGATTATTATCAGTTAGAATAAGTTTTATAAAATATTTTTTAGCGTTTTCCATGTCATGCATTTCAGAGAAATAGAATTTACCAAGCATTGCATATAGACTCGGATGTCTTTTTTTATTGATTTTTGAAAGATTATTTTCAATCTTTGTCATATAAAAGAAAGCACTATCCTTTTGCCCAGAGTTCCAGTAGAACACAGCCATATTTATATAATTACTGATAGTAGTAATATTATTATTTTGCTTTTTTGATATTTGCATGGCATGGAATAGATAAGATGCAGTTACTTTTGAGTGATTGATATTCGAATAAATTTGTCTTGATATACCATTTACTAAGAAGATAGCTGAAGCATCTATATAGCTATATTTGTTCGATAAGGATATTTTGTTAATATTCTTGTTGAACTTTTGATAGGTGCAACTTGTTAATAATAATACAGTAACAAGTAATAAATTTGTCAAAAAATTAAGTTTCATTATTGCAAAG
>CAUUQE010000089.1:0-10489 GCA_963547065.1 uncultured Prevotella sp. | reverse complement strand
CTCTCTTGGTGAAATTGTTCTATGTTATTGCTGTATTTGTGTTTGTACGCAAAGAAAAGGATTATGATATATATTTTGTCTTAACTGTACTGATGGTAGTTGTCAACGCCATCATCAATATTGTCAGAAGCCGGCGTATTGTTAATTACAGTATCAGGGATGTGAATTTGAAAAAATATTTCAAGGCGTATGTCGTATTAGGTGTATATATGATACTTGCCACGATGTATACATCGTTCAATATTATTTTTCTTGGTTTTACTTCCACCAATGAAGAGGTGGGTTATTTCTCAACAATATATAAATTAATTATTATTTTTCTTGCTATTTATACTGCATGGACAAATGTGGTTATGCCTCGGATGAGTTCTTTGTTTTCTGGAGGTGAATATGATGAATTCAAACAACTTATCAAGAAGTCAATTTCTGTCTTGCTCTCTTTTTCCGTACCTATTATTATTATTGGAATGCTCTTCAGCAGTGATATTATTTTGTTAATTTCAGGAAAAGGATATGAAAAGGCTGCTATACTTCTACAGATATTGATGCCGCTTATTTTTATTATCGGCTATAGTCAGATCTTGGTTATGCAAATACTAATACCGTATAAAGCGGACAAGCTCCTGGTTTTTGTATCTGGTAGTAGTGCTTTCCTCGGTATTTTATTGAATGCCCTATTGGTCCCATTACTTCATTCTATCGGATCAAGTGTTTCTTGGCTCTCTTCAGAATTGTGTGTCCTTGTTCTTGCACAGTTTTTCACCTATAAGAAGATAGGGATAAAGTTTCCGATAAAGATCTTTTTCCGAAACATCATCGCATATTTACCGGCCGTATTGTTTTGCATACTTATTTATTTTTATGTTACAAATATATTTTTTATCAGACTTATAATTGCGTCCGTATTCATGCTTATTTATTTTGTAACAGTACAATATTTTTATTTGAAAAATGATTTTTTTTTGTCTAAGTTTAATAAAATACTCAAAGTAGTGTTTTAATGATTGCGATTATGTCTAATCTTACGCGCTTTTTAGAATGTGGCCATGGCTTTATGCGTCTTGCTATAAGTCTTTTCAACTGTTGAAAGATCCATAGGCTTCTTATCTTATTTGCTTAGTACCATTATATGTCGTTTTGAATAGTAATGATGATAAAAAGAAAAATAATGTCTTGCAAAGGATATGGACAATAAAAATACTTTATTCTTTTATCTCGAACAGTCATATATTAATAGTTATAAACATTGCTTAATTAAATCGTTTTTATTAATTTTGCAACATAATATTTTCCGTATCAGACAATGAATATACCCAAAACAACCAACGAAATTGATATTATAGGACTAATACAAAAAGTCTTACGAGAAAAGAAATTATTAGCTTTGTTTATAACCGTTTTCACCTGTGTCGGGATAATTGTTGCCATCAACAAGAAGAAAGAATATACAGCTAATGTAGTATTGGCTCCAGAGATAACGGGAATGGGGATGTCGCAAAGTTTAGGTACTCTTGCTTCTATGGTTGGTGTGGATTTCGGTGGTAATGGAAATTCTACGGATGCCATTTATCCGGATATTTATCCGGATGTGTTTGCATCGAATGATTTTATTATCCCTTTGTTTAAAATTCCTGTTGTATTAAAAGACAGTACGAATAGTAAGACATATTATGACCATCTAACAAAAGATAGTAAAATTGCATTTTGGGAGTATCCGGCAATTTGGGTAACAAGTCTGTTGTCTAAGTCGGAAGATGGAAAACTTGGGAAACAAAAGGATGTGAATTTATTCTGTCTGACCAAGATGCAAGCAGGAATTTGTGATAAAATTCGTAAGAATATAGCTTGTCTTATAGATAAAAAGACGAGTGTCATAACCATTAGTGTTACTGATGATGATCCACAAGTGGCAGCCATTCTTGCCGATACCATTCAAAATCGTTTACAACAATATATATCACTGTATCGTACACAAAAAGCTCGTAATGATCTTAGTTATGCAAAAAAAATATTTGTAGAATCTAAAGAACAATATATAAGGGCCCAAAGGGCATTTGCTGGTTATTCAGATGCTAACACTGAAGTTATTTTACAGTCATTCAAATCTAAACAAGAAGAACTTGAGAATGAGATGCAATTGAGATATAACATATATACTCAGGCTGGCCAGCAATTACAAGTAGCAAAATCGAAAGTTCAAGAACATACACCTGCATTTACCGTTATTCAGCGAGCAACGGTTCCTCTCAGAGCTTCAAGTACTCCACGGACGATCATCGTATTACTTTTTGTGATAGTGGGTATTGGTTTAGATGTAATTTGGATAACTGTTGGGAGAGAGCAATATCATAAGTTTTACAAAAAGTAATGAGTTTTGCTTTACCATACATATTATTAGTATGCTTTTACGGAACTTTAGGCTTTTGGTTTCAAAGAACAAGAGATGACAATATCCGCAAACGCATAATTTATCTATGTGTGGGGGTTATGATTTTCTTTTTTGGTTTTAGAGGATTTTGTTTTTATGATTGGAATGTCTATTATGTAGATTATCAACACTATAATCCGATAGATCTTTTTAAATTGCCACCGTCCGACTGGCCTTTCGAGCCAGGGTTTACAATACTGATGCTTATCACAAAGGCAGTTTATAATGATTACCACTTTTTCGTTTTTATATGTACAGTCATTGACACTGTGTTGTTGATACGCTTTCTCAAGAAGTATATTATAAACATCCCTTTGGCATTGATGATATGCTTTTGTATGAATGGATTAGGACTGCTCACAGACCTTATGCGTAATTCTATAGCTATATTGATATTTGCCAATGCTCTCGAATTCATAGAAGAAAGGAAACCAATTCCTTATTTTCTGTCATGTCTTATTGCTTTTACCTTTCATACATCTGCAATATTCTATTTTCCCTTATATTTCTTTTTACACCGCAGATTAAATAAATGGGTGTTCTTATCAATCTTTATTGCTGGAAATTTTGTCTATTTATTCCATATATCAGTATTTCTCTCAATAATCAACCTTATTACAGGCTTTATCAATCCAACTTTACAGGAAAAAATAAACGACTACATGAAACTAATGCCGGATGCTGGATTTAGAATAACGATTGGATATCTTGAACGTCTATTGACTGGAGGACTTATCTTCTGCTATTTCAATAAGCTTAGAGATATAAGGAAAAGTAGCGATATCTTTATCAACAGTATACTTATTTATTTTGCATTATTTTTCTTCTTCAGCGAATTTAAAGTTATTAGCCAAAGGTTATCCTATCTCTTCAGTTTCGGTTACTGGATTATATGGATGGATTTAATCAAATGTTTTTCAATCAAAAATAACAGAAAACTTTTCTTGGCATTTCTTGGTATATACTGTATCTTTAAAATGTATGGTTTGACTAATTACCCCATAGCAAGATACGATAACATATTATTTGGGGCAGAACCGTACCATATACGTACCAATATTTATAATAAGACTTACAATGAAGTCAAGTAATGGGCATGTGACGGACTTCCGATATATAAAACAAATGAATAATAGTACTGAAAGTCAAATAAATGTATCTGTAATTATCGTTAATTATAATTCTACAGATTTATTGATAGATGCAGTAAAATCCATTATTGTACAAACTCATAATATCTCGTACGAGATAATTGTTGTAGATAATGCTTCACCCGATCATGGAACTATCAAATTAAAGAATGAATTACAGGATAGAATACATTTGATTGTAAGTGAAAGGAATTTAGGGTTTGGCGGAGCTAATAATTTAGGAATAGCTGAAGCCAAAGGCAAATATATATTCTTTTTAAATCCAGATACGTTGCTTTTGAATGATGCGATAGCAATATTCAAAAAATACATGGAGGAAAAGGAGAATAGTATCGCTATTGGTGCCATCGGATGTATATTGTCAGACGAGGATAAGCGCCCCACAAATTCTTATCATTTCTTTCTTACTCCCTTAAATATAATAGGAAGTACGTTGAAACTTCAAAGGCCATTATATATGGTGAATATAGCAGAACCTTTAGAAGTTGATTTTATTACAGGTGCTGCGTTGTTTGTACCTCGAAAAGTGTTGAATGATGTAGGTGGCTTTGACGAACAATTCTTTATGTATTGCGAAGAGGTAGATTTAGAAAAGAGAATGGCTGACAAAGGGTATAAGCGCATTATTATTCCCGGGCCGTGTATTCTCCATTACGATGGTGGCTCGTTTGTGCAAACTAAAAAGCGCTCGGCCCGTCGAAGATTGGAATACGACCGGAGCAGACTATTCTATATTCGCAAGCATTTTCGTTTTGGTACTTATCTATGTTTTAAAATGGTGTTTTTACTTTGCCGTATTCCGGCATACTTTAATTACCATTATACTTTCTCGGATAATTTGCAGTATCTGAAGATGTTATTGAAATAGAGATATGCGTAGAATATTGTATATAGACTATATCCAACAAAAAGGACATGTAAACTTTCATAGGATACATATCGATGCGTTAAAGAGAGAGGGATATAATGTAAAGTTGGTTCTGCATAGGGATATTGCTCAACAACTGCCTTATCCGAAGAAAGACTATATATTGGTTTTACCTTCTTTTCTTGATCAACATGCAAGAAGTCCGCTATTGAACCGTGTCATATTTTTGCTTACTCTTATCTATATAAAGATCTGTGTGAGACTAAAGCGAGATGATAAGGTCATTATTGCCTGTTTGGACGAAATTACTTTAGGACTGTTGCCATTGAAGAAACATATGAATATCATTTGTCATGGTAATGCCAATGGCTTTTCCAATCCTATAAAACATTTTTTCTTGAAGAAACTCGCACGGAACAATTCATTTATTGTCTTCAATGAATACATGGCTCGTCCGTTTAAAGAGAATTCTGTCAACGACGTTCATATCATTTCACATGGATGTCCCCCTGCATTTATATTCGAAGATGTACTCCTACCTATAGAACTGCACAAATTCAATAAAGTCATTTTTCACCCCTCTTCAAAGGCTAATGCAAAATTTGTCTGTCAACTTATTAGCCATCCTGTTTTGTCAGATATACTCAAAGAGAATAAAGTCTTGTTGCTGTTGCGTAATAAGCCTATGGGGTTAGAGAATACAGAAAATATCAGATTCCTTAATCATTATCTGACACAGCAACAGTATCGGCAATTGTTTCTTCGTGCAGACATTATATTATTGGCCTATCCTGATTCATTTAAATATCAGGTAAGTGGTGTCAGTTTTGAGTGCATCGCCAACCAAAAAAAAATACTCATATCGAATCATCCCTCATTGCAATATTGTTGTCAATACTACAACTATGATCCGACATTTACCGATATAAACGATTTTTGTAATAAAATACAAAAACTTATAAATAATAAGGAAATGCGATGCACGGTCTCTCCGTCTCTTTTAGTTCCCGACTACACTTCTATTTTTAAATTATTAAGACCATGCAAATATCAGTAATCATACCGGTATATAAGCCGGGAGAATATATCTTCAGATGTCTTCAAGCCGTTGCTAAACAAACAATGGCAAAAGATCTATACGAAGTTATCATTGTTTTGAATGGCTGCTGTGAGCCATATTATCAACTGCTGGATGAATATTTAAATAAAAATCTTATTGATGTTAATACGAAGTTGTTACAAACGGACATTCAGGGAGTGTCAAATGCACGAAATATGGGGATAGACAAATCTATAGGGGAATATATTACTTTTATTGACGATGATGACTGGATAAGCGAGAACTACTTGACTGAGTTATTGGCTAAGGCAGACACAGACTGTATTGTCGAAGCAAATGTGTTGCAGATAGAGCAGACAACGAATAAACCTATAGATCATTTTCTCACATCTGCATATGAAAAAGCGATAGGTAGAAAAAGGCTCACTTTCTATAACAGTCGTAGTTTTTTATCAAGTGCTTGCTGCAAACTTATTCCTCATACAGTCATTCGGAACGACAGATTTAACACCAATTATCCGTTGGGAGAAGATTCTTTATTCATGTTTCAAATTTCAAAGCGGATTAGGAATATCCGTATTGCATCACCTCAAACCGTCTATTATGTTTTGCATAGACCTTGTTCTGCGTCTCGAAAAATCTACTCTTATCCTTTCAGAGTTAGCCTTGCTTTCAAATTGGTCAAAAGTTATATATGTGTATATGCAAAAGATATAAGGCATTATGATTTCGTATTCTTTTTGACACGGATAGCTGCAACCCTGCGCAAACTGTTCCGAAAAACCTACCAATAAGACGGGGATGTCTCTCTGTATACAATAAAGGGCAATCATATAATTATTTAAGGTATGAAAGTTTCTATCATCACGACGGCATACAATAGTTCGCGTACCATTTCCGATACGATAGAGTCTGTCTTGCAACAGACATATACTAATATCGAATATTGGGTTATAGACGGAAACTCCACGGACGATACCATTGAGATCATCAAATCGTATCTTGACGCTTTTCAAGGACGTTTGCATTATATATCGGAACCAGATCGTGGTATCTATGATGCTATGAATAAGGGAATAAAACTTTGCTCAGGTGATATTGTCGGCATACTTAATTCTGACGACTTCTTTTCTTCCGATGAAGTAATCGAAAGGGTTGTGGCAAAATTTTCAGATGCCGTTGATGCTGTCTACGGCGACGTGCACTTTGTGGAAGCAGAGAATACCGATAAATGTGTAAGATACTATTCCGGAAAATTATTTCGACCGTACATGGTAAAATTCGGTTTTATAGCCCCGCATCCGTCATTCTATATAAGGAAACGTATTTTCGACGAGTACGGTCCTTATTGCCCTGACTATAAGATTTCTGGTGACTTCGAGTTGATAGCAAGATTTTGTTATAAGTATAATATCAAGACCAAGTATTTGCATCTCGATTTCGTGACCATGCGTGTCGGAGGAGCAAGCACACACGGGATACAGGCTCGTATTCTTGGGCTGAAAGAGAGCATTGAAGCATGTAAAAAAATAGGGGTGAAGACGAATAAATACATGATTTCTTGCAAATATATCATCAAAATAATCTCATCTCTGCTGATAAGAAAGTAATATTTATTTTGTTTTTTTAAATATTCTATATAATAAATATACATATTTTTTCGTTCTTTTTATATAATGACAATCCAATGGAATTATTGATGATAAAAAAGAAAATACCGTCATACATTAAGTGGAATGATGATAGGACTAGCCCCCATTTCATTAAAGATGGCATGAATGAATTTGAACGAAACGTTAAAAGAATTTTCGATTTTGGTATAGCTTTCCTATGTCTTGTGTGTTTTTCACCGGTATTTCTTATGTGTTATATTGCCGTAAAACGCGAGGATGGTGGTCCGGCAATATTCAAACAGGAACGAATTGGAAGATTTGGCAGACCTTTCAAAATATACAAATTCCGCAGTATGAAGATTGATGCTGAGAAACATGGACCGGCACTTTACGGCCATGAGAGAGATACCCGACTGACAAATATTGGACGTTTTCTGCGTATGCATCATCTTGATGAACTGCCACAGTTGTGGAATGTCGTAAAAGGGGATATGGCTTTCATTGGGCCGAGACCTGAACGGAAATTTTATATCGACCAGATTATGCAGCACGATCAGCGTTATGTATATCTTTATCAGATACGCCCGGGGGTAACATCTTATGCTACTCTATATAATGGGTATACAGATACGATGGAGAAAATGCTGCGCCGGTTGGAACTCGATCTTTATTATTTGGAGCACCGGTCGTGGTGGTTCGATACCAAAATTTTAGTGAAAACGTTTATCAATATTGTCTTCGGCAAGATTTTTTGATTGCCGAAAGGTGGTCTCATATTTTAAAATCTATCGAAGTACAGCCTTAACACCGATGACTTCAAGATCATCTTTCTTTCGTCTAAAGTCTCTGTTCTGAAGTATTCTTCTAACCGGTTGATACCGAAAGGAGCCAGCCATGTTACGTCGTTTACAGGTATATCGCCACCATTTGGCCCCGTGTCTTGATGTCCGTGGTCGGCATAGGGTGTATGAATAAATAGGGTGCTTTCCGTACGGGCAAAGCGCAGATAATATCCTGCACTGTCGCTGTCAACATTTTTTACGTGGATAAGTTCGTGCTGTACACCCCAGAAAACGCGTTGTCTCGACATATCTTTGCTGCCGCCAGTTCTTAAAGTGTCGATACGCACAAGGTGCCAGAAACCGTCGAAGCCTTCATTCCGACTCATTTCGATTGTGCAGCTGTTAAGCGATGCCATGAGTAGTATTGTTACGATAAAAGAGTTTTTCGTACACATCATAATTCTATATCTGTTGCGTGTTATGTCTATGTTGAATGGAGAGTATATCTAATCCCGATAGATGGTCATTTAATTATGAGAAGCCCGCTTTTTGATACTGTAACCTGAAATCCTGCATTACGACCGAGTATACCTCCGAAGTCCATAGCATAGGCACCTTTCACTCTCCAGTTTTGTCTGAAACGATAAGAGCCCTCGAACAGAAAGCTCGCGTTATGGTGTTTCTTTGTATACGGATCGTGATAACTGCCCCAACCTTCTTGGTATGTTGCCAGCGCACGATAGTCGATTTGTTTTGTAAGGCTGCCGTCCACACCAATGTGAAAGGCCCAAAAACGATTGTCTTTCACGCGGATATCGCCGTCCTCATTATAGATGGGTGACCTGTAGAGTGGGTTTCCGATCACCTGTCCCCAGTGCTGCCATCCCGTATAAATATTGTGATTATAGTAATTGTCCATGCCTGCAATATGGTCAGGTATATTCTGTGTGTGGTCGTGATTGTAGGGCCCGCTCTGATATTTGGTATAGAGATATTCGAAAACGATATTACGCACCCAAACTCCTTGCTTTAGGTTGATCTCCGTACCGAACATCATGTCTTGTAAAGCATATAGAAAATAGCGCCGATTTTTCTTTTCATTCCATTCTTCGTTTGTACCGTAGCCGTTGTAATCTAGCAGAAACATTTGGCTGTGATCCTCAAAATAATGGTCGATATATATATGACCGGTCCACATATCGGAATTGTAATTTGCTCTCATCACCCAACTTCCAAGTTGATTGCCCGCAATATTTCCATATATACCGTCGGTTTCGTCTTGCCCGCCCGGTAGGAAAGCATGCCAAAAATCCTTAATTTTCACACCTCCCTTGACTATTCTGTCCGACATACCGTCGGTGAGATGTGCCTCTCCCCCGAAAGTACATGCCATTTCCAAGCCTAATTCGAACGATACAGGCGTAGACTTAGCTGGATTTTCAATCATCAGATACCCTGCTTTACTGTGGTAGAGTACATTGTCGGCATATCGATGATGGCGCTTTGTAAAATTGTGTTGCCAATTATCATCGGTCATCATGCCGTAAGCAATATGCCCTTTCAAGCTGAGCCAGCCGTGAGTGAAAGGAATTTCCCAGTACTCCGGAAGTGACAGACGCAGTTGCGGTATCGGTCTTGCATTGATGCCAAATGTCTGCGAACCGCTACTCAGAAAGTTGTTATTCAGTTCCATGGGATATTCTTTGCTGCCCACACTCAGCACTCCGTGCAGCCACCGAGCCTCAATGAAAGCTTGCTGTATAATGAATTTACTCGTATAGTGTAGAGGCGATGCTATATCTATGCCATAGCCAAGTCCCCAGTGTCTTACAGAATCGGTATTTAGCTGTCTGATGATGGCGCCACGCGTATATCCGTTGGCTTTGTCCAACGAACTCAGTCCATACTTGTTAGCGTTAAGCCACAGCGGTGTTTTTCCATGAGCCAACGACACTTGTGTTTCAGTCCGATACTCGATGTTTCGCAGCAAATCAAGCTTTTCGGCAGGCTCTTTTCTTACCCGATCCTGCGCAAATGTGGTAGCTGTCACAACAAATACGGAAAACAGCGTAAGATGTCTTTTCATCATTCTGTTCATTTCATTCAGATAACGATGCTTTATCTGCAGACCTTCCTCGTGCCGAGTGCTATACTCTCCATTGCCACATATATTAAATGATAACGTGAAAACAATCGTTATATTGCGCTGTGCAGGTAGACATCTTCATATAAAGAGTGCAGTTGTGCACAATGTAGAATACTTTGTTAGGAGATAGCTAATAATTTATGTAGAAATATTTTTAATAAGTACGGACTATCTCCTATACCAAAAATAGTGGAAGAATATTATAAAAGCGTCATGTAAAAGTCGTAATGTGATTCGATAAAAGTTGAGTGAATTTTAAATAAGGTTATGACAATGTTGCAACTTTGTGCTTGTAATTTATTGAAGAGTAACACACATCTTTCATTATAATAGTAAGATAGAAAAAAGAAAATGAAGAAAGAACTTCGACGAAGTGAGAAAAACAATCTCTATGTACTTTTCGAGCAAAGCAAATTCGAGACCTGCCTCTTCGATAATTCT
>CAUUQE010000088.1:0-10590 GCA_963547065.1 uncultured Prevotella sp. | reverse complement strand
TGGCTGTAATAAGTTTTCCAACAGTAATATTTTTATCTTTCCTGTAAAGAGTTATATATGATGCAGCTATGAATTGCAAAATATCCTCCCTATCCTCTCTCAATATAAGAGCAATAAATTTTCTTACCAATGGACTGATTGCCTTGCCACAAGCTGTTTCAAGCAACATCTGCTTCTTGCCCTTTGAGAGAATGGGATTGGCTATCGTAATTCTCAGTTCAGGCACTTCGACATAGCTCGTCATTAGATACAGCATCTCATGGTAGAGTTCATCTTCCCGCTTTTCCATAATAGCACATTTAAGAAGGGCACGGGCATATCGAACTGATATTACACCTAAATCCATAATTTATCAAGTTTTATTCTCATTCCCAGAAACTTCGTCCAGTAACCGTTCAATCATATCCATCTGCTTAACATCAGGAGCAAGCTTCTCACGAATAACTTTTTCTGCAATCTGGACACTAAGTTCAACTATTTGAGAACGAATCTCACAAACGGCTCTCTGTTTTTCAGTCTCAATTTGAGCATAAGCATCGTTCAAGAGCTTTTTTCCCTCTTCTTTTGCCTTATCTTTAGCATCTTCAACAATAGCACTACGTGTATCAGTAGCCTCTTTTAAAATGACTGCCTGTTTCTCTCGTGCTGTCTGCAAAATAGTCTCACTTTCTTTTTGAATATTGGTCAACCTTTCATTAGCTTCATGAGCACGCCTAATACTATCGTCTATAAAAGCTTTTCGACCATTTACCATCATAATAATAGAAGGAAATCCCCATTTCCAAAGAATTAATAAGACTATCAGAAAGACAAGTGACATCCAGAAAAGCAAACCGCTATCAGGAATTAACAAATCCATATATACCGATTAAATTTCTTAATTAAATACCATTAATAAGTATAAACTACTTCATGACTACGATAAGAAGAGCTATGATGATGGCCAAGAAAGCAACACCTTCAACAAGGGCTGCAGCAATAATCATTGAAGAACGAAGATCTCCCATCTTTTCCGGTTGACGTGCCATAGCATCCATAGCCTGCCCACCAATACGACCAATACCAAGGCCTGCACCAATAACTGCAAGACCTGCGCCCAAAGCGCCACCCATTTTTGCAACCTCAGCTGCTAACAATAATGATAACATAATTATTTTTTTAATTGTTAATAATTTCTTTATTTAAATATTATTTTGATTGATTGGCTTTCTCAGACTTAATATGAGCAAGAGAAATAAATACAGCACTCAACATAGTAAATACTAGTGCTTGAATATAACTCACAAGAATTTCAAGAAGCATCATAAAAACACTCAAAGAAACACTAATAATTGACATTCCCGTTCCGGCAATATAATTTACAAAAATGTTTTCTGTAAGATGAAACATAATAAATATCATTCCTGCAAAAGACAATGCAATAGCATGCCCTGCCAGCATATTTGCAAAAAGTCGAATAATCAATGCCAACGGTTTAGTAAAAATACCGAATAATTCAATAACTGGCATCAATGGTACGGGGATCTTTAGCCATGCTGGAACAGCAGGCCAAAAGATCTCTTTCCAGTACTCTTTTGTACCTGTAAGGTTCGTTACTAAGAAAGTACAAATCCCTAAAAAAACAGTACATGCGATATTCCCCGTCAGATTACCACCACCCGGAGGAAATGGAACTATACCCATAATATTAGCAACGAAAATGAAAAAAAAACAAGTCAACAAATATGGGGCATATTTATCTGCTTCTTTCCCCATCACAGACTTGATAACTTCATCATAAATTGATATTATAAGCATGTGCATTAATCCAACAAATCCCTTGGGAGCTGGGGCATCAACCTTATGACGCCTACACCAAGAAGCAGGAATAAGCACGCATATAAGCAATATGATAGAATCAATAAATAATACGCAAACGGTCTTAGTTATTGAAATATCTATAGGACGGATTTCCTGCCCATTTACAATCTCACAAATCTTATTAGGATAGACTTCTGCTTCACCATTCTTAATATAAAGTCCATATGGACCAAGGCGATTCCCCGCTGCATTAAATTCCTCAGAAAACTCATTACTCATGAAAATATGCCATCCCGTAGAACTCTTAACGATAACAGGTAGATTGATAATGACTGGATGATCACCAATATTCGTAATATGCCATTCATAAGAATCCTTGATATGTCCCCACAAAATACCTTTCATGTCTATATCCATCTGATTACAGGATTTTACCGGTAATACTGTCAAGATAAACATCAGTATAAGGAAGTGTCTGATTATTTTCATATCTGTCTTATTCATTTAATAAATATTTCTTCTCTACCCGTGCAAAATAAATACAATTATATACAAGCACTACCAAATAGAAACATACGAAAATTACTGTAAACCCAAATATTGAATACAGATCATCAAATATAAAGAATATACCCATCAGAATAATTACCAATGCCAATATCATCTGCAACACCGAAGAAACTATATAATAAAGTCCTAACTTACATGGAGAGCGGTGTGCTATTGATCTCCAGCAAATGCTATAAAGCAAAGTAACACCGATCGAATAAATTAAGCTAAAAACCAAACTTGTAGTTAATATTTGCAATTGTACTATCTGAATAAGAAACAGCCCTAATATTGTTAATATAACTAATATCCAAATTGCTACTTTCCAATACTTTTTTGCAATATTATCTATCTGGCTATTCATTTATTTTATACTTCTACACATAAAGAGATCTCATTACGCTTCACTTCTACGAAACCACCTATAATTTCTAACTCTTGTTTTTCTCCATTCACAGTGTATATAACATGTCCCTTTTCAAGGCTTGAAATGATTGGAGCATGATCATTCAACACTTCAAAACTACCAAGAGTTCCAGGTACAGTCACATTCTCAACTTCTCCATTAAAAACAATCTTCTCAGGAGAAATTATTTTTAACATCAGCATACAGACGATTATTAAACATTAACAGCTTCAAGCAACTTCTTTGCTTTTTCCTTAACATCTTCAATTGTACCCACATTAAAGAACGCTTGCTCAGGCAAATCGTCCACCTCTCCATCAAGAATAGCATTGAAGCCTTTTATAGTATCTTCTATTGGTACCATCACACCAGTTAACCCTGTAAATTGTTCAGCGACGGCGAATGGCTGAGAAAGAAATCTTTGTACACGACGTGCACGGTTTACAATTAATTTATCTTCGTCCGATAACTCGTCCATACCAAGAATCGCAATAATATCTTGCAGTTCATTATAACGCTGAAGCAATTGTTTTACACGCTGAGAGCAATCATAATGTGCTTTCCCTACTATCAATGGATCAAGAATACGCGACGTACTTCCCAGCGGATCCACTGCAGGATAAATTCCAAGTTCTGCGATTTTACGTGACAATTCCGTTGTTGCATCCAAATGAGTAAACGTTGTTGCCGGAGCAGGATCAGTCAAATCGTCTGCTGGCACATAAACAGCTTGCACAGAAGTAATAGAACCTTTTTTTGTGGAAGTTATGCGTTCTTGCATTGCACCCATCTCTGATGCCAATGTAGGCTGATAACCTACGGCAGAAGGCATACGCCCTAACAATGCTGATACTTCAGAACCAGCTTGTGTAAAACGAAAAATATTATCTATAAAGAACATGATATCAGCCGGCTCTCCATTCTGACCGCCATGATCACGAAAGCTCTCTGCAACAGTCAGACCCGACAATGCAACAGAAGCACGTGCACCGGGGGGTTCGTTCATCTGCCCATAGACAAGAGTCGCCTGAGATTTCTGCACTTCCTTTGGATCAACGAGATTTAAATCCCATTTGCCGTCTTCCATAGCTTTACGGAACTTATCTCCATAACGGATAACTCCCGACTCAAGCATATCTCGAAGCAAATCATTACCTTCACGGGTTCTCTCCCCAACTCCAGCGAACACGGAATACCCATTATGTCCTTTGGCTATATTATTGATAAGCTCCATAATAAGTACGGTCTTACCAACTCCCGCACCACCAAACAATCCGATTTTACCACCTTTCATATATGGTTCCAACAGATCTATGACCTTTATACCGGTTGCTAACATTTCTTTATGAGTAGAAAGTTCATCAAACTTAGGAGCTTCACGATGAATAGGGTATGCTCCTTCCATATCCAACGTTTTCATACCATCTATCGGCTTTCCGATAACATTCATCATTCGCCCTTTTATCTGATCACCTGCAGGCATCGTAATAGGACTACCCGTAGGAACAACTTCTAAATTACGTTGCAAACCGTCGGTATTATCCATAGCTACACAGCGTACGGTATCTTCGCCAATGTGCTGTTGTACTTCGATAATGAGTTCACTCCCATCCAAACGTTTCACTTTCAGCGCATCATAGATTCTCGGAAGCACCTTTTCGGGTTCCTCTCCTTTTGTATCAAAATAGACATCAATAACAGGGCCGATAATTTGAGAAATTCGACCATTAATTTGTGGCATAACTATGATTTTATAACTTTTACTTTTTATATAATATAATTGGCGCAAAGTTAGGAATAAAAAACAAAAAAAACAAATTTATGTTGAATTATTCTTACCAAATAACAACATTTAAATACTCAATTCATCAAGTACTTTTATCAACTTCCTGTCAAACGGCTTGTCAGATCTAATAGCTTCAGAAAGCGGAACATATACTACCTCATTATTTCTCACTCCAATCATGATGTTACGCTGTCCTTGCATAATAGCTTCAACAGCTCCTACGCCTGTACGAGACGCAAGAATACGATCATGGGCTGTTGGCCTTCCGCCACGTTGTAAATGTCCAAGAATTGACACACGTACATCATACTGAGGAAATTCATTACGCACACGGTCTGCATAATACAATGCACCACACTTGGGACTTTCACTCACGATGACGATACACGAACGTTTCGACTTACGTATACCTCGTTCCATGAATTGTGACAATTGGTCTACGTCAGTACGGTCTTCGGGTATAATCGCAGCTTCTGCACCAGAGGCGATCGCACTGTTTTGTGCCAAAAATCCGGCATCCCTACCCATAACTTCCACAAAGAATATGCGTTCGTGGCTTTGTGCCGTATCTCTTATTCGGTCTACACATTCTACAATCGTATTTAAAGTGGTATCGTAACCAATCGTAGAGTCCGTACCATAAAGGTCATTGTCGATTGTTCCGGGGAGTCCTATACAGCATACGTCATAATCTTTGGCAAACTCCATTGCTCCAGTAAGTGATCCGTTCCCACCTATTACAACCAAAGCGTCTATTTGATGTTTCACAAGAGTGCTGTAAGCTTTACTTTTACCCTCATCGGTCATAAACTCCATAGAACGAGCTGTCTTGAGTATAGTTCCTCCTGACATGATAATACCACTGACATTCTCCGTTGTAAAGTCACGCACTTCATCATTTATCAGTCCATCATATCCTCTGTAAATTCCTTTTATCTTGAATTCATTGCATATCCCCGCACGAGTGACAGCTCTTATGGCTGCATTCATCCCTGGAGCATCACCTCCAGAAGTAAGAATTCCTATCGTCCTTATCTTTACCATATTTAACTTATAAATTTATTATAACATACAATACTGCTCCTCCGAGTATGGCTCCGACTAATGTCTTCCCACCTATTGTTTTCAAATACCATCCTACACGAATACGCTCCATTTTCATCAAAATCAATCCGCTCATCGAACCTATCCCCAACACATTACCTCCAACGGCCACCATGTAACTAATGATCTTCCAGTAAATATCATTAAAAACAGGAGGTTTCTTTATTGCAAAGAAACTGACAGCTGTAGCAAAATTGTCAAGAATACTACTGAGAAGACCGGCAAACAGACCCATCAGCCAATCATTATCTATAAATTTAATAAAGTGTAAAACGAGCCACTGTATAGCACCCGTCTCCTCCACAACACCTATTGCAAGCATGATTCCCATTACAAAAAGTATCATTTGAACTACGCCATACTGAAATACCCGTGGTGTACGCCACTGTATCAACACATTTGCATTCATCAATTTTCTATTGAAAATCTCGTTAACAATCCACAAGACAGACAATACGCACAATGCGCCAAGAAATGGGCTTAACTGAGTTATATTGTGAAAAGTAGGAATAAACCAAAGTCCGCCAATTCCTACAAATAACATCACCGCCCGTTGCCACACATTAAGTCTCGTATCATCACCACGATAAGGCATTGTTGCCCATTCTATTTCAATCCGTGCAGGTAGTTCGGTACCAATCCACCATGTAGGTACAGCCCATGCAATCAAGCATGGCAACAATAAAGTCATAGAGTAATTGGTTGGAGTTACATATCCATTGTTCCACAGAACCAACCCCATTGGTTCCCCGATCACAGTTAAAACGCCACCACAATTAGCAGCTATCAGTACCACGGCACCATATATCATACGATAACGCCGGCCGGGAATAATCTTATGAATGATGGTGAGCATCATAACCGTAGTAGTCAAATTATCTAAGTTCGCAGAAATAACAAAAGTGACACATGCCAACACCCAAAGAATTATCTTACTCTTACGAGTATGCAGCAATTGTGGAATAAAATCAAAACAGCCGTTAATGTTCAATATCTCAACAATAGACATAGTGGCTAGCAAAAAAAGAACAACTTCAGACGCCTTACCCACATATTTCAAGAAAATATTCTGAGCAATGAATTGTTTTACGGTATAACTTGTAGATATATTATCTTGCAAAAACTGGAGATATTCTGTACGGTGAAGCCTCATCACAAAATCCGCACCATAACATATATACAGCACCCACCCTACCGTACCCGCAAAGATCGTTACAGCGGCTTTGTTTATATTTGTTATACGCTCTGTCGCCAAGAGAACATAACAAAAAAACAATATAGTTACGATAATAAAAATCATCATTTATATATTCATGGCAAAGATACTAAATATTTCTTAAAAAACATCATTGACATCTTATTTTATATCGATTTAACATAGGAAATAATAGTAATAAACAAAAGCTCTATGTTCAAACATAAAAAAGCATATATAGTCGCAAACTAATTGTCTTCTTGTTTATTAAACATACTAATAAACTTATTTTTCACCCCATCTTGTAACTTTGTCTTACCACGTACGATCTTGAACGAGTAATATGAGCTTATGGCTATCCAAAAAATGCCCATACACCAATAAAATGGAACAGATACTATATATGTAGAAGCATAGGCAAATAATCCTATTAAGAATTGAAAAGTGAAATATTTCATTGCAGAGGTAGAAAGCCGATACGAATATTTCAGACGGGTATAGATAATAACGAACAAAGTCTCCACCATTGCTGATAACACCATAAAAATACCAATTCCTCTCAATCCGAAGTTATTATAGCCCAAAATAATGAACAACACAAGCAACACAGCACTAAAGGCTTCTTGAATAAAGTATGCCCGTGGGTTTCCACGAGAGAGAGCTATATACTCCATTGGCAGGTAGGCCGCTCTGAGGAACATAGCCAACACAGCTGCTTGTGTCATACAGAGAATTCCTATGAACGCATTACTATAGAGTAATGGAAGTAGTATCGGTAATCCGATCATCAACACTATAAGTAAAGGTGATACCAAAAGTACAGACACTTCTATTTGTTCGTTTACCATACGATTTAGCTCTGTTCCCGGACTTTTCACTGCCGACAAGCGCGGATAAAAATCTGTTTCCATGGCAGAGAACACCATTCCTGCATAGGTCATCGTTATCATAAAGCCTGCGTTATACAAGCCTAAAATCTCCAACGAGCCGTGGGTATTAAGGTAAGAACGTATCAAAAACTCGGCTCCACTGCCCATAATACCAGCTACAACAAATGCCATCCCCAACTTCACCATACCGATTCCCCTGCGTAGAGATGCATTTGAAAATGTAAGATGTAATGGATAATGACGATAAGAATATATAATAGTCAATATCATTTGTACAAAAGCAGTGATAACAAGTGAGGGCACAATGGCTGCTTCACGCCAGACGACATATAAAGGCACTGATATTATCAACGATGCTATAATTCCATATAGAGAAATACAAGCAAGATTCGAAAGTTTTCGCGTACCTTTCAGTATAGCCAGTTCGCCACCTGTTATCGCCGTAAAGCCTATTATCGGTGACAAGAATACGAAGTGGAGTGTATGACCTCCCCCTTCAAAAGTCCACATATTTAACAGAGGGCTCAGCATAATGCATACAACGACTCCAATACCTGCCACAAGTAACGTCCATAGACGAACTATCTGTATGCAATAAACCATACGTTTGTTGTTATTACACCTATAGTCTTCCGCAATCTCTCTTACTGCACTGATTGGTATACCCAATCCTGTACTGTCACAAAGTAGCCGTATGGTAGAATTAAATAAAGAAATAAGCCCCATACCCTCAGGTCCTAAAAGTATTGCCAGTATTTTGTTGCGAACCACGCCCACAAAAATACTTAATCCCTGCACACCTCCAAAGATGCCCATATATTTAAGTATGTGAGAATAGTTATTGTCTTTTTCCTTATTTTCCATTGCATTCTTAACGTGAATAAAAACTTTTTATTATCTTTGTGGATATGAAATTAAGCATTGTCATTCCGGTTTTTAATATGGAACATACTCTTAATGAGTGTGTAGAAAGTATTCTTTGGCAATCATTTCAAGACTTTGAACTGATATTGGTAGACGACGGTTCCACAGACAGGACACCTTCTATTTGCGACGAATGGGCACGAAAAAATATGCGGGTTATCGTTATACATCAACCGAATGGAGGGCTAAGTAATGCAAGAAACAAGGGAATTGAATCTTCTCGCGGGCAATACATTACATTTGTCGATGCTGACGATAAGATCAAAAGTGATACCTATGCCCAACTAATGGACATAGTGAAGAGCTATCCAGAATATGATTTACTGGAATATCCCGTTATCGAACGCTACGGAAACCGAAAACGGCAACATCTACTTACTTTCGCACCACAAACATATCATGATATGAACACCTATTGGTTGGAATGCCGCGTATACGAACATGCCTATGCATGGAATAAAATATACAAGCGTACGCTGTTCAATGATATACGTTTTCCTGAACAATGCATATTTGAAGACGTGTATACCCTACCGAATATTCTTTCTAAATGCCGAGTCGTGGCTACCACCGATAAGGGGTTATATTACTATAATTGGAATCATTACGGCATCACTGCGCGAGCCAATGGAAAAGAATTATTCAACTTACTACAAATACATATCAGTATTTGGTATAAATTATACAGACAGCGGGAACGATTCAGATACAATATAATGCGTGATTATTATGCCTGTCTGTTGAATATTCAGTTTGATGTATATGAATTTACAGGTGAGTCACCCATACTCCCCTATGCACCTTATACGGGTAACTGTAAATTAAATCTCTTACGTTTAATGGGAATGAAAAAGATATGCCAACTCAATAAATTATTACACCAAATCATAAAATGGAGAAAATAAGTTTTATCATTACGGATTATAATCTTCCACTCTACATGATCAAGGAGTGTCTACAAAGCATATTGGCCCTATCACTTAACCGAAAAGAGCGTGAAATCATCCTTATAGACGATGGCTCCGACCTCTCTCCAATGGATGACTTGACTAATTATAGAGAGGAGTTTATCTACGTAAGACAGCCCAATCAAGGTGTCAGTGTCGCGAGAAATCTGGGATTAAGGATATCTACAGGCAATTTCATTCAGTTTATTGATGGGGATGACTGGATTATTCAGGCCCCTTATGAACATTGTATCGATCTCATAAGGTATTATAATCCCGATGTCGTATTGTTCAAGATGACACATCATAAGCACACCGAAGTACAGTTTGATGTTACTGGTCCTGTAGACGGAAGTGACTACATGCTTCACAACAATATCCATGGAAGTGCATGCAGTTGCATCTTTAGAAAAGATTTGTTGGGCGAGCTTCGTTTCTTTGAAAATCGTAAATATTGTGAAGACGAAGAATTTATGCCACGATTATTGCTAAAATCCGAACGACTTTTTTATACTCCATCACAAGCATACTACTACAGACAGCATACTGCATCCGTACTTCATAAAGTATCACCTAAGGATAAAATCAGACGCTTAAATGATAATGTTTCGATAATCCTTCACCTCTCGCATTTGGCAGATACGTTAACGCCGATAGAACGCGAGGCGCTTAAACGCAGAGTTGCTCAACTTACCATGGACTATATTTATAATGTAATCACGCTAACTCGCAATATCCATTATCTCGAGAACTGTATCCGGCGTCTCTATGAACATGGTCTATTCCCGCTGCCCGACAAACGCTATACAAGAAAATATATATGGTTTCGGAAACTTACCATGACCAAAACAAGACGAAAATTACTGTGCAGACTATTACCACACCTGTCATGAAGATTTTATTAGTTGGCGAATACAGTAACGTACACGCTACACTTGCAGAAGGATTACGGATATTGGGACACCATGTTACAGTGCTTTCGAATGGCG
>CAUUQE010000087.1:0-10593 GCA_963547065.1 uncultured Prevotella sp. | reverse complement strand
ACGACAATCATGTTACCGAAAAATAGCCCCAAGATGGGAATGAAGAATTGTGCGTCTATAGGGTTTTGAATGCCGAACGAAAGGAACATGAGGTAGAGGGCTGTGGGCAAAGAACCTGCCATTATGCCTGTACATACGGGCAGAAAGAATCGTCGCATGCGTAGTTTACCTTTTATTATGAGTATGGTTGAGGCTACTATGGCCGCCAGCAAAAACCATAAAATATTAAAGAGTATGTTGTTCCATGCAATAATATATTTCAAGAAGAAAGCTGTCATAGCCATGACGATAAGCATCTTTAGTAGTGCTGTTACCGTTTTTTTCCATGCGTTTATGCGGTAATGATACAGTATATATAATGGTGGTGCGAGTAATAGCATGCCCAGTATAAACCCTAATGGTGTTATT
Source organism: uncultured Prevotella sp. (assembly GCA_963547065.1). Taxonomy (GTDB): domain Bacteria; phylum Bacteroidota; class Bacteroidia; order Bacteroidales; family Bacteroidaceae; genus Prevotella. The sequence continues at coordinate 10,185 of CAUUQE010000087.1, read as the reverse complement.
TCCATATTTCTATTTTTATTTTATGATTGATTTTCAAGCACAATATGTTTATTGCAAATACTTGTGATTTGGCTGTCGTTTGTGGCTATGATAATGATAGATTGTTCATTTCTCAATCGTGATATATAGTTTTTCACGAGTTTGGCACCTTTGTCGTCTTGTTCGGAAGCCGGTTCATCGAGCAAAAGTATACTTTTTATTGGCGCCACAGTGATGGAGAGCAGGATACGTTGTAGTGTACTGCGGTTGATATTCTGCAGTGGTTGATTCCACATATTGCCCGCCACGTCTAATTGTTGCCAGTCTGTAAGGAGCTTGTTTTTCGATAATTGCCGGGCTGTATTGGTTCTTAGTGTGGCCAAAGTATTAAAAAGATCGGCTACGGTAGTTGCCTGTAGATTTAGATCTTGAGGCAGATAAGCTATCTGTTTCCTAAAATAAGGAGCCGATAGGGGGGTAATAAGTTCTCCGTCTATAGAGACAAAGCCACTCGTAGGCTGTTGTAATCCTATGAAAGTACGTAGCAGGCTGCTCTTTCCACAGCCCTCTGCGCCACTTATGCAAAAGATATCGCCCTCTTTCGCTATAAAAGAGAGTGAGTTGAAAAGCTGTTTGCCACCTATATTCAGGCAGACGTCTTTCATTTCGACCATAGTTGTAAAGTTCGTTCGGCGTAATTTGTTAGAATTACACAACGTGATTTGTTGCAGTCGCTGCGCAAAGCAGCGGTTGAAAATATTATCTGCATAACTTCTTTTGGCAATTTGTCGTCAGCACGTTAGGCCTTGCAAATATAGTTAATTATTTCTCATATACCAAGACTTCTGTATATTTTTACCTGTGGTGTTATGTATATTCTTTCATCTTATTTTGATATAACAATCTATATAAATACTTGTTGATAGGTATGTATTGGTAGACAGTATTCTCAAAGGAAAAGGTATAAGCTTTCAGACAGAGGGGTGCGATAACTTTGTTTACTCTTGCCAAATGCTCCATTGATGGTGGTTGATTTACATGATGATACGAAAAAAGTGTTGAATAATCTAAATATTGTTGGAAAACTAGAAATAAATATCTATCTTTACTGCATCATTCATCATGATTAACAATAAGTGCTATGATAGAATATTTCACACAACATTTCTGGTTGATATGGGCGTTAGTGGCCATGCTTTGCCTAATCATCGAACTCAGTTCGGGCGACTTCTTCGTTACATGCTTTGCTATAGGCGCCGTTTGCAGTATGTTCGCCTCCTTTATCGGTGTTCCTTTCTGGCTGCAGGCTGTTATTTTTGCCCTGTTCTCGGTGTTGAGTATTTTGTTTATCCGCCCGTCGTTGCTGAAACGTTTGCACGCTGTGGGCCGAGAACAGCCCAGCAATGCCGATGCTCTGATAGGCCGTATCGGCATCGTGATAGAACCTATAACGGCAGGAGGCAGCGGCTATGTGAAAATCGATGGCGACGAATGGCGCGCTGTATCTGCCGAAACAACCGCCATAGAAACGGGGGAAAAGGTAAAAGTAGTGTCTCTCGATAGTATTATTGTGACGGTGGTAAGAGCATAACACACGGCAAACGATTTTTCTAAACACATTAAATAATTATTATATTATGATTGCAACTTACGCCATTATCGTTCTTGTTGTCTTGGCACTCCTATTTGTTAAGATGACTGTAGTTATTATCCCTCAGTCCGAAACCAAAATTATAGAGCGGTTCGGAAAATACTATGCCACCCTTAAACCGGGCATTAATATTATCATTCCCTTTATAGATAGGGCTAAAACCATAGTAACTGTGGTGCGCGGGCGCTACCTCTACAGCAACACTATCGACCTGCGCGAACAGGTGTACGATTTCGATAAGCAGAACGTAATTACCAAAGACAACATTCAGATGCAGATTAATGCACTGCTATATTTCCAGATCGTCGATCCGTTCAAGGCCGCCTATGAGATCAATAACCTGCCTAATGCGATTGAAAAGCTTACTCAAACAACGCTTCGTAATATCATCGGAGAGATGGAACTCGACCAAACGTTGACATCGCGCGATACAATTAACACCAAACTTCGGTCTGTTCTCGACGACGCAACCAACAAATGGGGCATTAAAGTGAACCGTGTAGAGCTGCAAGACATTACACCTCCGAGCAGCGTATTGCAGGCCATGGAAAAACAGATGCAGGCAGAACGTAACAAACGTGCCACGATTTTAACCAGCGAAGGTGAGAAACAAGCCGTGATATTAAAGTCGGAAGGCGAGAAAACCAGTACGATCAATCGTGCCGAAGCAGCCAAACAGCAGGCCATATTGTATGCCGAAGGAGAAGCAACCGCACGTATCAGAAAGGCTGAAGCTGAGGCCATCGCCATTCAGAAGATAACCGAAGCCGTGGGACAAAGTACAAATCCCGCTAATTACCTGCTCGCCCAAAAGTACATTACCATGATGCAAGACCTTGCAAACGGCGACCAGACCAAGACCGTTTACCTTCCCTATGAGGCCACCAATCTGCTCGGAAGCCTCGGAGGCATTAAAGATTTGTTCAACATAAAGTAATAAAATTACCGCTATCCTACCGAAAGACCGCGAAAATAAGAAAGGATAAAGGAGTTGTTTTCTATTTCTTGCGCCTTTATCTTTTCGCTATTCGTGGCCTTTCCGTTTTGTTTAAATCGGTTTATTGCTATCTTTATTATTTCTTTTGAGGTGTTATTGCCGTTATGAACGGGCATACGTGCCCGATTATATCTCGACTCTTTATTTTTCAACTTAACCGTTTAATTCTGTAATATTTCTCGGAATTAAGTTGTATCTTTGCAACAAATAGGTAATATCCGGCTGCTTGAAAGCAATTTTTTATGCGTTCATGAACAGATTTTGTCGTCATCATTAAAATAATATACAATGAATATCTGTATTGTTGCGGGGGCACGACCGAACTTCATTAAGGTCGCTCCGATTATGCGTGCAGTAGATAGGGCTGCAGCTACAGGCAGACAAATATCCTATACATTAGTTTTTACGGGAAAAGAGAGTGATCCTACTGTAGAAGAAACACTCTTTAAAGACCTCCAGATAAGGCATCCTGACGTATATCTTGGTGTGGATTGTGAAAATCTCAATGAGCTTACAGGACAGGTAATGTCTAAATTCGAGCATTATCTTCGGCAGCATTCAGAAACGAAAGTAGTTGTAGTAGTAGACGATCTTGCATCGACTATGGCTACTGCCATCGTTACCAAGAAGCAGGGAATAGTGCTTGCACACATTGCGGCAGGTACTCGTAGCTTCGACATCAGTATGCCTAAGGAAATTAACCGATTGGTAATAGACGGGCTGAGCGATATTCTTTTCACCGCCGGACTGAGCAACAACAGCATTGTTAATAGGGAAGGAGCAGAGCTGAGCAAGGTGTATATGGTGGGAAACGTGCTGATAGACAACCTTCGTTTCAACCATTCTCGACTGACGCGCCCCGCCGTTATGGACGAAAAAGGGCTCTCAGAGCAAGGATATATAGTATTTACACTTAACCGAAAAGCCCTTATAGCCGACAAAGATAATCTTCGCAAGATGATTGGGCAGATGGCATCGATCGTAAGTACCGATACTCCAATCCTTGCACCTCTGCGCGGCAGCGCCGAAAAAGCGGTGAAAGAGTGCCTGCACAACATGCAGTCGCCGTTCATGTTTGTACTGCCTCAAAGCTATTTAGACTTTGAATATATCACTTTGCATGCCAAGGGAATTGTAACAGACAGTGGGAATGTAGCCGAAGAAGCGACTTTCAACGGTGTTCCCTGCATCACTTTGAACAGCTACACCGAGCATATCGAAACCGTGAAAGTGGGAACTAACGTGCTTGTGGGCGAAGATTCTGAAAAATTGGGCAATGCTTTGGCTGATTTGATAAGTGGTAATTGGAAGCATGCAAGTATCCCCGACAGATGGGATGGACGCAGTGCAGAGCGCATCGTACAGATACTTTCAGACTATAAATATTAAATTTATGTACAGATGAAAAAGATTGCATTGATAACAGGTGCCACGAGCGGTATCGGTAGGGCGTGCGCCCAGAGGTTTGCCATGGGTGGTTATAACCTGATACTGACCGGCCGTAGGCAGGATAAACTCGAAGCCTTGAAGCCCGAACTTGAAGCTGAAGGGGCTATGGTAAAGCTGCTTTGCTTCGATGTTTGCGACGGCGGGGCGGCTCGTTCGGCCGTAACGTCGCTGCCGGACGAATGGCACAACGTAGACGTACTTATCAACAATGCCGGCTTGGCGCTCGGTCTTGAAAAAGAATACGAAGGTAATCCCGAAGATTGGAACACCATGATTGATACCAATATCAAAGGGCTGCTCACGATGACGCGCCTCATCGTGCCCCATATGGTAGAGCGCAACAGCGGACATGTAATCAATATAGGCAGTGTGGCTGGCGATGCTGCTTATGCCGGAGGCGGTGTATATTGCGCCACTAAGGCAGCCGTAAAAACGATAACCGACGGACTTCGTATCGATGTGGCCCATACCTGTGTGCGTGTAACCAACATTAAACCGGGCTTGGTAGAGACTCATTTCAGCGTTACACGCTTTCATGGCGATGCCGAACGGGCCAAAAACGTGTACAAGGGCATCCGTCCGTTAACGGGAGACGATATTGCCGACGTGGCTTTCTATGCTGCCTGCGCCCCCGAACATGTGCAGATAGCCGAGGTGCTTGTGCTTGCTACCCATCAAGCTAGTGGCACCGTAATTGATCGTAACTCCGACAGAACGGAAATATCGGCATCGTCTGTTGTCGATAGATCAAAGGTCTAAGCGAGACAGACGGCAGGTTTGTCGGCAGTATGTTATATATTTAATTCGGCGACATTGCACGCACATCAAGATAATTACACATTTCTGACCGAGGCACCCATACACCGTGTGATCGGAACAATGGCCGTACCGACGATTATCAGCATGATGATAACCAGCCTGTACAATATAGCCGATACCTTTTTCGTGGGGAAAATCGACACACAGTCTACGGCTGCAGTGGGCATAGCTTTCTCGGTTATGTTCTTTATACAGTCGTTCGGCTTCTTTTTCGGGCACGGATCAGGTAATTACATATCACGTGAACTTGGAGCAAAGCGCCATGATAACGCCATTAAAATGGCTTCTACCGGTTTTTTTCTTTCTCTTTTCATGGGTATTTTGGTCATGATAACGGGCTTAGTGCTGCTTCGTCCGCTCTCTGTATTATTGGGTAGCACGCCTACCATACTTCCCTATACGGAACGTTATCTCGGTATTGTGTTCTTGGGAGCACCCTTTCTCATGTCTTCGCTTACGCTCAACAATCAGTTTCGCTTGCAAGGAAACGCCGCTTACGGCATGTACGGTATTGTTACAGGGGCAGTGTTGAACGTTGTACTCGATCCTTTATTCATCTTTACTTTCGGTCTTGGTGTCGGTGGGGCGGCAATTGCCACGGTTATAGGGCAGGTGGTGGGCTTTTGTATTCTGTTGATAATGACGCGAAAGGGCGAAAACATACCGATAAGTTATAGGAATTTCGCACCTACATGGCAAAGATTCAAAGAAATATTCTACGGTGGGTCTCCGTCATTGTCGCGTCAAGGGCTTGCATGTGTATCTACTATCATGCTCAATGTAGGTGCTGGAGCCTACGGAGATGCTGCAATAGCGGCGATGTCGGTAGTGAACAGAATACTTATGTTTGTGTTCTCGATGATTATTGGTTTAGGACAAGGGTTCCAACCTCTATGCGGTTTCTGCTATGGAGCTCGACTTTACGATCGTATGCGGTTAGCCTTTTGGTATTGTGTGAAGGTGGGAACGGTGTTTCTTGTTGTGTTTTCCGTTGTTGGATTTGCATTTAGCGATGTTACAATTGCTGTCTTCCGCAACGATGCCGATGTTATATGGGTAGGAACTGTCGCTCTACGGTGGCAATTGGTATCGTTTCCGCTCAATGCATTTGTAATGATGGGCAATATGTTGCTGCAAACATGCCGCAAACCTCTTGGCGCCAACTTGCTTGCAGCGGCACGGCAAGGGTTGTTCTTTATCCCTCTGATTGTAATACTTCCCCATTTCTTCGGCTTGAAAGGCGTGGAGATGTGCCAGACATGGAGCGATTTGTGCGCTTTTTTGATAACAATACCTGTAGTTTTTCATGCGTTTCGCAGCATGAAAACAGATAAATAATCGATATAAACGATTGAAAATGGAAACGACTTTGTATATAAAAAACATGGTGTGCGACCGCTGTAAGATGGCCGTAGATAAGACGTTGCGTGACAAGGGGTTGCATCCGTTGTCGGTAGAACTCGGTGTAGTGAAGGTTGCCGAGGCGATTTCAGCCGATATGCGTAAGGATTTGTGTGGAGAGCTGGAAAAGATAGGGTTCGAACTGATGGACGATAAGCGCCGTAGAACTATCGAACAAATCAAGAATGCGGTTATTCAGCTGGTGCATTATCGTGATAATGCATCGACGGTGAACCTGTCTGATTACCTTGCAACCCAGCTCCATAGCGACTACAGTGCACTGAGCAAGCTGTTCAGCGAAGCGATCGGCATGACAGTGGAACGTTATTATATCCTGCAGCGCATAGAAAGAGTGAAAGAATTGTTGTGGTACGATGAGCTTTCGCTTACGCAGATCGCCCTACAGATGAACTACTCGAGCACGGCATACCTATCGAACCAGTTTAAAAGTATTACAGGTATGACGCCTTCGCAGTTCAAAGCATTGGGCAAAAACACGCTGAAAGAGTTGGATAAGATATAGTTTTTGGGGTGAGAAAAATAGGATCCGGGAGGAGTGATTAACGGTTGTATTGCAAGGATTTGACTTGTATAAGTTTTCTTGTGCCATTTGGTTGTTATGATACGTGTACAAAAGGATGTGCAAGTTAAGCCATGACAGTTCAATCAAAGCAACTATCTACGGTGCATAGAGGTGTCGTCTAAGGCCGTTAGAAGCGCTATCTGAAGCAGACAGCCATATCTTCTAACGGTAATATATATAATGTATTTTCAATCAACAGGTTATAAATTTAATGCAGACAACACGCTCCTCCCTTCATAAAGGGGAGGTTGGGAGGGGATCGTACACAGCAATAGGACTCAATTGGTCCCTGCTCTGTTTCTTTATAAAAAAGCGAGAAGTGCGCTCGGATCGCACTTTTACTCCAAGTGGGGAGGCATAATAAGTCCTACATTCTGTATGTTGAGCCGGATGTGGCAAGACACACTACTCCTTTAGTGGGATCGGTGAAGCCTTTTGCATTATTCGGATCGCCAACTTTGAGGTATTCGGCAGCTTTCGAAAGATACCTGAAAACTGAAATTAGGATTTACGTTGTATTTCACTGTAGCGCCTATACGATCGCCAATGTTGTTGAGTGTATAAAGTGGATAGGGTATGCGATGCGTGTTCACAATGCTCTTCTGTGCATAGAGATAAGCCTCCCAATGCTCGTTGAACTGGTAACCTAGCACTGCCGAAAGGCCTGCATCGCGGTAATTGTCGTAGCTCCAAGACGTGTTATTGAAATAACCTCCCACGGCAAGAGACAACTTATTATTGAGCGGCATGGCATACATGGTTGAGATGTTCTGTGCAAACCCAGCTCCATGAGGGGCATTCTTACCGAAGAAAGCGAATACCGAAGCTCCGATATTTACGTTGAGTCCGCGGTGAAGATTCCAATTATAAAAGCTGTTCCAATAGGAATAAGGATACATGTTGATGGGTAATACTTGTCCTTGAGCATTCATCGGTGGCAAACGGAGCGTGTCTTCGGGCACGACGGTCAGTCGGCCTTTTGTACTGATAATGGTTGTTGGTTGCGGTTTTGTGTCGGCTATGACAGGACTAAGCAGCAATATAGAATCTTTGCGCAGAGCATTTTGCCTTGCTGTATTCCCGTCTTGCTGCGCTGTGGAAGCCATGCAGCATAGACAGAATAAAATTATTGAGAAAATTCTTTTCATCTTGTACAAAAATAGGATATGTCTGTAATATATCAAAATTTTTAATACAATTTTTATTTTAATTATCAATAATTATTTTGTCTCTCCCATGAATTATCGTATTTTTGCTGCATAACCAAATTAGAAAGATGATATGAGGAAGGTTTTAATCATGTTTACGGCAACTATGATGGTTGTTGTGATGCCGATTTCGGCACAGAATAAAAAGACAAAACCGAGAGAGAGCTTGACAAAGAAAGTTAATAAACTTTGGAACAAGACTAAGAAAAGTGTAGAAAATGCGGGACATGAACTCGGTGATGCTATCGGATTTGAGGATAGGGTAACTCGTGAAAGCGATTTGGTAAAAGTAGACGGTAAGTATTATATGCCTATATATAAGGTGAATTTATATAATAGTGCTGATGCAAATGAATACTGTGATATATGTAAGAAAAAGTTTAAGACACGTTATCCTGCGGCTACAATACAGTCAGTAGTAATCCCTCAGGCAAGTTGGACTAGTAAACCGGTGATGAAGAATGACGAAGTAAAGGGATATGATCAAACGCTTTATTGTTATGTTTTGGCTCGTGATGGCAGCGATGGCTATATCTATGCCAAGTTTATCTTTGAAAGAACTAAGGATGTAGGTGGAACTTACAGCACCGTGAGTAACAAATGGGGAGCGTGGGTACGTACCGATGTAATAACGAATGTTACTTACACGAAACTTTTAGAAAAGTAATGTTATGAATTTCCTTAAAGCATTGTTCGGAAATAAAGTAGAAACAACAGAGGAAAAGAAAAAGGAAGAGAACGCTAAGAACTTCGAAGTGTTAAAATACGACGGCGTAAGAGCGCTACAAACCGGCCAAATTACTTATGCTATACAGTGTTTTTCGCATGCTTTGAAGCTGCGTGAAGACTTGGAAATTCGCGATTATTACTCGCAAGCATTGGTACGTAACGGCGATATGTTGCATGCTTACGGACAATTGCAGAAACTTGCAGAAGCGCAACCCGACAATCAACAGATACTTATTCGTATGGCCGATGTGGCATACATGATGGAAGATTACGACTCTATGGCCGGCTCTTGCGAGAAAGCATTGCTCATCAACAAGGATAGTCCGTTGGTAATGTATCTCTATGCACGTGCATGTATTGGGCAAGGAGATAGTTCCAATGCCATCGCAATGCTAACAAAAGCAGTTTCGTTAAAGCAGGATTATGACGATGCATACCTACTTCGTGGCGAAACACACCTTGGTTTGGGCGATTTGGATAGTGCCGATATCGATGCCGAATACCTGCTGAAGCATGCACAAGACAACGAAGATGCATACTTGTTGAAAGCGCGTATTGAGAAAAAACGGGCCAACTATGAGCAGTCGATTGACTTTTATAATAAGGTAATAGAGCTAAATCCATTCTCAGTTGCAGCGTTTAAGGAGCGTGGCATTACCAAACGTGTTGCCGGAGATGGGAAAGGAGCCGAAGAAGATATAAGGGCTGCCGAGGAAATGGAGGCAGAGCGCGCCTTGTATGTCGGTACTGAAAGAAAAGAAAACAACGATTCCAACATCGAAGAAAAGATGAATAAAGCCTATAAGAATAATAATCCGTATGGCTTTTGAAATGAGAAAAATGAAATTAAAACAGTAATTTTTCTTCGGAAATGTTTGTGTAAACGAAATAAAAACTATACTTTTGCACACAATAGAAACAAAATAAAGAACGATCATGAGTAAGTCTTACGTATCTTTCTATTACTTTTATTTTTACTTTGCAAGGCATTGTGAAGCGGGAAGTTACGTGTAGATTTCAACTTAAGACCATCATAAAACCGAAAGAGGTTTACGTAAGAGTCCCGCTTCATATATTGTGAGGCGGGACTTTTTTAGAAATAAAGTGCTTATGAAGAGAATTGCAATACAAGGAGACATTGGGTCTTTCCATGATATAGCCGCCCACCAGTACTTCAAAGGTGAGAAGATACAGCTGATATGTTGTGCCACTTTCGAAGAAATATTCCGGAAAATCGAGGACGATCCCACAGTGATAGGCATGATAGCCATAGAAAATACCATTGCCGGATCGTTGCTTCATAACTACGAATTGCTGCGTTCGTCGGGCACAACCATCGTGGGTGAGCACAAACTTCATATACAGCATG
>CAUUQE010000086.1:0-10687 GCA_963547065.1 uncultured Prevotella sp. | reverse complement strand
ATCCTGAACATTGTTGCCATCGGTTGGTACAAGCACAGACTCAAAATCAGTAAATCCACTCTTTACAAGAATGTTATACCACTGCAACAGTTTCTTGATGTCATTGTCATGCACACGATCTTGGTCAAATTCGGGCAGCACTTCAGCAAAATATTTGCGCAAGTCCTTGCTGCTTGCCTTTCTATAATTGAATGTAACCTCCTTAGAATGCTCCTTTTCACCTAATTTCTTGAGTACCTGCCACAACGGAACATCGTCGGCATCGGTATAAATAGCTATGTCGCCCAAGCTCGTTACGCGATCGGTGGCAAAAACTGGAACGCGCTTACGGACTTCGTCCAATGTTTCTACAATAAGATTTTTCTTGCCTCTCGATACTAATCTATATAATCCGGACTTGCCGGCAATTGAAAGTATTGTCTCCATTCTTAATGATTTTTATGTGTTAACTGTTCCAATATATTGTCTATTTGTATATTCATATTATTATTGCCATCGTTCACGATCTCAAAATCGGAACGCTTTAGTATCTCTTCCTGTGCCATCTGGCTATCAATCCACGTCAATGCATGAGCACGAGAGATACCGTCTCGCGTCATTACACGCATAATCCTGATCTCCAAAGGAGCCGTAACACAGACCACATAATCAAGATGGGTACGTCTGTAAAAGCCGGATTCGAAGAGTATAGCACTCTCCAACCAACCGTCTCCAGATATTTCGAAATCATTGGCTACAGCAGGATGCACTATATCATTAACAGCCTGTTTATTTTGCTCCGACGCTAAAAGAAACTTAGCCAATACCGGTTTCTGCAACACCTTATTTATGTATACACCATTGCCCACAAGTTTTTTGAGCTTACATCGCAACTCTTCCGAGGTCTGCATGAGTCTTTTGGCCGCCTCATCGCAGTCATAAACACGGACACCCCGTTTTTCGAGCAGCCTGCACACGTATGTTTTTCCACTGCCGATACCTCCGGTAATTGCGACCTTTAGCTGGTTCATTGTGATAATAGCATATTTCAATGAGTGTTTAAAAATCAGCGAACTACACTACACACTATTGTTGTTCAATAAGATAGTCTACTTTTGTTACGGCAAGCCGTGCATTCCTCACACCGTAGGGCACGCTGTTCAAGTAAAGTGTACACTTGTCAGAAGGGTGTTCTTCTAAATCCTTATAGTTCGTAAGCACACTAAATTCGCTGAATTTGATTTGTCTGAAAGCACTAGCACCTACATTGAACTTCACCATAACACTACGGGGGAAAGTACGAAGTACCTTTCCCTGCGGCATATTGATGACGGTTATCGGTACATCATAGCTCTCTTCAGTCAGTATGTCGGGCGAAAGGCGAATGCGAACCGTGGAAGGTACTGCTTTCACACCGCGGATTTTTTTAAGATGCACCTTGCGGACAACGGTATCTTCAAAATTAGTTATATTAAGTTCTTCAGTAGAAATATACCTTACACTGTCAAGCATATTCTTATTAGCATAAACAGTTACCATCCCTGGAGTAATGTTTGTAGAAGCCAAATAGTAGTTCTTTGCTGGCAATATATTACCGGAAATACGCACAGGAACACGCTTCGACAAACCAAAATTGAAATAAAAATCCAAACGGTCGGGCTTAATACCCGTGATACGTGATGCCCCAGATAATCTCTGATAGACCATTTTCTGCACATCTGCGATAGGAACATTACCCTTACCCGTGTTTTTATTGGCATAAGATGCAAAGTTGATCGCAATAGGGCGAATGCCATCACCATAAAGATAAGACAAAAACGCAAAACCTTTATCACGTATAGTTACGCGAATAGTATCTTCAATCTCTGTCGTAACAACGGCACTTTTGGGGATATTGACTAATTTGATGGGAATGGCAACCTCCTTTTCATAGCTTTCATCAAGCGTCATTGACAACCAAAAAGCGCCGCTGAGCACGAGAAAGAATAAAAAGATCAGGAATTCCTTGTTCACTAAACTGAATAAGAAATTCCTTACAAAGGATATGGTCCGCAATAATTCGGTTTTCATTCGAACCGTTACGCCTTATTAGGTGTTTGCGATGACGCATCTGCAAAGATGTAGTTTTTGTCAACTTCAATAACTACACCGTCGGCAATTTCTACCTCTACCTTGTTTGTATTCAGGTCAATACGCTTTACTTTACCGTAAATACCACCATTGGTAACAACGGGTGAACCCTCTTGGAGCGAGTTCTGAAAACTACGAATTTCTTTCTGTTTCTTTTGCTGGGGACGTATTATGAAGAACCACATAATGACAAGCATTGCCACAATCATGATTAACATACCCATACCTCCGCCTCCTGCAGCACCTTGTGCTGCTAATAACATTGTACTCATTATTTATCTGTTTGATTAATTATTTTGATCATTTTCATTACTCTCAGGTTTCGATACCACCACATGTGCTTGATGTTGGGGATCCATCGCTTTCATCATTTTGCCGGAACTTATCAGATAGCGGGCTATTGAGTCAAGCATGCCGTTTATATACCCCCCACTTTTCGGCGTGCTGTATAGTTTAGCCAAATCGACATACTCGTTTATCGTTACACTTACGGGTATATTGGGGAATGTGAGCATCTCAGCAATGGCAATCTGCATAATGACTACATCCATATAAGCCAAGCGCGAGAAATCCCAGTTGCGCGACGTCTCACTCATATAGTGCTGGTATTGATCGGCATTGAGGATGGTGGCACGAAACAGTTTGCATGCAAAATCCTTGTCTTCCATGTCTTTATACTCCGGAAGAAGTTTCTGCTTCGACTTGTTTTTGGGATCGAAACGCTTGATGGTTTTCAATACAAAGGTGTCTACAATCTCCTTATCATCATTCCAATAGAGGTTCTTCTCTTCAAGAAGTAAGTCAATTTCTTCATTTTCCTGTATCAACTGTTTGTAAAGTTTACGCCATATTTCACGGTCACCATCATAAGATTCATCCTCACTAACCATATAATCATTGTAGGCAGAGCTCTTCTCAATTTGATTACAAAGTTTACGAATGAACTCTTTATCATTATCCCATGTCAATTTTTGATTCTCGATAAACTCATTCAACATTTTGTTTTCTTCCAATTGAATGGCAAATTTATTGAATGCAAACTTGGAGTTAGGTTTTTCGGTTCCCTCACGTTCAGCTCTTTGGTTGGCAATGTCTATACGCAAACGTTCCTCACGAGTGATAGCAACCATAAGTTCAAGAAGGTAATTATAAAGGTCGTATGACTTAGAAAGGCTGAAAAGAAGTTCCTTTTCCGCATTATCCATGTTCTTATTCCCGTTTTGATAGTATGCATAGGTTAACTGGACTATCTTTATACGTATTAACTCACGATTAATCATTCTCTAATAATTTGAGTGCAAATATAATAAACCATTACCTTGCAAAAATAGATGTTTTCAATTAAATATGCAAGAAAACATCCCCTATTTATACGTTTTTTTAGGGAAACTTTGCACATTCCAATAAAAAGATTTAACTTTGCACCGCTTTTAAACGCATCATTATTGCAGATCAGCATCTCCGTGTGATGGTGAATTAAGGCAAATTGATCATTAATAAACTTAATTTAGAGTAACACATTATGAAAGAGATTAATGTTTTAGGTCAGAAGCGTAAGGACCTTGGAAAGAAAGCTTCTAAAGAACTTCGCAAAGAAGGAATGGTACCATGTAACCTATATGGCGAAGCTAAACAAGATGGCAAACCTGTAGCATTGGCATTTGCATCGCCCATGAGTGAACTCCGTAAGATTGTTTACACGCCACATATTTATGTAATCAAGCTTATCATCGATGATGAAGAACACACCGCAGTGATAAAAGAGCTCCAATTTCATCCGGTAACAGACGCACTCTTGCACATTGATTTCCTTGAAGTAAACGATCAGAAACCTATTACAATCGGCATTCCTGTTAAGTTGGTCGGCCTTGCACAAGGTGTACGTGATGGCGGTCGTATGAATTTATCTGTTCGAAAAATCAATGTAACAGCCCCATATCAACAAATACCCGAACATCTCGACATTGATGTTACTAAACTTACTATCGGTAAGAGTATAAAGGTGGGCGAACTGAACTTCGAAGGACTCGAATTGTCAACAGGAAAAGACGTCGTCGTATGCTCTGTGAAGATGACACGTCAGGCTGCAACAACTACTGTAACCGAGACAGAGGAGGCTGAAGAGGAAAAAGAAGAAGCACCAGCCGAATAATATAAATACAGACTGTTATACCTCGTATAATAGTTTGTTTCGATTATGAATAATCCGCTTCGGTTATTGAATAAATGGATAAATACTTAATTTGTGGCTTGGGAAACCCCGGAGAAGAATATGTAGGGACCCGACACAATACCGGTTTCATGGTATTGGACGCTTTTGCAAAGGCGTCCAATATTGTTTTTAAGGACAAACGCTATGGCTTTATCGCAGAAACAAGTCTCAAAGGACGAAAGATTATCCTACTGAAACCAACTACATTTATGAATCTTAGTGGCAATGCCGTACGCTATTGGCTCACCAAAGAAAATATAGATCAGAAACGATTGCTTGTTATTTCCGATGACATAGCCCTTCCCTTAGGAACTTTCCGGTTGAAATCAAGCGGCAGCAACGGTGGGCATAATGGTCTTGGACACATACAGCAACTCATCGGGCAAAACTACGCGCGCCTTAGGCTGGGCATCGGTAATGAATATCCCAAGGGGAGACAAGCAGATTGGGTACTTGGCCATTACAGTGAAGAGGATATGAATACGCTCCAACCAAGTATTAAAACAAGTATCGAGATTATCAAAAATTTTGTGCTGACAGACGTAGATGTTACCATGAACCAGTTCAATAAGTTAGGCAAGAAGCAATGAACAAAGAAGCTCGAATAGACAAATGGCTGTGGGCGGCACGTATTTTTAAAACACGATCTATTGCTGCCGATGCCTGTAAAAACGGCAGAGTGACCATCAATGGCATCAATGTAAAACCAAGTCATATCGTAAAAAACGGCGAAACGGTGTCTGTTAAGAAACCGTCGGTCACCTATTCATTCAAAATACTACAAGCCATTGAACAGCGTGTAGGCGCCAAACTTATTCCTGAGATATACGAAAATGTGACCGATCCCAAACAATACGAGCTTCTGGAAATGAGCCGAATCAGTGGATTCAGAAACCGTGCACGAGGCACAGGTAGACCGACCAAAAAAGACAGACGTGCTATCGATGCTTTCGTAGAGCCTACCTTATTCGGCTTCGAAGACCTGTCGGATTTCGATGAAGACAGTTGATATATCCGTAAAACACGACAAGCTTTTCACGAAATATTTTATCACACGCTAATTTCTTCCTATTTTTGTAGTCGTTAGGACTACAAAATATCCAAATTTCACCATAAAGAATCTGAATATTAAACTAAAAAAATCAAGTGTAAAAAGCTCACTTTTATGATTACCATACAGCTTTCATCCGTATTAACATTCATAATAATATGAGAAAGGTAGTATAACCATCCAGCCAAAATTGGGTATCGACATTGCTAATCTTACTGATAAAGACGCTGCCGATGCATAAATTGGATAGTTATCGGAACCAAATCCAAATATCAGGCAATAAGCATTATCACTCTTTTTGCCCCCCCTCCTTTCAATGCAGGGCCTCAAAGGTAATTTTATCATCAAAAATACGGTTGCTAAAGCAACAATTAAATGGACAATAGCAACATCCCGCTCCTGATGAATATATATGTAGCCAAGGATTTCACAGTGAAGATCGTTTCTTATCAGCTTTCAATAATTCATCTAAAGCGAAAAAGTCATTGGCTAATAGCGCATCGGTAAAATATGGATATGGTCAAATTAGGAGCAGAGATGCCCAGCTTCAAACTCCCCTTCTTTATCGAACTTTCTTACAAGTTCCGCAATTTCGTCGTTGACGGACGCTACAACTTCATTCTCACAAATATTGCAGAAAACAAAAAGGGCAAAAACAATTTGTTCCAATTTACACTACGTTACAATTCAATTTATAATCTATAAATTAGAAAACAGCAACGCTAAGCCGAATTATAACATATCGGTAAGTTATTTCCGTACTCTTATCGGAACCTCCATTAAAGCATCGATAAAATCAACAGAACGTTGACTCCCGATTCCAACACATTATCCTGACTAACACAAACGGTCAGAGAGGATTATTCATTTCGAATATTTTCATTCGTTCTTCGAGCAACTGGTATTGATGCTCTCCTATGAACGAAGTACACACACGCAGACCTTCCTGCCGACTTCCCGTGGTAATAAGGCAGATAGCACTCACTCCGTAATACATCAGCTCGTGTGCTAACTGCCCCGAAGTCATATGGGGATACCCGATAGTGAAATAAAATCCATCGGCAAGAGATCCGTCCAAGTCATTATCATAGACAATGTAAAAGCCATGTTTACAGAATATATCTTTTAAACGTCGGGCACGTTCGCCATACACACTCACTTCCTTCCTGAAATCATACGTACCTTCTACGGCGGCTTTCAGCATGGCCGCCATTGCAAACTGGGCGCTATGGCTTGTTCCAGAGCTCAATGCGTAAAGCATACGCGTAGAAAACACCAGTCCAAAAGACAACCCCTCGTAACGTTCAGCAAGCGCTTCGTAACGACGAGAGTACAGCTTTTCGGAAATACATGCCACTCCTATGCGTTCTCCGGCATAACTGAAAGCCTTCGAACCGCTGATAAGAAGGATATAATTGTCGGTATATCGCGCCACTGTTGCCTGATAAGGAGGCTCGAAGGGAATGCTCAAAGGCTTCCTGAAATCCATCGCAAAATAGGCAAGATCTTCCATAACGATGGCATCATACTGCGTTGCAAGTTCGCCGATACCGCGCAGTTCATCTTCATTCAGACACACCCACGAGGGATTATTGGGATTACTGTAAATGACGGCACAGATATTTCCTTTCGCCAAATACGATTCTATCTTACCTTTCAGTTTGTCTCCACGATAATCATACACATCGAATGTCTCATATTTCACGCCCATTATTTGGAGTTGCATCTTCTGGACAGGGAAACCGGGATCTATGAACAACACCGTATCTTTTTGCGGATCAACCTGCGAACATGTAAGGAACGAGGCAAACGTTCCCTGCATACTTCCGCAGACGGGAATACATCCATCGGCATTGATATCTACGCCTATAAAGGCCTTAACGAAACGAGAAGCCTGACGTTTGAGCTCCGGAAGCCCCTGAATATCGGGATAAGTGTGTGCAATACCGCCCTGCAAAGCTTTGATCTGAGCCTCTACACCAACCTTGGCTGCCGGCAATCCCGGTATTCCCATCTCCATCTTGATGAACTCTACACCCGACTCACGTTCAGCAAATGCCGCAATCGACTTTACTTCGCGTATCGTGGCCTTGGAGAAATCCTGTATTTTGAAATCTCTGATCGCACCGTCTATAATTTCTTTTCTGATAGGTGTTTCCATCCGCACATAGGAATTAAATGAAACGTTTATCTTTGTTCTCTGAGTCCTATGGCCAAAGCCTTGACATTGGCCTGCACAATAGCATCACCTTTACGGGCAAATACGCGGCGTACAGCATCCTCCAATTTATCGTAGGTAATACCTAAAGCCTTCTGAGCTGCACCGAGAAGGATCACATTTGCACTGCGAGGAATGCCGTTGTCCTTAGCTAAACGCTCAATATCGAGTAAGATCACATTGTCTACTTTCAACAAATCGGCTTTCAATTTATCTATATCGGGATAGTCGGGGATATTAACAAAAGGTGTTATCGACGTAATAATCCAGCCATTCCTATTCAGATAAGGCAGGTATCTCAATGCTTCCATCGGCTCCATAGAGATGATGACATCGGCACATCCCAATGGTATAAGGTCGCTATTGATGGGTTCCGACGACAATCTCAAGTTACTCTGCACGTCTCCGCCACGCTGTGACATGCCGTGAACCTCTGCCTGTTTGATGTAAAGATCATCCTTCAAGGCGGCTTCACCTATGATCGTCGCGATGGAAAGAATACCTTGCCCCCCTACTCCGCATAATATAATATCTGTCTTCATTGTGCTTTCTCCTTAGTTTTTACGTTTCTCCGACGCATGTCTTTTAAGCGTCTGCACGCACTCTCTCCTCGGAATGATAACACTCACCCCTCTATATTCTATTTCCTCACGGAGTATCTGCTTGATTTCCGGCATATTCTTAGCGAGAGGAACCACTACTTTCAAATGAGCTTCGTCTACACCTAAACCGCGACAAATTGCCTCAAACTTATAGGTTCCGGCACTATCTTGCCCACCTGTCATTGCTGTGGTCAGATTATCGCTGATGATAACGGTGATATTAGAGTTTTCGTTTATTGCATCAAGAAGGCCCGCCATACCGCTGTGAGTGAATGTAGAATCGCCGATAATAGCAATGGCCGGCCATTGTCCAGCCTCTGATGCACCCTTCGCCATGCCTATGCTGGCACCCATATCCACACAGGCATGGATTGCTTTATAGGGCGGAAGAAAGCCCAAGGTGTAGCACCCGATATCACCGAACACCCTTGCATTGTCGTATTCTGACAAGACTTCATTCAACGCACTGTATACATCGCGGTGACCGCAGCCTTTACAAAGAGCGGGTGGCCGCAATGTAATGTCTTCGCACGGTGCATATTCCTGTGCCGTTTCAAGTCTGAAAGCCCTCTTCACTATATCCGGAGTGAGCTCGCCCGTGCGGGGCAGATCCCCCGTAAGCTTCCCCTTGATAACGGCATTGCCCGGCATGACACCTCTAACCATATCTTCTATAAACGGCTGACCTTCTTCTATCACCAATACTTCATCACATTCGGCAGTCAATCTATTAACAAGTTTCTTGGGCAACGGATATTGTGATATCTTCAGAACGGGAAACGGACAGCCATGCGGGTAACATTCGTTCAAGTAATTGAATGCAATTCCGCTTGCTATCACGCCGATAGAATGATCAGAAGCATCGATATAAATGTTATAAGGCGAATCAACCGCATCTTCTTCAAGTACTTTCTGCTGGGCCGTCACCACATCGTTACGCTTTCTGGCAAAGACAGGAAGCAGCACCCAGTCGCTCGCCTTGGCGTCATAGTTCATATCGTTTTCAGGGCGAGATGTCTCCGCCACCTCTACAACGGCACGCGAATGGGCCAGACGGGTGGTCACTCTGACGAGTACGGGTAGATGTATTTTCTCGCTGTAATCGAAAGCTGTCGTCATCATACCATACGCATTCTGCTGATTGCAAGGCTCAAAACAGGGAATCATTGCAAATTTAGCATAGAAACGACTATCTTGTTCGTCCTGCGAAGAGTGCATGGAAGGATCGTCGGCAACCAATACGACAAGGCCGCCATTGGTTCCTGTAATCGCCGAATTGACAAAAGGGTCGGCACAGACATTCAGTCCGACATGCTTCATGCACACAAGTGCACGCTTTCCCATATACGACATGCCCAGCGCTTGCTCCATTGCAGTCTTCTCGTTCGTAGCCCATCTGCTGTGAATACCACGCTCCTTGGCCACCAACGAACTTTGAATATACTCGGTAATCTCCGTAGATGGAGTACCCGGATAGGCATACACGCCGCTCAATCCGGCATCTATAGCCCCTTGGGCAATGGCTTCATCACCTAATAAGAGTTTCTTCATAATGTTCTTGTGACAGGCTATTTTAATTCTTTGATAAAAAAGTTGGCAATCTGTCTCATCAAATGATTACGGGTATTGCCACCGGATATACCGTGATTTCGGTTAGTATAATAATTTTCTTTAAAGTCTTTATCTGCCTGAACAAGCGCTTCGGCATACTCGAAAGTATTCTGTGGCTGCACATTATCGTCGGCCGAGCCATGACAGATAAGTAATGCACCCTGCAACTTATCGGCACGTTCGACCGGATTAAAGGCATAGCCATCGGGATTTTCCTTAGGTGTACGCATATAACGTTCGGTATATACCGTGTCGTAATACTTCCAATTCGTTGGAGGAGCCACGGCAACGCCAGCCTTAAACACCGCGCGCCCTTCACTCATACTCATCAAAGCGTTAAAACCTCCGAAACTCCACCCCCAGATGCCGATACGTTTTTTATCCACGAAAGACTGCTTACCCAGCCATAAAGCCGTCTCTACCTGATCCTTAGACTCAAGGTCTCCGAGCCGCAGATAGGTACACTTCTCGAATTCTGAGCCACGCCCGCCGGTGCCACGCCCATCTACACAGACCACTATAAAGCCCTGCTGTGCCAGATAATAGTCGAAAGCGCCGCCCTGCCCCATAGAGCCCACGCGCCAAGAATTCACTACCTGCTGGCTTGCAGGCCCACTATATTGATACATAATGACAGGATATTTCTTCGTAGCAGTGAAGTCAGCCGGCTTTATCATCCATCCGTCGAGCTTCACACCCTCTGAAGTTGTAAAAGTAAACGTTTCCTTTTTCGTCCATCCAAAGTCGGATATCTTGTTTTTCAGTTCGTTGTTGTCTAACTGGGTGGAAAGTATTTTACCCTTATTATCGCGTATCGTATACAGATAAGGCGTGTTGTAATCGCTCCAAGTGTTGATCAGATAGCGATAATCGCCGGAAATCAC
>CAUUQE010000085.1:0-10702 GCA_963547065.1 uncultured Prevotella sp. | reverse complement strand
AATACTGAAATTGCAGGTCGGGCAGACGGTCGATGTCATACAAATAGAGAAACAACTGCGTGAGTTCGGCTTTAATGAAGTAGATTATGTATATGAACCCGGGCAGTTTGCCTTGCGTGGAAGCATACTCGATGTTTATTCTTTCTCGTGCGAGTTGCCGTTTCGTATCGACCTCTTCGGCGATGAAATAGACACGATCCGTACCTTTACGGTGCAAGACCAGTTGTCGAAAGATAAGAAGAATGAAATAGAAATCGTACCGGAACTTGCTGCTTTAGTTTCCGATAAGGTACCGTTTCTCAGTTTTATGCCACAGGATGCTTTACTTGTGGCAAAAGATATCACTTATATCCGCGATACCATCGCAGGCATTTATGCCGAAGGATTCTCGTCGCAAGCGCTGGCTGAACGCTTGGAGGAGGCGACGGAAGTGGAGCAGGCACAGATTATGCGTGACATGCGTACAGAGAGTACGCTTTGTACAGGCACCCGTTTTATGAGTTATGCCGAAAAATTATGCATTGTAGAGTTCGGACCTAATGTCGGTGAACATACTATACAGTCAGATAATTTGGCGAAACACACGCAGTTCTCCGTTCTGCATTTCCACATAACAGTACAACCTTTGTTCCATAAAAACTTTACTCTCCTTAGACAGACATTAGAAGATTATCACTTGCGCGGTTATAAGAATTATATTTTAGCCGATAGCAAGAAGCAACAGGAGAGGTTGAGAGAGATATTGGCAGCCTCCCGTAGTCTTCCTCAAGGTAGCGATTTTTCCACTCAAGAAATATATGCAAACACTTCTTCCTTGCGATCAGAGGAGCAGGAAAAGACCGCTAAATCTTCCATTCCATTGGATGGAATGGGGGATATTGCGCTCCATGAGGGATTTATCGACAATGATTTGCGCGTATGTTTTTTTACAGATCATCAAATATTCGACCGCTTTCATAAGTATAATCTTAAGTCAGACAGTGCTCGAACAGGCAAGATAGCGCTCACAATGAAAGAACTTCAAGAGATGGAACCCGGCGACTATATAGTTCATGTGGACTTCGGAATCGGCAAATTCGGCGGACTAGTGCGCGTACCAAGTGGGAATAGTTATCAAGAAGTTATCCGCATCATCTATCAGAACAATGACAAGGTAGACGTGAGTATTCACTCTTTATATAAAATCAGCAAGTACCGTCGGCAGGATACAGGTGAACCACCACGTTTATCTGCACTCGGTACGGGCGCATGGGAGCGTTTGAAAGAACGTACAAAGAAGCGGATAAAGGATATAGCGCGCGATCTAATCAAGTTATATGCCAAGCGTCGCCATGAAAAAGGCTTTGCTTTCAGCGCCGATTCGTTCATGCAACACGAGCTGGAAGCAAGTTTTCTTTACGAAGATACGTCAGATCAGTTGAAAGCAACGCAGGAAGTGAAGGCCGATATGGAGAGCTTACGCCCGATGGATCGACTTATATGCGGAGATGTAGGCTTCGGTAAGACCGAAGTAGCGGTGCGTGCAGCTTTCAAGGCAGCATATGATGGTAAGCAAGTTGCTGTACTTGTGCCTACTACGGTGCTTGCCTTTCAGCATTATCAAACGTTTCGCAACCGGTTAAAAGACTTTCCCGTGCGTGTAGATTACCTCTCTCGTGCCCGCAGTGCCAAGCAAACGAAGCAGATACTTGCCGATCTCGAAACCGGAAAAATAGATATCCTCGTAGGAACCCACAAACTCATAGGCAAGACGGTGAAATGGCATGATCTCGGATTATTGATCATCGACGAGGAACAGAAGTTTGGTGTATCTACGAAAGAAAGACTTCGTAAACTGCAAAGCAATGTGGATACGCTCACCATGTCGGCCACACCGATACCTCGCACATTGCAGTTTTCACTCATGGGAGCACGCGATATGAGCATTATGCGTACGCCTCCACCCAATCGTTATCCTATTCATACTGAATTGTCTACCTATGGTCATGAAGTTATTGCCGATGCTATCAATTTCGAGATGAGTCGTAACGGACAGGTATTCTTTGTGAGCGATCGCATCAGCAACCTGCCCGAAATAGCCAATCTTATTCATAAACACGTGCCTGATTGTCGTGTTGCCATCGCTCATGGGCAGATGTCGCCCGATGAGCTGGAGCGTATAATTATGGGATTCATTAACTATGATTACGACGTATTGCTTTCTACCACCATCGTAGAGAACGGTATTGATATTCCGAACGCCAACACGATTATAATAAATGATGCACATCGTTTCGGTTTAAGTGACCTCCATCAGATGCGGGGACGCGTCGGACGCTCCAACCGCAAAGCCTTTTGTTATCTCCTTGCGCCGCCTAAGAGCGTTCTCACGCCCGAAGCTCGCCATCGTTTAGAGGCTCTTGAAACGTTCTCAGATTTGGGCAGCGGTTTCAACCTTGCCATGCAAGACCTCGATATACGCGGTGCAGGTAATTTACTTGGTGCGGAACAAAGTGGATTTATGGAAGACTTGGGCTACGAAACATATCAGAAAATATTAAATCAGGCGGTAACGGAGTTGAAAAATGATGAGTTTCAAGACATGTATGCCGAAGAGATGGCACAGGGAAAAGTGCTTACGGGCGATGATTTTGTAGAAGACTGTGCCATAGAGAGCGACCTTGATATGTATTTTCCCGATACTTATGTGCCCGGTAGCAGTGAGCGAATGTTGCTTTACAGGGAACTCGACAATATAGAGGACGATACGGAACTCGACGCTTATCGCCGTAGATTGATCGATCGTTTCGGCAGTGTACCGCGCGAAGGTGAAGAACTGCTGTACGTAGTTGCCTTGCGTAGGTTGGGTAAACGCTTGGGGTGTGAGAAAATCATGTTGCGTCAGGGGCGCATGAGCATGCAGTTCGTGAGCAATACAGAGAGTGCTTATTACCGCAGTATAGCTTTCGAGAAAGTTTTGAACTATGTTGCAAGAAACCCGCGTCGTTGTGATTTAAAGGAAATAAAGGGGCGTCGTCTTATGCATGTGAACGATGTAACGAGCGTAGAGGAGGCTGTTCGGGTGCTTCGTGATATGGAACAAAAATAATAGAGGGTGTACATCTCATAATTTTTGCTGCCCTGTCGATACACAAGGAGGCAAAAGCGTATTTCATTTCCGCGGCATACGGTCGCGGAAGATAATGGCTCTTGGGCGCACGGGGGACATTAGTATATGAGGAAACCGTAGGCTCGTGCGCCATTTCTTCCGCATTCTAAATATTTTTCCTGTACTTTTTCATACGTCTTTATGCTATTCTTCTTTCTCTTCCGGCACCTCTCCGAAGAGCACATTCTTGAGTTTCTGATACAGAAAAGACAAGGTAAGGAGGATGACTCCGAGACTGATAAAGACGATAATCTTGCCCACCGCCTGCATCGTCCATACGTCTATGAGCACCAGTTTTATCAATACGATGCCGAATTCCGCAAGGCTCACGATGCGGATTGGTTTGCTATGAATGCGCATGCCAAGACACATAAGGATGAAAGCCGCCGTGCCTAACGACAGCGAGAAGCCTGCGCTGAAGCTGTAGAAGCCGAGCGAAAGAAGTAAAAACCTTGCTGCCGATACCCATACAAGTGTGGCAAGCACGGAGAAGTAGGTATATAATTCGTTGCGATACCAGTCGATTTTCAAAAATCCGCGTATAATATACCACAGGTTGAATACGATAACAGCGGTTGTCAACCAAAGCAGAAAAGTCGACGTGTATTCTCTTTTTTCAGGAAACAACCATATACAATACATATATAACAATGTGATAAAGCCGCCCATGGCAGCATACCATTGCTTGAAATCGGCAAGTTTAAAGCGGTTACGCAGTGCTACCGTACTCGCGGCAAATATCGTGGAGGTGGCTAAGAAGTCGGCTGCGATAGCTGTATCTCCATTCAATCGGGCTCCGAACTCGTTGATAAATGCATTGATTGCGATAAAGATACCTGCGCCGAACATAATCGCATTATAAGGCGTGTAGACGAGGAAACGGCTCTGCTCGGTAAAGATATTTTTGAAACGATGCATAAGTACGGCAAATACGAGTATCGCCAGACTTACGAAAATACTTGTAGAAAAGTCGGCATTCAGGAACAGTGGTACGGTTGTACCTTCTGCCGAGCCGTACTCATATGTACCGGAAGTGAAATAATACAGTAGTGTAAGGGCTGCCATTACCATAGCCCCTACCTCGTAAACCCTACTCTTAGCCTTGATATAAAGCCATAAAAGTACCACAGACTCGGCTGCCCAGATGATTAGGAAAGTGGAACCGCGGAATAGAACAGGCGGAGTAATGGAGATGAACGTAATGGTCAAGGCCAATAGAGCACTGTTCAAAGGGGCATAAACATTGGGTTTGATGCGCAGATACAGATACAACGCGAGGTTTACCGCTGCTATGAAAAGGTTTACAAGAGCCCCTGCTTCGAAGTCGAACAGTAAGCCATGTACGAAAAAACTGCCGAAAAGAAAGTAAAGAAAACTATTGCCAACAATCACACACATAAGCCATTTGTTCATCCGAGGTGTGCTCTCAGACTTCAATATGTAGAATACGGGTAGCTGGAATATCAGGAAAAATAGCGTTGTGAAGCATGTCATCTGTGCCGGCAGAGACGGTGTGGGGTTAGCGGTTCCATCGTTGAGTACCGTCAGGCCTATGATAATATAAGTGAATGCAAACGCAATGACGGGCAAACCGCCCCACTTTTTGTATATTGCGAGGGCGAACATGCCGAGATTGAGAATACTTATATAGGTGTAAAGCGTAACGATATCGCTCGTTCCGGTGCTGATAATGAACGGCGCAATGAACCCTCCGACGAGCGCAGTAACGGCAAGTTCGCTCCTGTCGTATAGGATAGAAACGCCCGACATGAACAGCGTGATGCAGATAAGCGTAACGAATGCCGACGTTTGAGAGAACAGATGATAGTAATGGAAGGCGATCGCAACGGTGAGATAGAACACTCCAAAGGCGCCGCCTGCCAGCAACGAGCTGAATGCACGGTAGCGTTTGTGCAGACGTTCGGCCAGAATAAGCATGCCGCATCCTGTTGCAAAGCCCAGAACAGTGCGGGCTACCTCGTTTATCCAGTTTTTGTCGATGGCGTATTTCACAAAGAAACCTATGCCGATGATAAAGACCAAGATGCCAATCTTGCCGAAAAGATTCTCGCCGATGAACTTTTCGTAATTGAAATTGCGGGTTTCTTTTTCGTATAGCGGTTCGCTGTATGCAAACTTCTTGTGCTCTTTGGCTGTCGCAGGCTCTGCCTCTGTTGGTGTCTCAATGCTTTGCAGAATGGCCTTTTCCTGTAATTCTTCTTTAACAGGTACAGGCTCTTCCGTTGTTTCTGCGTGTTCTTCGGCAATTTGCGTTACGGGTATTTTAACCACAGGTTCGTGCACTTCTTCTGCTTGAACCACGGGAACAACCGCTTCTGTCGGCTTCTCTTCAGGCTTAGGCTCATCAATTGTCGGTGCCGGATGCTTTTCTTGTCGAGGCTCTGCGGTCTCTTTATTCTGCATATTTTCGAGTAATTTCTTTAATCTTCGTTGCCTGTAATCCAACAATTCCAAGCTCTCGATGATCTTGTTAAAACGACTTTCAAGACGAAGCCACAACAAAAGGGGCACTCCGAAGAGTAAAAGAACAAGTATGCCGATAAAAGATTCCATAAATATAAACTATATGTTCGGTTGCAAAATTAATGATTATTTAAGTATCGGACAATATTTCAGTCCGGAAAAATGTACTTGCTGCAGGCGCATGAGCAACCATAGAACGTAGCATTGCGTTGTGAATATCTATTATAGCGGGCAGGCATTGCGCTGTAACACCGACACAGTATTGTGCCTCCCTGTATTGCATATTATCCGCAGTCCCATGTGTAAAGCACCTTAGAGAAGTCTTTTCGGCGCAATGCCTCACTGTTGATAAAGAAATTACCGACACCTGCATCGCCCCACATCATATTGGCTGCATCGTCTGAAACGAGCTGCAAGAGCAGTGTGTCGTAATATTCAAGGTCTTCGCGCGGATCGTATTGCGTAAACGATGGGTAGCCCAAGAGCAGATGGTGCTCGTTGTAAAAGGCATCGAAGAAATAATCCGTGCACTTTTCATCATCGCCGAAATACTCGCTTATAATGCTTATTCCGTCTTCATCCTGCGTGTCTATCTGCTCTCCATACAGGTCTTTCACTGCTTGTGCGAACGCGGTAACGAAGCGTTTGTCGTCTGTCGTCATGCTCATGTGTGCCGGCTTGATGTTCAAGGCAACCTCTTTATCGCAGGGAGTATATTCAACCACGTTTGCTTGAGTGTTCACCGGAAAGCCCAAGGCCGAAACCTTGTCGGGCGTAATGCTGTTGTCTACGTGCTCATGGTATATCACTTTAAAATCTTTCTGTACGTCCGGACAATCGAAATCTGCCCCGTAATACTTGTTTGAAGTGGATAAGAACACCTGCAAAATGCCTTGTTCGGGCAGGATAGAGCGGGTAGGTATCTGCCCGAAGTTGATTTGTATGAGCAAGAACATCCGGCGCCCTTCCTCGTCTGTGGGGTATTCTTTCGTGTTGTCCCAATAGGGCAAACCGCCCAATTTGCTATCGGTCAATGCCGATATACGGCCTTTGTCGACAGTTATTTTGTAACAATCAGCAACCGTACACCTTTTGATTTCGTCGATAATAGCATGTACTTTTTTCTTCAAAGTCTCTTCTTTAGAAAAGTTGTTGAACCGAAATAATTTCATATCTTTCGTTATTTGAAGCGATTATGTTATAATGAGACCAACTTGTGAGGTCTTCCTGCGGATAATCGATGGATGAGACGGGCATGTGCTTTCATATCAGTATCATCGGTATTTACATTTGCAAATATACGAATAAAAATGGTATGTAATAAGATTTTAGACCAAAATATGTAATTATATTCGGCAGATTATTGTGATGAAAGAGGATGGTGGAGAGTCTCCCCTGCTCATTTGTTAGGAGGAGAGCCGTATTGTAAACACTTTTTATGTAATTTCTTTATGAACAAGATATTATATGCGTGTTTCTTAGATATGCCGTCTGAGTGTTTTAAGCTTATGATGTAAGGGGGATAGATGTATAATCTGTTTGGAATAGAGGGCATGAAAAAAGAACTTAGATGAGTTAAGTCCTTATAATGCAGTGTATCTCTTTTCTTTTTGGAGAGAACAAGGAGGAGTCCTATCCCTCCTCTCTTCTCGTTATAAAATATGTGGAATGTCTTTCAAACTCTTTTGTATATCGTCGTCGGTCAGTGTGTAATTGCGCAGATCGCCGTTGATGTAGTTGTCGTAGGCAGTCATGTCGATAAGTCCATGTCCGCTGAGATTGAACAGTATTACCTTTTCCAGTCCTTCTTCTTTGCACTTCTGCGCCTCACGGATGGTAGCTGCAATGGCATGACAGCTTTCGGGGGCAGGGATAATACCTTCGGTACGTGCGAAGAGCATGCCGGCTTCAAAGGTCTCAAGTTGCGGAATATCGATGCCATGCATGATTTTGTCTTTGATCAACTGGCTAATGATAACGCCGGCACCATGGTAACGCAAGCCGCCTGCATGAATATTGGCGGGCTTGAAATCGTGGCCAAGAGTGTACATAGGCAGTAGGGGCGTATAGCCTGCCTCGTCGCCAAAGTCGTATTGAAACACACCTCTGGTGAGTTTAGGACAGCTCGACGGCTCTGCTGCAATGAACTCTGTCTCCTTTCCGTCTAATATATTGTGGCGCATAAAGGGGAATGCGATACCGCCAAAGTTGCTGCCTCCGCCGAAACAAGCTATCACCTTGTCGGGGTATTCGCCTGTCATTTCCATTTGTTTTTCAGCCTCTAAGCCGATTATGGTTTGGTGCAATGCCACATGGTTCAGTACCGAACCGAGCGTATATTTACAGTGTGGGGTGGTTGTAGCGAGCTCTATGGCCTCCGAAATGGCCGTTCCGAGCGAGCCGGGATGCGTGGGATCATGGGTTATAATGTCCTTTCCGGCACGGGTAGACATAGAGGGAGAGCCTGTTACCTCGGCCCCGAAAGTGCGCATAATGCTACTTCTGTAAGGCTTTTGCTGCATGCTTATCTTTACTTGGTATACGGCTGCGGAGAGTCCGAATACGCTTGCAGCGTAGCTTAATGCCGCTCCCCACTGGCCTGCACCGGTCTCTGTAGTTACGTTGGTGATACCTTCTTGCTTGCAATAGTAGCACTGCGGGATGGCTGAATTGATTTTATGCGAGCCTAAAGGGTTGGTGCTTTCGTTCTTGAAGTAGATGTGAGCGGGCGTATCTAGTGCTTCTTCCAACGCAAAAGCGCGAACGAGCGGCGTTGAACGGTAGTATTTGTACTTGTCGAGCACCTCTTCAGGGATATCGATCCATGCATGTTCGGTGTCGAGTTCTTGTTTTGAGCACTCTTGACTGAAGATGTGAGACAGGTCGTCGGCTGTGAGAGGGTGGCGAGTTGTAGGATTTAATGGCGGTAAAGGTTTGTTTACCATGTCTGCCTGTATGTTATACCATTGTGTAGGCAGTTCGTTTTCTTGCAGTATGAATTTTTTTTGTCTGCTCATTTTAGTTGGTTTAAAAGTTATAAATCCTGCTTGCAAAGGTACGAAAAAACTCTAACGGTGGGGGATTAATAGGCATAATTTTGCTATTTTTGCAACCATTATGGTAATAATAACAACGGTGTTAGTTTACTTTTGCTTACTTTTGGTGTTTAGTAAGCTAACTTCTCGCAAGGCAAACAATGATTCCTTTTACCGTGCGAACCGCCGTTCGCCGTGGTATATGGTAGCTTTCGGCATGGTCGGAGCATCTGTTTCGGGCGTTACTTTCGTATCCGTACCCGGCATGGTGCTGAAAACAGACATGACATACATGCAGACTTGCATCGGTTTCATATTCGGTTATTTCGCCGTTGCATTCTTTCTGTTGCCGGTATATTACCGACTTAATCTCACTACCATTTATTCTTATTTGCAGAGAAGGCTCGGTCGTCGGTCGTACAAAACGGGTGCTTCGTTCTTTCTGCTATCGAAAATGACGGGTGCAGCGGTTCGGTTCTACATCGTATGCATTATTTTACAGCATTTTGTGTTCGATGATGTTGGCATTCCATTCCCCGTAACGGTGATATGTATGGTACTGCTGATATGGTTATATACACGTAGGGGAGGCATTAAAACGCTTGTTTGGACGGATTCTTTCCAAACCTTTTGCATGTTTACGGTACTTATATTGATCATATTCCATGTGATCAATGCGCTTGGGATGAGTTTCGGAGAAGCTATAGATACGGTGAGGGTGCAGTCGTACAGCCGTATGTTCGTGTTCGATGACTGGTTTTCGCGACAAAATTTTTGGAAACAATTCCTTAGCGGTATATTTATAGTGATCGTAATGACGGGATTGGATCAGGATATGATGCAGAAGAACCTTACTTGCAAGTCGCTCTGCGAGGCACAAAAGGATATGTGTACCTACGGTTTTGCATTCGTTCCGGCTAATTTATTGTTTATGGTATTGGGTATATTGCTTGTGCTTTTGGCGCAAAAACAAGGCATTGATCCTCTTTCCATACAGGGAGACGACTTGTTGCCTATGTTTACTGCCACCGGTAGGTTGGGCAACATCGTGGTTATCTTCTTTACTATAGGCATCGTAGCCGCATCGTTTTCGAGCGCCGATTCGGCTCTTACCGCACTTACAACGAGCTATTGCGTGGACTTGTGCGAACGTGCAGACGATGAAAAACTGCGTAAACGGGCGCATATATGCATGGCTTTGGTATTCGTTCTCTTCATTCTGTTGTTCAGAATGATTAATTCTACCAGTGTTATCGATGCCATTTATATTATGTGTTCTTATACTTACGGTCCGCTGCTCGGCCTGTTTGCCTTCGGTCTGTTGACCAAACGAGTCGCGAATGATGCCTTTGTGCCTTACATAGCTGTGGCTTCGCCATTGATATGTTATGCCATCGACACGGCTACATCGGCGCTCACGGGCTACAAGTTCGGCTATGAACTGCTGATGCTTAATGGGCTTTTAACGTTCGTGGGATTGTTATTAACGCAAAAAGGCCAAGCCCAACGGGCGGTGTGATACCGTGCCGTTATACTTGACGTATAGGTTTTAAGTGCCGAAGCGGGTGATGTGAGACTACTATTTTCCGATGGTTCCCAAGTAACGTTCTGCTTCTAAGGCAGCCATACAGCCACTTCCGGCTGCAACGATGGCCTGTCTGTAAATGGAGTCTGCACAATCCCCGGCTGCATAAACGCCTTTAATCTTGGTACGGGGTGTACCGTTTTCGGTCTTGATGTAGCCGGTTTCGTCGAGATCGAGCCACTCCTTGAACACGTCGGTGTTGGGTTTATGACCGATAGCAAGGAAGAATCCGTCTATCGGAAGGTCGTATTTCTGCTCATCTGCCTCACCCTTACGTTTGACGAGATGTGCGCCTTCCACACCATTTTCGCCATAAAGACCGAGTGTATTGTGCTCATACAGAATTTCTATATTGTCTTTGTTCTCTACCCGTTGGCGCATTACGTCGGAAGCACGCAGGTAGTTTTTGCGCACTATCATGTACACCTTTTTGCAGAGGTTTGCCAAATA